>NZ_JBPSEG010000015.1:0-62263 GCF_051488665.1 Melioribacter sp. Ez-97 | reverse complement strand
TCCCTTTCAATGAATACTTCCGTGTGTAGTAAATCCCCTGTCTTATCTGTTGCCGTTAGTATCATCTTCTTATCTCCTCGTATACTAAAATATTTATCGTCTACCGTTAAATATCCATTCCACTTCGGAGAGTATTCTTGCTTTATATTTATATCTCCCTTTGAACGCAGTGCTATCTCATTTACTATCCTGCAAGCGGTAGTTTTACTCAGCTTTATTCCTAAGCGCTCTCTTACTCTCTTCGAGATTACTCTGAAACTCATGCGTTCTTCGACGTGCATCCTGGCGATCTCTATCTTATAACTCTCCTTATATCTCCTCTTCTTCTCTTTAGGGATCGTAAATGTCCTTTGGCATAACTTGCATTTGTATCGCTGGACTTCACGGCTCGTCTTTCTATCAAAACTAATCGGCGTTAGTTTTCTATTCCCATTTTTTACGGTTGACAACGACTTGCAATATGGACAACGCATCCTACGGCCATTCCTCCTTTTCATTATCGATATCCTTTTAGCGAGTTCACTAACTCACTAATTTAGATTTCTTTTTGTCTTTTAATAACTTATAGCTATTTTATCAACCGATAACTGGGACGCCTATTTTCCACGAGACTAAGCTTCGTTCCGTTACACTCCACTCCGCTTAGCCTCAAGCTATTCATTAACCATTTACACAAAATTATTTACACACCCATTTGACTTTATGCCCCTTTATTAGATATCACTATTATTAATAAAATTATTTTTTTAATTTTTTTACATTTTTCTATATTTTTTATGATTTTTTTTATATTTTACATGTAGCGTGATAAAAATCACGAACAAAGGTGACAAAATTAAATAATTTATATTGCCCTGCCTTAACCGACCCCCTATCTAAAATAAAAAAGGTTGATATATGTTAACAAACAATATTTTAAATATTGTCAATGAATTTAATCAAAAAAAAACTTACATTGGAAAAACTATAATCCAAAAAGTAATTTATCTCACCTTCAGTGAAGAGCATAGAAGAAAGTTCTATATTCCTTATTTATATGGCCCCTATAGTGAAATGGTTCAATTAATGGTCGACTCTTTAATTTATTCTAATTATATAATTTATTCCTCTGATAAAAAATCTCTTACGCTCTCTAAATCATTGGAAAATAAAAATTTTTCATTTTCAGAACCTTACAAAAAAAGATTTGAATATGTTCTGAATTTTTTATTTACAAATAATGTTACTTCGACAGAAAAAATTTCATACTTAGCAAAAATTAATATGTTAGTTCATAATAACAACGGTACGTCCCGCGATCCTACTTTTCTAAAGGAGCGAGCTTCATTGTTAGGATGGAAAGACTTAGCTTCCTTAAAAGAGAATGACATTAAGAACTTATTAGATCTTAGTGATTCTTTTGATAAAAAAAGTTAGTTATCTTAATGTACTTTCTCTCGAATTATCAAATTGAATCTAAAGTTGTTCGGGATCCAATCTACACATTTATTGAGTTTCCCAAAGAATTACTTCCCATAATTGATCACAAACTTTTTCAACGGCTTCGGTGGATAAGTCAACTGCCTCTTGAACAATTAGTCTATCCCTCTGCACAACATTCTCGTTTTGAACATAGTATTGGTGTGATGTTTTTATCAATGCTCGCTGCGATTTCTCTTTTGCAAAATTCTAAGGAATTAATTCATTCTTACTTTAGTACTGACCCTGATTTTAAAAAAAGAAACCGACAACAAAGAGAAAAAGCTTTTATTCTATCGGCTGGTTTAGCTGGTTTACTACACGACGTAGGACATGCACCCTTTAGCCATACATTAGAAGAAGCATGCAAATATGCAAAATTGAAATACAATTATGATCATGAAGAAGTCGGTTATAAATTAGCACGTTATCTTATTACACAAACCAAGAAATCGAACGAACTGTATGCAAGAAAAGCTTTACAAGCTCTTAACAAGAAGCTTATTACCGTACAATCAGAACTTGAGCCCATTGAAATGGTTTTAAGAAAAATCATTGATGGACCTATTGATACTGATAAAGGAGATTATATTTACCGAGATTCGTATCATTGCGGTACCAACTATGGTTTTTATGATATTCAACGTTTGTGGCGTAATATATGCATAGCAAATGACAGCTATAACTTGCATGTTACTAAAAAGGGTGCTTTAGAAGCTTGGACTCTAAGATTACAAAGATATAAAATGCATGCAAATATCTATAAGCATCATATTCGTAATATTACTGATGCAATGTTAATAGATATATTAGCTACTTGTTTTGAAACTTTTCATAGATCTCCTAAAAAGCTTCAAGATATTATTCCCATTACTCATGGTCCCTATGATCTTGACAACTCTGATATTATAAATAAATTTATGGTTTGGACAGATGATTCTATATTAAGAGTTATCGCATCCCATAAAATTAATGCTTCAAATAGAATACGCAAGTTTTTTTCTCGTGAACTTTATAAACCGTCTTTAGTTTTTGACCTTTCTTCTGATTATCCTGATTCTGTATTTTTCATTCAAAGCTCTAATCAGCTACATATTGAATTAAGAAATTTGCAAAAAAAATTACATAATAAACATAATTTGGATTTCGATTTTCTAATTAATAGAGAAGAATTACCCTCCGTTTTTGATTCTTCAGTTCAAGAAAAGATCAAAGTATATTATTCTAAAAATAAATCAAAATCCTTAGCGGAATTTCTTGGTTTCCCACTACATCTTGTGTCTTCACATCAAAGTAATGGGGAATATCCCCTGGGTTATAAATATTATCTTCGTTTTTTTATTGATAGAAATTGTCGTCAGATGGTAAACAGAATTCTTAAACCAGCAATTGAAGATTTTCTTTCTAATTACAAGAAGCCCTAAATTTTTACCATACGTGAAGAGAATGTGCTATAAAAAATATCTCTTGTATAATTAAAATAAATGAATTAGACTTTTTCTGCCACAATAAAGTTTTAAAGATAATTTTAATATAAACGCACTAAGAAAAATCTACTTAAACAGATGAATTTATTTTAACCGGAACCATTCAATCAACAAAACCTTGAAACTTATCTATAACTTTCTCATTGACCTTTTCATTCCTTATGGCTATAATAACTCCCGACAAATATTCCCTTCGGTACTGAATTTCCCGTGTTGATTAAGGGCTGTGTCCGCCGAAAGTATTAAAAAATATAAATAGACGCTTTCATGAAGAAATTCGACACCGAAGTTCATCTCAGCCGCGAGATGAAACTTATGGACGCCACATTAATCGGCGTTGGGGCAATGATCGGCGCGGGCATATTCGTATTGACCGGAATTGCAGCCGGGGTCGCCGGTCCCGCTTTAATAATTACATTTGCATTAAACGGATTCGTGGCGCTCTTGACGGCTTTTTCATACGCAGAGCTCGGTTCCTGTTTTCACGACGCCGGCGGAGGCTATCTCTGGGTAAAAGAAGGACTGCCTAAATGGAACGGATTTATTTCAGGCTGGATGAGCTGGTTTGCTCATGCGGTCGCCTGTAGTCTCTATGCGCTCGGCTTCGGAGCTTACTTCGAACTTGTCATTCACGAGTTTAATATTGCAATGCCCCATTGGGGATTTTTGTCACCTCAAAAAATACTCGCCGCCGTTACGGCAATTTTATTTGCTTATATCAATTTCAAAGGCGCATCCGAAACGGGAAAAGTAGGCAATCTGGTTACAATCGCCAAAATTGTAATTCTCCTTGTTTTTATCGGATTCGGACTCAATTTTGTTTTTAAACGACCGGACTGGCAGTCGGCATTTTCGAACTTCTTCCCGCACGGCTGGGGCGGCGTCTTCAAAGCGATGGGACTTACGTTTATAGCGTTCCAGGGCTTCGAGGTAATTTCTCAATGCTCGGAAGAGATTAAAAATCCGAAAAGGAATATACCGCGCGCAGTCTTTCTTTCGTTAGCTATAGTTGTGCCGATTTATTTGTTGATAGCTTTTACCGCTCTCGGATCGGTGATTCCTCCCGGCGATACTACGCCGTGGGATTATCTGGCTTCGCACAAAGAGACGGCGTTAGTCGAAGTGGCAAAATCGTTTTTTACTGGCGGCGGCATTATGCTTTTAATCGGCGGTATTATTTCGACAATGTCGGCTTTAAACGCCACGATCTATTCTTCGTCCCGCGTGGCTTTTGCTATGGGAAGGGACAGAAACTTTCCTACCTTTTTCGGAAAAGTTCATAAGAAAAATTTTACGCCGCACCTTTCGATCCTCATTTCTCTTTTCATCGTAGTACTGATGGCGGTGTCGCTGCCGATAGAAGACGTGGCAAGCGCCGCAGATATTATGTTCCTTCTGTTGTTCCTTCAGGTAAACATAACCTTGATTCGTCTGCGTAAAAAAAGACCCGACCTCGACCGCGGATTCTTTACTCCCCTTTTTCCTTATCTGTCGATTCTGGGAATTTTGTCGCTCCTTTTCCTGGCTCTTTATATGTTCAATTACAGTCCGACCGCCTGGATCGTAACCGCAGTTTGGATATCGGCAGGACTGTTCGTATATAAATTTTATGCGGCTCATCGCGAAGTGGAACACGTCCGGAAAGTCCGTTCGCTCGAAAGGCTCGAACGGAAAGAATACAGAATACTGCTGCCGTTAGCCAACATAAACAACGTTACGAGTTTAACTCACATTGCCTCTGCAGTTGCAAAGAAATCGAACGCTCAAATTTTGCTTTTGCACGTTACCGAAGTCCGCGAAGGCAATCCTCTCGTTTCGGAATTGACCGACATTCAAAGAGCCAAACCGCTGTTCGACCGGGCAAATGAAATTACACTCAAAGAAAATATTCCCACGCGCTCGATACTCAACGTATCTCACCGGATTTCGCAGGGAATAATCAGTACCGCCGAAGAAGAAGAGTGCAATTTCATAATACTGGGAAGGGCAAAAAATCCCGACTTTTTCGAGCGGTTTTTTTCGTCGATAATCGACAGCGTAATCCAAAAATTTCCGGGCGAAGTAGCCGTTCTGCACGGAAATATCGAGAAGGAAAAAATCAAAAAAATTCTCCTTCCCTTCACAATCGACGCCCATGCTATGCTTGCAACGGAAATCGCTCCGGCTCTCAGCGAGTATTTTAAAGCTGATATCGAAATACTGCTTGTGTACGAACCCGAAACCCCGGTTTCGGAACAAAAGAGACGCGAAGAAAAAATATCCGAAATTTTGAAGGAAAATTCGATTCAAGCCGAAGTAAAGATTCTTAGAAATACGGATATCTTAAAAGGAATCGTAGACGAATCGAAGAATGCGGATTTGATTTTGATGGGCGGCAAAACGGGCGACTTTCTCGAACTGCTATTCGGCAAATCGCTGGCTCAGGATATTACCGAACAAGCCGCCTGCCCCGTCCTCTGGGTAAAAGAATACGAAGAAAGAGAGCCCCTCTGGAAACTGTTGTTAAAATCGCCAAAAGAATCAGGAGTCATAAATGGAAAGAATTGACAGTCCTTTTCTCGATCTCGGCAAACAAATTATCGGATATCTTCCGAGCCTTCTCGGCGGCGTAATTTTATTAATAGTCGGGTGGTTCATCGGGTGGCTCGCCAAAAGATTGACCGTTCAACTTCTTGTTGTATTGCGATTCGAAAGATTATTCGTAAGAATGCAATGGCGGCGGGCTCTTTCGAAAGCCGACATCCGGTACGCCGTTTTTAATTTTATCGGCAATGTAATTTTCTTTATAGTATTTTTGATTTTCCTGAATTCAGCGCTCGACGCTATGAAACTAACGGTGTTGTCGAACCTGATTCAGCAAAGCGTAATTTTTATACCGAAACTATTCGTCGCTTTTATTATATTCGGAGCCGGATGGATAATTGCAGGAAGAGTATCCACTGCCGTTTATAACAGTTTGTTGAAAGAAAATATTCATCATTATTCGTTAATATCGCGTATGACTAAATTTATAATCGTCCTCTTTTTTGCTGCTATGGCTCTTGTGGAAATCGACATCGCCACGCAGATAGTGATTATCGGATATACTATAATTATGATTACGCTCGGAATTATTTTCGTAATACTTGCGCTGGCGGCAAAAAAATCGATACTCGGAGAATTTATAGATCAAAACGAAAAAAATTTTGAAAAACAATGACGGAATCCCCGGTTAAACCTCTTATCAGCGCTCTCTATTTGCTCTTTGCAATTATCTGCATCGGCACTTTCGGATATATTGTAATCGAAGGCTGGAGTTTTATCGACTCGCTTTATATGGTAATAATAACCATCACAACAACCGGCTTCAAGGAAGTGCATCCGCTGTCGAAAGGAGGCGAACTCTTTACGATTTTTCTCCTCGCCTCAAGTTTTGCCGTTGTGCTTTACGTAGCCGGCGTGGGAATCCAAATCCTTATAGAAAGTAAAATATTCAAGAGAAAGAGAATGGAAAACAGAATACGAAAACTCGAGAATCACTATATCGTGTGCGGTTACGGCAGAATGGGAACGCATATTTGCGAGGAACTGGTTCATGCAGGAGCCGATTTTGTGGTAATCGAAAACAATAAAGCCAATCACCCGAAATTAGAAGCCGCCGGCTATTTATACGATACCGGCGACGCGTCCCAGGACGAAACTCTGGAACGAGTCGGCATTAAAAAAGCAAAAGGGCTCGTTGCCGTACTGCCGACCGATCCGGAAAACGTCTTTACTACTTTGACCGCAAAGTCGTTGAATCCCGACATATTCGTTGTGGCGCGCGCTATCGAGGAAGAAACTCATCCGAAATTGATTAAAGCCGGCGCCGACCGTGTTATCAATCCGTATGAACTCGGCGGCGTAAGAATGGCTTCGCTGTTGCTTCGACCCGGCGTGGCGGATTTTATCGAAATCGTCTCGGCAAATAAAAATCTCGACCTTCAAATCGAAGAGTTTGTAGTTAAAAAAGGCTCTAAAATGCACAAGAAAAAGCTTTCCGAACTGCCGATTAGAACCGAATTCAACGCTATTATAGTTTCCATTCAGAACAATGAAAAAGGCGCTTTTATTTATAATCCGAAAGGCGACGCTATTATCGAAGAAGGATATACTCTGATTGCAATCGGCGAAAGAAAAAATCTCGAAAAACTGAAAGATTACTGATAATTAAGAAAAAGAATAATCACTTCGCAAAATGAATTAAACTTTATGAAGCCGGTTTGCGTTTTCACATACAAACAAACCAAAGGGCGAACATGAAAACAACGCGCAAAAACTTTATAAAAACTTCTCTTTTGATAACAGGCGGGATTTTGCTCGAAGGCAGAAATTTCTTTGCAAAAGCGGCGCAGGAAATTTCCGGATTCAGAAATCTCAACGACCGCATCGGAATTTATACCGAAAAAGGCGGCACAATTCTCTGGTATGTAAACGACGACGCTGTTACAGTTATCGACTCTCAGATGGACGACTCCGTCCGCAATTTTTATAACGGTTTGAAAAAGAAGACCGACAGACGAATCAACTTTCTTATTAATACTCATCACCACAGGGACCACACCGGAGGCAATCACTTTCTGAGAGAATATACGGATAAAATAGTGGGACACGAAAAATGCCGTGAAATGCAGGAAAAGTTTTACGGCGGCGGAGAGGTTCCGCAGGCTTATGCGGACATCGTATTCGAAAAGGAATGGAGCGTCGATCTGGGAAATGAAAAAATAGACGCCGTCCACTTCAATCCGGCTCATACAGCAGGCGATATTGCCGTGCGGTTCGTGAATTCAAATATCGTTCATATGGGCGATATCGTCTTCAACAACGTTTATCCGTATATCGATTTCCCGGGCGGATCTAATCTTCACGACTGGATTAAATTTATCGATAAGTCGCTTGCGCATTTCGACGACAAGACTGTATTCATTTTCGGACATGCCGACAGCGACGAGAACGTAACCGGCAACAAAGAAAGCCTGATACAGATGAAAAACTATCTTACGGCTCTGCTCGAATTTGTAGACGGTCAAATTCAAAAAGGCAAATCGAAAGAAGAAATAACGGCGGCTCCGGAAATACCCGGTTTCGGATTTATAAAAGAGCACTGGAACGGCGCGCGAAAAATGAATCTCGAGCGGGCATATGAAGAACTGACGCAAACAAAATGAAAAAATTAACAGTCTCATTACTGCTGACCGTTTTTATTCTTGCGCTTGCATGCGAGGAAGGCGAAAAAAAACCGCCGGAATTTCCGCTTTCGGCTCTGTTGGCTACGCCCGACACTCTGGTCTACAAAAACAAACGCCTCGTATTAAAAGCCGACATCTGGTACGATAAAATGCCGACAATACCTGAAACGGGGCCCCGATTCGGAGCTCTCTTTACAATCTTTACCGCCGATTCCTCCGATATCGATTTCAAGATCGACATCGAAGCCTACTACTTAATCAGGAACGGAGAGGTTTTTTCCGGATTTACAGTCGACGAGGATTACCCGAACAATTATCCCTATAAATTCGAAAAAATTGGTCGCAGCGGACCTTCAGGTTGGGAAAATCAATCCGTAACTGTAGCGGTTCTGGTTTTCTTGGATGGAAATCAGTTTCTGATAAAAGCTGAAAATCAGTTTATCGGCGTGGCGTATTGAAAACTAAGTCGTATCGATTTCAGACAAATTATCTTCGCCTTTAAAAGTTACTCTGAATACGGAGCCCGTATTTTTACCGCTCTCAACAGAAATTACGGCGTTGTTAATCCGGCAGTAATTTTTAACGAGCGCCAGCCCCAAACCGCTCCCTTCGTATTTTCTCGAATAGCCGAGTTCCTCCTGCATAAACGGTTTGAAAAGCTCTTTGCGAAATTCGTCGGATATTCCGATTCCCGTATCGGCGACTTCCACAAAGAGACGCCGGTTTTTATTCCTGCCTATAACAATCTTTACGCTTCCCTTTTCCGTATATTTTATTGCATTGTCAATCAGGTTGGCGAAAATTTGCACAATACTGTATTCGTCGCCGGTTATTTGCGTCTCTTTTGTCTTTCTTTCGAGTTTGAATTCCAGATTCTTCACTCTGGCAAAGTTATTATACTCGTTGTAAAGCAATATCAGCCTGTCGTAGAGGTCGAACTTTTTAAAGACCGGCTCGTACGACCGGGTTTGCAATTCCGACATATTGAGAATCGAATCGATGGTGCGTATTAAACGCTTGCTTGCGAGTTCAACGCCGTGAAAATATTCGTCCGTTTGACTCGTTTTTTCCGGCAGGTTGTCCGCAATAAAATCTTTCAGTATCGAAACATATCCGAGAATTCTGTGTAAAGGCGAGCGGATTTCGTGCGACATTTGCGCCAGAAACGCTGACTTCAATTTTTCCGAATGTTCGGCTTTCTCTTTCGCTTTGATTAATTCCGTTTCGTATTTCTTCCTGTCGCTTATATCTCTTACGAAATCGGAATGTATCTTTTCTCCCTCGTATTCGAATGAAGTAACCGAAATTTCAACCGGAATTATTTCGCCTTTTCTGTTCTTGTGTTGGGTTTCAAAGGTATAGTACTTTTTATTTATAGACTTTTTCCAATGTTCTTTCCATTCTTTCCGTTTAAGATGCGGATCGATATCAAACACCGACATCGAAAGAAGCTCGTTTTTTGAATATCCGAGTTTCCTGCATGCCGATTCGTTTACATAAATAATATTTCCCTTAGAATTTACCCAGAAAATCGGGTCGTGCGAAAATTCTATCGACTTCTCGATAGCCTTCAGTTTTTCTTCCTGCTTTTTCCGGTCGGTAATATCCGTACTGGCAAAAACGCATGTGTAAGTTTTTTTGTCGTGTGTAAACTCGGGATAGATTCTCGTAATAGTATTTATTTCGTCGTTGTCGCCGCTTTTATATGTAAGCTCGATATCGGAAAAAGTCCTGCCTTCATAAACATCGTTTACAATCTTTCTCAGATAACTTTTACCGTATTCTTTGCCGTCGATAATAATCGGAGGTAAGATTACATCGGTTGCCTTTTTCAATTTCATCTTGTCCGCATTTCCGAAAACCGCTTGAGCGGCATTATTCAGATAAGTAAACTTTAGATTTTTTCCGACGGTGAAAATAATATTCGGCGAATTGTCGATTGCGCTTCGGTAGCTGAATTCCGCTTTAACCAAATTATTTTTCAATTTTATTTGCTCGGCAAAGTCGTACAAAACGCCGTTTATTACTTTATGGTTCCCGAAGACGGTAATTTCTGCGATATCCCTTATCCATCTGGTCGAACCGTTTTTGTGTTTAATTCTGTAGATATGGTCTGCCGTATGTTTTTTTCTTGTTCTTAACTTTTCCGCTTCGCCGGCGAACATTTCCTTATCCTGCGGGCATACGAGTTCGCTCCATTTGATTTTTCCCGATATAAAATCCCTCGCCGGATAGCCGGTAATTTTTATCGATTCTCCCTCGAAATAAACAAGCCGGTTTTCGATAATGTCGAACTGATACGAAATACCGCAAAGCGTTTTAAGCAGAAGACGGGTTCTCTCCTCGTGCTGTTTCAACTTTGTTTCGATATTTTCGATTTTTCTGGATTCCTGCATAGCGCACCCGTTCTTCTATGCTCTATTATCGAATTTACTTTTTTTTAATTGAATAAGAAACAAAAAAATACCTCCTTCCGGATTAAGGAGATCAACTTATACCGTGAAATTTCCCGGACTTCGTTTAGATTGCGCTTCGGATTTGAATGCCGGAGAAATTAATGCCGGGGCAATATTGCATCTGAAAATATTAACCGCTATTTTGATTGACGGCGACGATTTAAAACTGGAAGGGCAATGAAAAGATTATTATTTCCGGGAATAATTATCCTTTTAATTTCATGTATGGACGGAGCGGATATTATTGCGCCCGTCGAATACAATGTATCGAAATCCGATACGGTCAGTATAGAGCTCGGCATGAAAAATTACGCTTACATAAACAACGAACTGAAAATTCTGTTTGAAGACGTGCCGGAGGATTCGAGATGTCCGCTCGGCGTAATGTGCGTGTGGGCGGGAAACGCCGTTGTTCGGCTAAAAGTCTCGCTCGGCTCCGAAATCAAAACCGTGGAGCTCAATACGTTTCAGTCTTTCGGCGATTCCTATTACATCGACGATTATCTGATACGCCTAAAATCGTTGTCGCCTTATCCTGTTTTTCCGGATTCGATCGACAAAAAAGATTACGTTGCAGAATTAGAAATAATCAAAGCGCCGCTATTCGTACGGATTGAAAACGAAAGCGAACTCGACCGTATCAAAAAAGACCCGTTTGTAATCAACAAAATCGATTTATCGAACGACAAACTTTTTATACGGGTTTCTTACAGCGGCGGGTGCTCGGCTCACGAGTTCAGAGCGGTTTGGTATTACCCTCCGTATTCTTCGCGCCCCGACGCAAATCTTTATCTGTTTCATGATTCTCACGGTGATATGTGCGAGGCTTATTTAAGCGACACTGTCGTCGTAGACTTAAAACCCGTCAAACAATACTTTAATGATATGAACCCTACTATCGGCGGAGTTTATCTTCAAATTCACCAAAACCTTGAATTCAACGCTTCGGTTCAATATCGCTTTTAGTCGAGCCTGAACCGTACGAGCTTAATTTTCTTGCCGTTGGCAAGGTGCATCTTTTCGTACTTGGTGCGAATTTTCTCTTCGTCGCTCAAGTTTTCTTCGGCGTAGAGGTCGTCCACGGCTTTGATCAATTTCAATTGTTCTTCTTCTATTACAGAAAGCGTGTATTCGTAAAGAGTTTCGTCGTCCGTTTTCAAATTTATTTTGGCGCCGGGAGCAGTAATTTTTTTATAAACTTCGAGAAAGCGGGGATGCGTCAAACGTTTTTTCATGCTGCCGCGCCTCGGATACGGATCCGGAAATGTAATCCAGATTTCCTCGGCTTTCATCGTTTTAAATATTTCGTCGAGTCGTTCGATATACGAAATCAGGAAAGCTGCGTTTTTGACTCCGCTTGCCTCCGCGTTTTTCGACGCGTTCCAGATTCGCGCGGCTTTCCGGTCGATTCCGATAAAATACTTGTCGGGTCGAAGGAGCGCCAGATTTATCGAGTAATCGGCTTGTCCGCAACCGAGTTCCAGAGTAACCCTGTCGGCGTTGTTCAGATACCGGCGCAATTCTTCTTCCGCATTTTCCGCTTTGGCGTCGAAGACGTTTTCGAATGTTCTTACTTCAAGCAGTTTCTTTAATTTTCTTCTCGGCATCTTATTCCGTTTTTTATGAAACGCAAAGTTAATCATTTCGGAAGAAATACCGAGTGGAATATCTGCAGGAAAAAATACTATTTTTGGATTAACATCCGAAGGAGAGCAAAATGTGTTACGGTTTCGAAACAAAAATAGAAGCGGCGGTTCTGATAAGAAAGCTGCTCGAAAAAAAATATAACATCGAGGCGAAAGAACTCGACGAATCTTTCAAAAAAACAAATATCCGTCCGAACGATAAAATTCTTTGCGTTTATAAAGAAGGAAACAAGCTCCAGATAAGTCTTATTAAATGGGGAATCAAATTCGGCAAAGATAAGCCCAACATAGTAAATTCGAGAAGCGAAACTATAAAAGAAAAAAAATTCTGGAACGATCTGTTTACAAACAATCGTTGCCTGGTTCCGATGACCGGTTTTTACGAATGGATCGAAGTCGAAGGCAGAAAAGTACAACACAAAATTTATATCTATAACGAAGAATACTTTTTCGTGCCGGGAATAATGTACCGAGACAAAGAAAACAATCTGTCGGTTTCGATTATTACCACATCGCCAAACGAATTCGTCGAGCCGTTCCACAATCGAATGCCCGTTCTTTTTGAACTCGACGAAGCTCTTCAAATTCTGGACGAGCCTGCAAAAGAATCTCTGAAAAGGCTTAGACCGTACCCCCATTCGATTAAAATGAGAAAAGAAGTAGCCGTTTTACCTGTACGAAAAAAGAAAGCAACCGAAGTAAAAAAAGATTAAACTTAGTATATTTGGAATCCAATTTCGAGGAAACGATGGAAATATACGACAAATTAAAATCGATACGTGAAAAGTTCGAAGAAATCAACACTAAACTTACCGACCCGGACGTTTTATCGGATCAGAAGAAGGTTATTTCTCTCATCAAGGAACGCCGCGAATTGGAAGAAATCGTAGCCGCTTTCAACGAATACGAAAAAGTGCTCAACGAAATCAGCGGCAATAAAGAAATCATAGAAACTTCTTCCGACAAAGAATTGGTAGAAATTGCCGAAATCGAATTGAAAGATTTAAGCAAAAAGCTCGAAGAGCTTGAAGAGAAGATAAAAGTATTATTGATTCCCAAAGACCCGAACGACGACAAAGACGTGATTGTAGAAATAAGAGCCGGAACCGGCGGCGAAGAAGCAGGATTGTTTGCCGCCGATTTATACAGAATGTACTCGAGATACGCCGAAAAACGCGGCTGGCAAAAGGAATTGATCGATATAAGCGACACCGGATTGGGAGGCATTAAAGAAGTTGTTTTTTCTCTCTCGGGCACAAACGTTTTCGGAGATATGAAATTCGAAAGCGGAGTACACCGCGTTCAACGCGTTCCCGAGACCGAGGCAAGCGGCAGAATCCATACCTCTGCGGCTTCGGTTGTAGTACTGCCTGAAGTAGAGGACGTCGACGTCGAAATCGATCCAAACGATCTGCGTATCGACGTCTACAGAAGCGGCGGCGCAGGCGGTCAAAACGTTAACAAAGTCGAAACCGCCATTCGGATTACTCATATTCCTACCGGACTTGTCGTTCAATGCCAGGACGAACGTTCGCAACTTAAGAACCGTCAGAAGGCGATGAAAGTATTAAAAGCGCGTTTATACGACATGAAAATGCAGGAACAGATGTCGGAAATTTCAGCTCAACGCAAATTGATGGTGCGTAAAGGCGACCGCAGCGATAAAATCAGGACTTATAATTTTCCACAAAACCGCGTTACGGATCACCGCATCGGATTGACTCTTTATAATCTCGATTCGATTATGGAAGGCGAGCTCGACGAGTTGATAGAAAAACTAAAAATAGCAGACCGCGCAGAAAAACTGAACGAGACCGGCGGTGGAGAATAATAAAGAAATAAAAGACGAAGGTCGGTATAATCCGCCGTGTCCATCGTGTAAATCTTCAGCCACATTGATACTCGATCCGAAAAAATACAACCGGCGCGACGCAGAATGGCTTTGCCAGGTATGCGGCAAAATTTTTACTTCGGGCGAAGAAAATTATAAGCCGGACAAACAGGTTTAATCCGGCTTTGACTGCCTCTTGTAATAAAACCCGAAAGAAAATCCCAGAGCGACAAAACCGATAAAAGTATAAATCAACCAGAAAATTCTGTCTCTGCCGAATGCCGAACCGTATACAAGCGGATGAGAAATATCCCACAATGAAATAATCAACCAGAATCCCGCTCCGTACAAAACTCCTTGCAATGAAGATCTAAATCTTCCGGACAACGGGAGTTTTTCATAAACAAAGGCAAAAAGCAATCCGAAGAAAATTCCGATTACAATTTTTGTCCAGATAAAATAAAACGGATTGAGCTGTTCCGGCTTGAATTTTCCGGGCGGCGCAAATTCCGGTCCGTACACAACTCTCGAGACAATCGCTCCGCCGATGAAAAGCATAATGCCCATTACAATTCCCGAAGAGATACCGCAGACGAGAATCCTCTTGAACATCGATTTTCCTCCTCCGATTTATTTGAGAGCCATTTAAATCGCAGCAAGAGTATTTTAAGAGAATAATTTATTCAGATCCACGCCTTTTAAAAGCAGCCATATTCCAACGGACAATTCGGCGATCAAGGGAATCAGATATAACGGTTGTATGTGAGAAAAAAGATCGGGTAACAAAAATCGAATAAAACTACCAAATATATACACTACTGCTGCGGCTGACAAACCGTAACCTAAAATTTGCGGTATAATCTTCGACTTTACAATCAGATAACCGAGAATCAAATTCGAAACTCCGAAGAAAATCAATCCGAAATCGTATCCGTATGCATGAAGTTCGATAAAGAGAAGCGGCGTTATTGTTTCGCCGGTTTCAGGATTTATATTGTCGAGCAAAATCAACGGAGCAAAATAAAACAACAAACTTGCGCTTATCAAAAAGGCTTGCGCCAATCTGAAAACCGCAGCCGACAAAGAAAGATATTTACTTACCTTCCGGAACAGTATGTAAAAGAGAATTGCAATAATAATATCAGCTGTTACCATTACAGTATCCGATACAAAACCGGCGCGATACAGCGAGTGAAATAATTTTATGTTAGTCATCGTTGCCGCCGGGTCGTCTTTCAATACAATTTTGGATCTCACGAAGAGTTCGCTGAAAAGACCGGTAATTATTATTACCAGGTAGAGTATTCCAGCCATCCTGGCATAAAAGTTATATCGGATTCTTTTTTCTTTTCCCGCCAAACGGAAACCTTCTATTTATCTCCCTCTTGAAAAACAATAATAAGAAAATTATCCGAGAACCGGCAATTTTTTTCCGGATGAATTTCGTTGCGGCGATAGTTTATACTCTTTGATGTATATGCGTGATTTGTCGATGGGAGGGAAAGATTTTAAAACAAAAAAGGCGGGTTCTATTACCCGCCCTAAAAAACGATCGATAATTCTTATAAATTGTATCCGACGCCTACGCTGAAACTGAAAACATTGAGCAGGTGTTTTCCGCCCATATTGTGAGCGCCCTGGGTAACCTCTCTTTCTGCGCCGAAGAGATACTCTGCCGCAGCTTCAAGCTGAACTTTTCCCGTTGAATAAGTCAGTCCGCCCGTGAGAACATGATTTGTGGAAGATGGAAAGAGAATGTTGACCGTTTCGTCCGGAGCCGGAGCCGGGTCGTAGTAGTAGCCGACTCTGCCCGTGAAACAAGGAGAAAATTGATATTCGGCGCCTGCGCGAATCTGTACTTTGTCTTCCCATTTAAGGATGAATTTATTTCCGTCGTCTACGCTCATTGCCAGTTTCCAGTAAGCGTCGTTATATTCCGTAACAAGCTCGTCGAGTTCCGACCATTGGCTGAATTGAGCGTCGAGAACCAACGTAAGTTTATCGTTCGGTTTGTAGGCAAACCCGCCGGAAATCCAGAGCGGCCATGTTACGTCCCTGTCGAAATCGCTTTCGCCGGGTCCTGGCATTACTGCTGGCGGAAAGTTGGGCAATGCCGGGAACAGGTTATTCTTTGCCGTTCCGCTCATCGATACTTTCGACGCCAATCGTACAGTGGCTCCGAAAGAGAGTTCGGGATTGAAATTATACTTCAATCCGAAAGTAGCTCCGAATCCGAGTCCGTCCGACGATTCGTCGTACTGGAAAAATTCGGGAATGCCGTCGCCGTTTACATCCTGCATAACCGGCTGTTTCATATCGAACATTGCATACGAAACATTAACGGCAACGCCCAGAGAGAGATTTTCGGAAATCTGATAAGCAAACGCCGGAGATATGTTTATCACTCCGATTTGCGACATCAGTTCTAAGTTAGCCTGCGAAGGATAACCGAATTCGGAAGTATTCCATTCGGCTCCGATACCCGCAGGCACATAAACTCCGAGTCCGAAAGCCATATTATCGAGCGAATAATTAACGAACAATCCGGGCGCCGGATAAACGTTGTTGACAAGAGAGGCGTCGACGGGTCCGTTCTTGTAATAGCCGTTCGGCATAATGAACGTACCGTACAAATAAACTCTCGAATCCAATCCTGCCAGACCTGCGGGGTTCCAATAAATTGCCGAACCGTCGTTAGCCAACCCGACAAACGCGCCTCCCATACCGAGCGCGCGGGTCCCGACGCTGTTAAGACTCAATCCGTTTGCTTTTAATGGGACTGCCGTAAATGCTATCATTAATACTGCAGTCAGAATAGCGGTTAATTTTTTCATGCTTCACTCCCCTGTATAGTTGATGGATGATTTTATATCATTGAGTTCGCCCCTGTGAAAAGCAACTCAGATGAATCGGATAAACACACCTTATACCCTAATTAAATTTATGCCCTGAAAAATAAAAAAAAAGACGATACTTACGAAATCGCTTTTTTTAAAACGAAAAAGTCTGTCCCGTCTCGATTAAGCGCGGAGAATAAGACGGGACAAACCTGAAAATCATGTAAAGATAATTTCGCCGCCGGCAGACATCTCGTAAAATTCGCCGACGGTAATAATGTCGTCTACCTGTTCGCAGAAATCCTCTTTCTTAAGATGAAACATATCGACAGTAGCTTTGCATGCGTAGATATTGCATCCGGCGTCGTGAATCATTTCGAGGAATTCTCTTACGGGAGGAATATCGAGTTTTTCCATCTCTTTTTTCATCATTCTGGTTGCAAATGCGCTCATTCCGGGCAGTATTCCGATTAACGACGGAATGTGCATAGCGGGATTGCCTACCGTGGCTACTTTAAGATTATCCATTCTCTTGTTGATAATAGCGTCGAGTCCGAAAAATGTAAAGAATAAATTTGCTTCGATACCTTCCATTCGCGCTCCGTTAGCCATTATAAGCCCGGGATAAACTCCCTCGAGGGAGCCTTTTGAAACCACTATTGATACTTTTTTGAGTTGTTCGGACATATTATTCTCCGTTATTATTAATTAAATACACCCTTTGGGTTTGGGAAGCCCTGCAATCTTAGCGGCTTTTTTAGCCGGACCGTTCGGAAAAAGTTCATAGAGTTCTTTAGTGCTAACGCCGCTTTCTTTTGTAAGTCTTCTGATTGAAGGGGCGTCGCCCTTTTCCTGATATTCTTTTCTCATAAAATTAATTACCGCCCAATGGCGCTCCGTCAATTCGTTAATGCCTTCCATTTTGGCGAGTTCTTTAGCCACTTCTTCGTTCCAGTCGGATAAATTGGCAAGATTGCCGTCTGCGTCGACTTCAAGTTGCTTGCCCAATATTTCGATGGTTGCCATAAAAGTACCTCCGTTGTTATTGTTTTGTGTTTACGTTTAATTCTTTCGGTTGATTGGCTATATTTTTTAAGAATTCAATTCCGAATGCCAATCCTCTTTTAACTTCAGGGTCGTTCATTTCTTTCAGAAGCGAAATCAACGAGACGTCTTCTTTAACCTTAATATTTAGATTTTTGTATACGTTGACAACGTTGTTGAGAGTATTTAACATTTCCGGTTGAGTAAGATTTTTAATGGTGCTGAGAATCATTACAATATTATCGGCAAGCGCTCTTACGTCTTCCGGCGAGAATGAAGTAACGACGTTGTCGAGTATTTTTCTTGTTTCTCTCATAAAATCGAAATACCCTTTCCTGTCGTACTCGTCGAGTTTATTCATCAAATCGATTATGCCGTCGCGCGAAATAGGCGCAAAATCTTCGAAGAAATCTTTAATGCTTTCGAGCTGTTCGACCGCTTTGTTGATTGTGTTGACGTTTCTGAGAAGTTTTTTGCCGAGGTGGAGCAAATCGGCGGTATTGAATGAGTCGCTTATCTCGTCGAGTTCCTCTACCGCAGTTTTATAGAGATCGGTTCCCACCCGCATCAGATCGTCTTTAAGGTCGTCCATTTCTCTTCTGTGCCGGCGTTGCAGTTCGATTTCTTCGAGCACAATATCGAGCTTCCGGTTCAGCTCTTCTATCTGATTTTGAATTTTTGTTTCATCCATAATTATAACCTCTTGCCTGCCATTGACATGTGAGATTCGATCGGCAATTCTTTTCCTTTAATCAGGAAGTTCCAGTACATCCATCTGAACATGACTTTGCCGTAGTGATTCATTTTGGTTTCTTCCAGAAGCGAAAAAGGTCCGACGCCAGGCAGGGGAAATTTGCCCGGCAGAGGTTCGGTATCGTAATTGAAATCGATTAAAATTCCCTTGCCGAAACCCGATTCGATAAAGCAGTTTGCGTGTCCGTCGAAGCGGGCTCTCGGTTTTCTGCCTTCGATAACATCGATGAAATTTTCGAGTAGAATATCGGCTTCGAAGTGAGCGACAGAACCGGCTTTCGAAGAAGGCAAATTCGTAGCGTCGCCGATAACGAAGATATTATCGTATCCTTCGGCAAGAAGAGTATGTTTGTCGGTAGGAATAAAATTGAGCTCGTCGCCCATGCCGCTGCGGGCAATGGCTTCGTCGCCCATATTCGTAGGTATTGTAACCAAACAATCGAACTGTACATCTCTTTCGTCCCACGAAATTATTTTCTGATTTTCATTGTCCACACGCCCGATATTAAAATCGGTTGTCAGTTTAATATTCTTTTTGTCAAGGAAGTCGCCCAATATTGAAGAAGCTTTCGGTTTTGTGAATGCGCCCGGCAAAGGCGTTACAAAGTGGATTTCAACTTTGTCGCGTATTCCCCTTTCCGTAAAATACCAGTCGGCGAGGAATACGAATTCGAGCGGAGCCACGGGACATTTAATCGGCATTTCGGTAATATTAACAACCAGCTTGCCGCCTTCCCAGTGTTTGAAGAAATTAGCCAGAGCTACGGCGCCTTCTATCGTATAGAAATCAAATATTTTTTTGTACCATAAATCTCCGAGCATTCCTTCAGTTTCGCCCGGATTAATTTTTGCGCCGGTTGCTATAATCAAATAATCGTATCCCAGCACTTTTCCGTCTTTCATCAGCACTCTGTTCGAACCGGGTTCGATTTTGTCGATTTCGCCCATACATACGTTCACGCCGGTCGGAAAGAAATCCCGCTTCGGCTTAATTACGTCTTTTTTTGAATAAATCCCGAACGGTATAAAAAGAAAACCGGGCTGATAGTAATGTGTTTCGAATTGGTCGACAATAGTAATCTGCCATTCGTTCCTGTCTAACACAGGATAGAGTTTATTCAGCATCATGGTGCCGGCTGTTCCGGCTCCGAGTATTACTAATTTTTTCATCCGTTCTCCCGAATAATTTATTTTAATAATTCTTTTAATTTGTTTTTGATCGATGCGCAGTTCCCGTAGGATTTATAAACTTCGCATTGACGGCAATCCCGTCCCGAGCAGTAATTGTCTTTATGATTAATCATCCAGCACGGTTTTGTATGACCGGAATAAGCAACGCATTCTTTTCTGTCTTCTTCGCTACATTTAACAATAGCCCAGCAAGGAATTAATGCAAGAACGCGCCTTATGCCTTCGATATTAATTTTGTCTTCGTTTATTGTGCTCCGAATGCAACCGATTCTTTCGATATCCCTGTCGGTATAAAGACGTTGATTGCTGGACTTCTTAAAAGGGATTATGAGACCTTCCCGTTCGTACATTCTTAAAGTATGCACTGAAATACCGGAAAGTTTTGCCGCCATGCTTATTGTATATTTAGGTTCATCCATAACATTCTTTCATGTCATAATTGTTGATATTAACTAATATCAACTTTCCTGCCAATAAACAATATTAGGTTTTGGGAATGTTATACGGTTTCAAGTACAGGAAGTTTTTCAAAGGCGGGAAAGGAAAGCGCGGAAAATCTCAGAAATAAAAACATATAAGTCTTGTTGTCTTATTGTTCTATTTTCCCGAGATAAGCCATTTAAGCGCTTCGTTGAAGTCGGTAAAGTAGGAGAGGTTAAAAATTCCTCTGTTGAGGGCAACGTTTTTCGAGTGCTCGTGCTGCTCTTTGTCGAGCTCATAGAGTACGGCAATCCGATCTTTTTCCGTAACTCCGAGTTTGTCGAGATTTGTCACTATCATATGACTGCCAATGAGAGTATAATCGAGTTTTGCGTTTCTTATATCCCACAAAACTCTGTTAATCTTCTTTTCTCTCATAAACTTAATCGTTTCGAGAGCAGCCTTGTTTCTGCTTTCGACATTCATAATGCCTTCTATTTCGGTGTGAACGAATTCGACTCCGTCTGATATTTCCGTTTTGATTTGATATGTAATCATTTTGCCCCCGCTTTAGATTTTTCTTTTTTGCCGCAAGGAATTTACATTCCAAAACTTTTTCTGATACATCCTCCGCGTTTTTCCGATTCTGTCCGCAATAAAGCTTTTTCGTCTACGAAATTTTTTGATGAAATGTTTCTTGTTAAATTTTTCCGCCCGCATATAAAAATATTATTCTATTTTTGCATTTACAATAACTTTTTTGGGGAAGGCGTGTCGAAGTTAGGAATAGCGCTTGGGGGCGGAGGAGCCCGCGGTCTTGCGCACATCGGCGTTCTTAGAACGCTCGAAAAAAATAAGATTATAATTCATTCTATAACCGGCTGCAGTATGGGCGCAATAATCGGCGGACTCTATGCCTACTACGGCAATATCGACGAAGTTGAAAGTTTTATTGAAAGCGTATTGAACAATCCGAAATTCAAGGAACTCGGCATATCGAAATTAAGCGAATCGAAAGGCGGGCTCGACAAAAATTTTCTGGAACAACTTTTCGATTTTATCGAAGTCCGTTTCAAAGCGTTTAAGTCTCTTTCGAGTTTATCTTATTTCGAAGAGGAAGAAGCCGAAGAAATGTTCGGCATTATTCCCGACGTTCCGATCGAAAATTTGAAACTGAAATTTTCCGCTGTGGCGACAGACCTTATCAGCGGAGAAGAAATAAATTTTACAAGCGGGTCGCTCCGTACAGCTATAAGAGCCAGCTCGGCAATTCCCGGAATTTTTCCTCCGGTCAGATATCAAGATTACTTGCTCGTAGACGGTTATACTTCGGAAACCGTTCCCGCCACAAAATTAAAAGAGCTCGGCGCCGACAGAGTTCTTGCCGTCGACGTTATGCGGCAATTGAAATATTCCAGAGTTCCCTACAATATTATCGACCTGCTTTACCGTACCGAAGATATTACATCTTATCATCTGGCTCTCTTGAAGCTGCAGGAAGCCGACCTGATTATACATCCCGACATTAAAAATTTATCGTGGGCGGATTTCGAGCGCGCAGGCGAAATTATTAAAGCCGGAGAGCTTGCCGCAGTTGAGAACCTTTATGAAATAAAAAAACTGGTCAATCGTTTTCCGCTTACTCTCTGGTTATTCAAATTAATGAGACTGTTGAAAAGAGCCTGACTCCTCTCTAAAATTTTTCTTATCGAATCATATTCCTCAAAAGCGCATCTAACCGGATAAAAAAAATGAATATGGCGCTTCCTAAATTAAGAAACAGACTATTCATGTCCGCAGTCAAAACCGGTTACGGCGACGGCAGCGGCAAAATTACAGACCGGCACATTGCCTTCTGGGAACGACGCTCCCGTCACGTGGCGGCTGTTATATTCGAACCGTTTTATATCGATCGAAGAGTGAGAGAACTTCCGACTCAAATCGGTATCGATTCGGACGATAAAATTGAAGGGCATAAAAAATTAATTGAAGCCGTTCATAAAAACGGAGCTCTCGCAGCAGCTCATATAAATCATCCCGGCAGAATGGCAAATCCCAAACTCGAAGGCAATATCTATCTTTCGGCATCGGATATTCAATGCCCCAACGGAGGCAAAAAACCGAAAGCTCTTACAATCGAAGAAATAGTTGAAGTACAAAATCAATATTTAAACGCCGCTTTAAGAGCCGAAAAAGCCGGTTACGATATAATAGAACTTCAATTCGGTCTCGGTTATCTGATAGCTCAATTCCTTTCCCCCGAATCGAATAAACGAACCGATCAATACGGCGGCAGCTTGGAAAATCGAATGCGGTTCGGACTCGAAATCCTTCGACTTCTTAAAGAGAACCTTGCAATTCCGGTAATAGCGCGGATTAGCGGAGACGAAATGTACGAGGGCGGAATAAAAACAGACGAGACGATTCGTATTGCAAAAGCGCTCGAACAGGAAAAAATCGATGCAATTCATGTAACTTCGGGGAACGTATGCATGAGTCCGCCGTGGTATTACCAGCATCATTTCATTCCAAAAGGAAAGAACTGGGAATTATCGAAAAAAATAAAAGAGAGCGTTTCAATTCCGGTTATTGCAGTAGGACAAATAAACGAGCCGCGGGATATCGACGCCATTCTCGATTCCGGTTTAGCGGATTATGTTGCAATCGGACGCGCTCTTATAGCCGATCCGGATTTTGCGGGAAAATATTTAAACCTTATCGACGAGCGAATCCGTCCCTGCAGCGCCTGTTTAACCGGATGCCTGGGAAGAATAAAAATCGGCAAAACTTTGCAATGCGAAATAAACCCCACAGTCGGCAGAGAATCCGAAATTATAACTCCCGCCCCGTCGAAAAAACATTATGCCGTTGTAGGCGGCGGTTTGGCAGGGATGGAAGCTGCTCTTACTCTCGATAAACGTGGTCACAAAGTTACTCTGTTTGAAAAAGAAAAACTCGGCGGTCAATTTAATTACGCTCCGCTTCCTCCGGGCAAAATATCTTTGCAAAAACAAATCGAATATTATCTCGACGAAATTAACGACAGCGCCGTTTCGGTAATCTATAAAGAAGCAACGCCGGAAGATTTAATCGGAAAATACGACGGCGTAATAATCGCTACCGGTTCAAAGCCTTTTATTCCAGAAATCGAAGGGATGAAAAATTTCAACTGGGCTGAAATTCTTTTGGATCCTCCGAAAAACAAAAACGTATTGATTATCGGCGGCGGATCAATTGGAGTAGAAATTGCTTCGGCTCTTATCGACTTCAACAACACTGTTACAATTGTAGAAATGCTCGACGAATTAGCGCGCGACATGGAATTAATAACAAAAAAATTAAACATGCTCAAACTAAAAAATGGCGGCGCGCGTATTTTTACCGGCTCTAAAGTAACCCGATGCACCGGAAATGAAATTTTTATATCTGATAAGAACGGAGCAGAAACAGTTATTAAAGAGATAGACATTTGTGTGGTTGCCGCCGGTATGAAACCGGATACTTCGCTTGCGGAAAAACTCGATGGTAAAATTCCCTATTATCTTATCGGGGACGCGGATAAAACAGGCGACGCCGTTTCCGCTATTCAAAGCGGCTATTTTACGGCAAAAGAACTTTAATTAAAAAGGAGGAAAGTCATGAAAATAATAATCGGTTCGGACGGAAATAGATTGGAAAGCCCGGTGGCAAAGAGATTCGGTCATGCCGCATATTATATTTTTTACGACAGCGATACGAATTCTTTCGAAAGCTTTGCCAACGATGTCGAAGGACACAATCACGAGAACCTTGAAAAATTTCTGGAAATGGGCGCCCAAGCTTTTATTGTCGGCAATATCGGTCCTCATGCTTTTGAAATGATTAATACTCCACGAAGCAGCGTTTACCTTGCAAGAAAAATGTCCGTTAAAGAGGCAATCGACAATTTATTGAACGGTAAACTCGAAATGCTGAAAGAACCGACTGCAAAGAGGAGTATCGGACACGGCGGAAAACAAGGTCATGGCGAAGGCTACGGTTACGGCAGACACTCTCATTAATGAAAAAAGAAATTTTTTTTCATTGATTTGGCATGCTTTCTGGTTGGCGCTTGCCGAGGCATTTGCCGATAAAAATACTGTAATGCCGGCATTGATTCTTTTTGCCGGCGGCGCTCAAACCGAAGTAGGATATCTCGCTTCGATAATGATCGGCGTTCCGCTTTTGTCGCAATTGCTCTTTGCTGTTTTATTGAGCGGGAAAAAATACAAAAAGAAGTTTCTTCTTACGGGCATTTATTTACGGGTTTCCGCCTTTGCAGGAGCCGCTTTATCGATTTATCTTATCGACCGGATTTCGGCAGACTCTTTCATTTTTCTTATTCTTTTCTGGATGTTCCTCTTTTCAATAAGCGGAGCGTTTGCGGGAATTTCATACGGAGATATTGTAGGAAAAAGTTTCGAAACGTCGAAACGAAAAACATTTTTCGCAACCAAACAATTTATTGCGGGAGCCGGCGTTCTGTCTTCGGCATTTTTAGCAAAATTTTTGTTGAGCGAACTCGAATATCCTCGTAATTATCAAACGGCATTTTTCAGCGCCGCCTCCTTCCTTTTTATAGCTTCTGCAGGCTTCTGGACGATAAAAGAAAAACCGTCGCGCGTAATCATCAAAAAGAAGATGGAATTGCTAAAGAGCGTAATCGGAGAAATAAGAAACAACAAAACTCTGCGCGGATTGATACTGATATCCAATCTTGCCGGCTTTTCTTTTGTTACTATTCCTTTTTTAATCGGTCATATAAAAATTCTTTTCCTATTACCCAGAACGAAATAGGCAATTTTCTTCTGTTGCAGATTTCGGGAATGATTTCTTCAAGTTATATCTGGAAAAAAGTATTAACTCGTTATTCATACAAAGGCATGATGAAAATAAGCATAGCGCTCCTGACGACGATTCCGCTGTTGTCTTTATTGATTAATTCTATCGGATATTTCTACGCTTTGTTTTTCGTTATTGGCGGGGCTGTCGCGTCGTGGAAGATTATACAGGAAGGGGCAATTATCGAAATTGCAAAAGAAGAAAACAGAGCGCTCTATCTCGGCGTTTTCGGATCTCTTAATTTATCTTCAATGATAGCTCCGATAGTAATCGGCGCCCTATTACACAACGTCGATATTTCGTATATATTTATTGTTTCGTCTCTATTCTCCGCCTTTTCTTTTCTTCTAATAAAAAAGATTGTTTGTCCTGTTGACTTAAATTATTAATTTGATTCTTAAAGTTTATATTAATAAATACGGTTAAAGCTTTATAAAAGTTGATAAAATCATCTGAAAATGATAGTTTTGCGTAATTTTGTTCAACTAAACTGGTTGTTGAAATGGAAACACATCATGTATCAATCCCGCTTTTAAGCATAATTCCTTTTGCTTTGATGCTTCTGTCTATTGCCATCTTCCCCCTTTTTTGGGAACATTTCTGGGAAAACAATCGAAATAAACTTATTATAGCAGTAATTTTGAGTATTCCCACGACTATTTATCTTCTTTCCGCCGGTCTTTCCCATGAATTGATGGAAATTATGGTCTTCGACTACATTCCGTTTATTATTTTATTGGGAGCCTTATTTACAATTACGGGAGGCATTTATTTATCCGGAGATATCGAAGCGACTCCGAAAGTCAATTCAATTTTCTTGGGTATCGGCGCAATATTGGCTTCCTTTATGGGAACAACCGGCGCCGCTATGTTATTGATTCGTCCTGTAATTCAAACGAATAAAGAAAGAAGTTTCAAAGTGCATACAATCTTGTTTTTCATTGCGATCGTCGCCAATTGCGGCGGATTGCTTACTCCTTTAGGGGATCCTCCCTTGTTTATGATGTATCTGCGCGGCGCTCCTTTTACCTGGTTTTTCAATTTGGTTCCCGAATGGCTTTTTTCAAATCTGTTGCTGATAATAATTTATTTTATTGTGGACAGTTATTATCATAAAAAGGAACCTCAAAAAGCATTAAAAAGAGACAAAGAAAATCAAAGACCCATCAGGCTCGAAGGCAAATTGAATTTTGTATGGCTGATCGGCGTAGTTTTGTCTGTCGCTTTTCTCAATGAACAATATCTTCATTTTATAAAGGAAAATGAATACTATAAATTCATCCGCGAAGCCGTTATTCTCGGTATGGCTGTTCTTTCTCTCCTTTTTACTCCAAAACTCACACGTCAATCGAATAACTTTACATGGGAACCGATTAAAGAAGTAGCCTATCTTTTCCTCGGAATTTTCATAACGATGGTTCCCGCGCTTTTGTACCTCGAAACAAACGCTCATCAACTGGGCGTATCGCTGGCTCATCAATTTTACTATTACACAGGAGCGCTCAGCAGTTTCCTCGACAATACTCCAACTGCCGTAACGTTTCATTCGCTGGCGCTGGGACTCGGTATTGAAAGCGGCAATTTAGTTGCCGGAATTCCGGAAGAGTTGTTGAAAGCAATTTCGGTGGCTGCCGTGTTGTTCGGAAGTATGACTTACATCGGCAACGGTCCTAACTTTATGGTAAAAGCCGTCGCAGAGGAAAATAATATTAAAATGCCGAGCTTTTTCGCTTATATGTATAAATTCTCTCTGATTATTCTCCTGCCGGTATTTATACTTATTCAATTGATTTTCATCTGATCATTTTATCAAGGCTGTCCTCTTCTTCGGGGGACAGCCGTTTGTTTTCCCGGATAAACAAGGGCATAATAACTACATAAATAAATACAAGTATTGCCAATACGTAAAATAGAGCGCCGATTGTTTTGTCGTACTCGAGCAATTTCAACTCGCCAAGCATATAATTCCAATCGTGGTAAACATTATTCCCTCCTAGTAGTCTCAATTTTTTTTCCGAGGCGTCCGCAACATAGACGCTGATGTTAATTAAATTCTGTCCGAGCCACAACATAAAGATTCTCGCGGCATTATATTTTTTTTCTTTGTAATAATAAAAAATAAAAAGCGACGGAATGATAATTTGCATAAGCGTTCCGCCTAAGGTATAGACAAACTTACCGAAGATTGCAAAGACACCGTGTCCGCCCTCGTGTATCAATAAATTCAGCTCGTCCAGGAGAAAAACCCTTCCGTGGTTATAAATAAGGTATATGACCGCCGGTATAAAAAACAGCGATGGTATCCATTTGCCTGTTAGATTTTTATTCATCTTCGAACATCGACCTTAATTTTTCGGTGTCGTTCGTAATGCCGAGACAAACAATCAATTTTATTCTGGCTTTTTGCCCGTTCAAATAATCGGCAAAAATAACGCCCGCTTTTTTCAGCCACTTTCCGGCTCCCTCGTAGCCGTAGATATCTAGAGTTTCGCCGGCTGGACATCTGGAAACCAGGACTACCGGGATTCCTTTATCAAGAACGTATTTAATTCCTTCGAACGCTTTAGGAGGCACGTTGCCTACGCCCATTGCTTCGACCACAAGACCGTCTGCGCCGCTGTCGGCTGAAAATTTGAAAAATTTTTCGTCCATTCCCGCATATACTTTAATCAGGTCTACGTTTGAATTGATTTTCGTTGTTTCGAACGTTTCCAGTTTCCTCGGCAGACGATTAAAAATCACCCTGTCGTTTTCTACAAATCCGAGCGAACCGAAATCGAGACTGTGGAATGTTTCGATATCTTCGGTGTGGGTTTTCGTAACTTCGCTTGCGGCGTTTATTTCGCCGTTCAAACAAACAAGCGCTCCCATATTCTTGCTGTTGGGATTGTTAATAATCGATATAGCGTCGAGCAGATTCTTCGGTCCGTCCCAATCCGGCTCCGAACTCGTTTTCATAGCGCCAATTACTACTATCGGTTTTTCCGTTTTTACCGTAAGATCGAGAAAATATGCGGTCTCTTCCAATGTATCGGTTCCGTGCGTAATTATGATTCCGTCGATATCGTCTCGATTAATATGCTTTTTTACTATTTCCGACAATTCGAGCATTAACTCCGGAGTCATATGCGGACCGGGATAATTGCCGAATTCATAGACGAATATATTGGCTTTTTTATCCGCTTCCGGAATTATTTTAAGCAACTCTTCGCCGTGGTAATACGGCACAGCCGAATTCGTTTCCCTGTCGATCTTCATCGAAAAGGTGCCGCCCGTAAAAATTATCAAAATTTTTTTCACTTGCTTTCTCCGTTTTTTTTCGCAATTCAAAATAAATTGACTCTTCCTAAAAGAAAAGTGAAAAAGATTTTAAAATTAATTTGCTCTTATCGTCTGCAACTCATATTTTCACGCTCGGTTAAGGAACCGAAATCGTGTGTTGATAACTTGTTGATAAGTTGTTTGTGTGAAACGTTTCACACTTCTTTTGCAAGGGTGATTTTATCAACTTTTACGTTAATTTTTGTTCGTTATTTTAGAATAAATTCGATAACGTATTTTAATTCAATGAGTTATAGAGTTTATTTAATGTGAATAATTTGTGGAATTTTTGTGTTTGCTCTTTATAATTTCTTAACAAACAATTAATATTCTCAATTTTTTCATTAATCTAATTGTGGATAAGTGATATGGAATTAAATCAATCTGCTCTAAATACCGAAAAGATTGAAACCGAAAAAAACGCCAAAGATATCTGGAAAGAATGCTTAAGCATAATTAAAGAAAACGTACCTTATATTACGTATAACACTTGGTTTTTACCTATTAAGCCGCACGAACTGGAAAACAACACTCTTAAAATTTTCGTACCTAATAACTTTTTTGTAGAGTGGATCGAAGAGCATTATAATACGTTGATTAACAAAACCGTCAACCAGGTGCTGGGTCCCGACGGCAAACTTGTTTATATCGTCTACGAAGAAAACGACCCGCTCGAAGAATTTAAAGAACCGGCTAACGAGAAAAAAAACGAATCGGTTGCCGTAGTCGAAGAGAAAAAAAGCGAATTCGAATCTTTTCTGAATCCGCGCTATACTTTTGATAATTTTATAAAGGGAGAGGGAAATCAACTTGCCCGCGCCGCAGCTTTGGCTGTAGCGGACAATCCCGGTCAAACTTCTTTCAATCCCCTTTTCATTTACGGCGGCGTCGGTCTCGGGAAAACCCATCTTATGCACGCCATCGGAAATAAAATTTTGGAAAAAGATTCGAAGAAGAAAGTTATTTACCTTTCTTCGGACGCGTTTACGGTCGAATTTGTGGAAGCAATCCAATCCGACCGAGTCAACGAATTTTCCGCTTTTTATAAAGGAATGGACACGCTTATTATCGACGATATACAATTTCTCGTAGGCAAAGAAAAAACATTAGACCTGTTTTTCCAGATATTCAACACACTGCATCAAAGCGGTAAACAGATTGTTCTTTCGAGCGACAAGCCTCCGAAAGAATTGAAAGGCCTGAACGAACGATTAATATCGAGATTTTCCTGGGGACTTACGGCAGACATACAACCGCCGGATTTCGAAACACGCGTGGCTATTCTGAAAAACAAAAGCGAAAGCTTCGGACTGGAACTCTCTAACGACATCTACGAATATATAGCGCACAACATTACATCCAACATCAGAGAGCTGGAAGGCTGCCTTATTAAACTTCTCGCTACTTCTTCCCTGAATTCGAAAGAAATCGATTTCAATCTGGTTAAGAAAATCGTAAAAGAGGTTTCTACCAACAAACAGGTATCGATTTCCATCGATTATATCACAAAAGTAGTCTGCGATTATTTTAAAGTGGACGAAAATAAAGTGCGCGAGAAAAACCGCAAAAAAGAAATCGTACTGGCGCGTCAGATAGCGATGTATCTTTCCAAAACTTTGACAAAATCTTCTCTGAAAACAATCGGTCTGCATTTCGGCGGACGCGATCATTCTACCGTTATTCACGCTTATAATACTATGGAGCATATGATTGAGAAGGACAGCAACGTTAAAGAAATCATTGAAAGTCTGAAAAATAAGATCGAAATGAGCGCCGCTTAGGTGTGGATAACTTGTTGACTCGCTGTTTTTTATTTGTGGATTATTTCATTTTATAAACATCGTTTTGATATCTCGTTTTTTTCTACCGGTTATCAACATTCGACTATTTTTATTTTCTTCTTTTTTGTTCAGTTTATCGTTTTTTTAACGCTTATCAACATATTAACAATCTTATTGTTTTTGTTATTTTATTCATATAATAATACTCTAAAAACATAATAATAACGTGTGTGGATAAGGCTAAAATAAAATTGTAAATCTCTCTATATTTTATTATTTTTTGCTGAAAGGTGGAGATAATTTATGGAATTCAAAGCGAACAGTAAAGAGCTCGAAAAGCTACTTGCCAAAATCATTCCCGCAGTGCCCACAAGAACGCCGATGCAGATACTTGAAAATCTTCTGCTTGAAGTTGAGAACGGGGTGCTGACTGTTTATGCAACCGATCTGGAAATATCTCTGAAGTCCTTTTTGAATATCGCTTCGGATGAAAACGTAAAAATAGTTATTCCTGCCCGGTTGTTCTACGACATTATTAAATCCCTGAAGGACACGACAGTTCATTTCAAAATTAACAGCAACAAACGTCTTGAAATAACTACGGAAAAAGGCAAGTATACATTAAGCTATATCGACGCGGACGAGTTCCCTGAAATTCCCACCATTAACACGAGCAACGACGTTTATGAAATATCGATTGACGGTCACGATTTGAAAAGCGCATTCGACAAAACGGCTTTTGCAATGAGCAAAGAGGAAATTAGACCCGCAATGATGGGAACGCTTTTCGAATTTTGCGACGAAGGATTGAGATTTGTAACTACGGACGGACATCGTCTCGTAAATTATTTGAAGAAAAACATCAAAGCGGATATTAACAAGCAATATGTGGTTCCGGAACGCGCCGTTTCCGTTTTATCCAAAGTTTTGGACGAAAAAGAACTGAAAGTTTATTTTACCAACAGTTACGTATCGTTCAAGCTGAACGACATGGAATTAATAACGCGATTGATTGCCCAAAAGTATCCCGAGTACAAGAGCGTAATTCCTCTGGAAAACGAATATGCGCTCAGAGTTAAAACAAATGAATTGCTCGAGTCGATTAAAAGAATGATGCTTTTTACTACAAGCACAACCAGGAGAGTCAAATTTTCGATCGATTCGGAACGAATTATTATTTCTGCGGAAGATATCGATATCGGCGCAGCGGGAGAAGAAGAAGTAAAATGCGAATACCAGGGCGAGAAAATGGATATCGGTTTCAATTCCACATATATAAACGATATTTTAAGTCATCTGTCGGATTACGATGAGATAATATTTAAACTGCATTCCCCTACCAAAGCGGTAATTATCGAACCGGTGGAACAAAAAGAAAATACAGATTTGATGATGCTGTTGATGCCCGTACGTTTGAATACATAAGATGATCCTTAGAAATATTAACTTGCGCAATTTCAGGCTGCATGAAGACACATCGGTAGAATTTTCCAATAAATTAAATTTCCTGGTAGGAGGAAACGGTCAGGGAAAAACATCCGTATTAGAAGCGATTTACTACCTGTGCACCACTAAGAATCTTTTGTCTTCATCCGATTCCGATACTGTTACTTTTGGCAGGCAATTTATGGAAATTAAAGGAGTGATTGAGGATTTGGCTGTTCATTCGGTTCGTTTGAATTACTATTCAATGAGGAAATACTATTATCTCGACGAAAAAATAATCCCGAATTCCGCCGAAATAATAGGCAAATTTCCGATAGTGACTCTTATTCAGTCAGACCACCTTCTTACTCAGGGTTCGCCTTCGGACAGAAGAAAATTTGTCGACTCCACTCTGTCTCAATTAAGTCATTCTTACTTGAGCGCATACATTGAATACAATAAGATTTTGAGACAACGCTCTAACCTTTTATCGCAGATAAGGGAAAACAGAAATATTAATCTTTACGATCAGCTTGAAGCCTGGACGGAATCGCTGATTCTCAAAGGAACGCAAATCATCGAACAAAGAATTAAATTCGTATCGGAATTCAACGAGTACCTTAAGCAAACGTATCGTTATATTATGGGTGATATTGAAACACCGCACATAAATTATTCAACGCTTTGCGCTCCGGAAGAAAACATTGCTGAAATATTCAGAACGCAAATCGACTCGGCAAAAGAAGACGAAATAAGGAGAGGCGTTAATTTAATCGGACCTCACCGTGACGACTTAATATTTTCAATCAACGAAAAGGAACTGAAAAAATACGGATCGCAGGGTCAACACAAAACTTTTCAGATTGCCCTGAAATTCGCTCAATTTTTTTACATAAAGGAAAGATTGAACAGAACGCCTGTATTTTTGATGGACGACGTGTTCGGCGAACTCGATAAATACCGCGCAGAAAAAATAAGCGGCTATCTCTCGGAAATAGGACAGGCATTTATTACGATGACGGATCTTACTTACTACGAAGAACTGAACAACGACAACAGATTGATTACGGTGGAAAATGGCAAAGCAAAAGTCGTCAACTGACGTTAAGAGTATTAGTCAGATTATAGCGCTGGAAGAATTTAATGACATCAGAGAAATTGCGGAATCGTACGACGTAGTGGAAGAGTTTTATACGATATTTCCCGAACTTAAAAAAATAGCCGTACCGAAAAAAGTAGAAGACAAGGTGCTTTACATAAAAGTGGAAAACTCGGTTTGGAAAAGCGAACTCTTTTTGTACAGAAAACAGATTACCGAAAAGATTAATAAGTTTTTTAATAAACAGATTTTAAAAACAATCAAACTGATATAAAAATATGAAAAACAACACGGTTCAAAGCGGCGAATACACAGCCAAAAATATTAACATATTAAAAGGACTCGAAGCGGTACGAAAACGACCCGCAATGTATATAGGCGACGTAGGCTCGCGCGGTCTGCATCACCTTATTAACGAGGTTGTAGACAACAGTATAGACGAGGCGCTTGCCGGATTTAACGACACTGTTATCGTAACTATACACAAAGACCACAGCGTTACAGTGGAAGATTTTGGACGCGGCATTCCTGTGGATATCCATCCTGTCGAAAAGAAATCCGCGCTCGAAGTGGTAATGACGGTTTTGCACGCAGGCGGAAAGTTCGATAAAAATACTTACAAAGTGTCGGGCGGTCTGCACGGCGTAGGCGTGTCGGTTGTTAACGCCCTGTCTGAATGGCTCAAAGTAGAAGTCAGAAGAGACGGAAAAATCTACACGCAGGAATACAAAAGAGGCGTTCCTCAAGGACCGGTTAAAGAAGCGGGAACGTATAAAAAAGGCAAATCCGGCACTAAAATTACTTTCAAGCCCGATAAGGAAATATTCAAAACGGTAAAATTCAAATACGAGATAGTAGCAGAACGTCTGAGAGAACTCGCTTACTTGAATAAGAATGTTACTATGATTTTGATCGACGAGAATGAAGGCATCGAAGAAAAATATCATTTTAAGGGCGGACTTATCGACTTTGTAAAATATCTCGACGAACAGCGCAATCCGCTTCACAAGCCTATTTATATCGAAGGAGAAAAAGAGGGAACGCCCGTCGAAGTTGCGTTTGAATACAGCGATTCGTACAGCGAAAACGTCCATACTTATGTTAATAACATTAATACCATTGAAGGCGGTACGCACCTCGTAGGTTTTAGAACTGCGCTTACGAGAACGTTTAATAACTACGCCTATAAAAACAAGCTTATTAAAGAAAACAGCAAAATTTCTTTAACTGGCGATGACTTTAAAGAAGGACTCACAGCGGTAATTTCCGTAAAAGTTATGGAACCGCAATTCGAAGGGCAAACAAAAACAAAACTTGGAAACAGCGAAGTAAAATCGATAGTCGAATCGATTGTCGGGGAAAAGCTCGCCGAATATCTTGAGGAAAATCCTTCGGTGGCAAAAAAGATAATAGAGAAAAGCGTTAAAGCGGCTGAAGCGCGCGAAGCCGCCAGAAAAGCCCGGGAATTGATCAGAAGAAAAAACGCTCTCGATTCTCTGAATCTGCCCGGCAAATTAGCCGACTGCTCTATTAACGATCCTGAGCATTGTGAAATTTATATCGTCGAAGGCGATTCCGCAGGCGGTTCAGCAAAACAGGGACGCGACAGAAGATTTCAGGCTATTCTTCCGATTAAAGGAAAAATTATAAACGTAGAAAAAGCGAAAATTAATAAGATACTCGAGAATCAAGAAATACAGGCGATTATATCGGCTATCGGTGCGGGAATAGGCGAGGATTTCGACGCGTCAAAATCGCGTTACGGTAAAATAATTTTAATGACAGACGCCGACGTCGACGGAAGCCACATCAGAACCCTTCTTCTTACATTCTTCTATCGTCACATGAAGGATTTGATCAATCAGGGTAAAGTTTTTATTGCCCAGCCGCCGCTCTATAAAATCAAAAAAGGAAAAGAAGAATTTTACGCTTACGACGACGAGGAACGCGACGCCATTTTGAAACGCTTGAAAGGTGACGCCAAAGGAAAAGAAGAGGAAGAAGTTTCCGAAGTCGAAGAAGGAGAAGAGCAAACTCAAAAACAAATGAAAGGCATTGTTATTTCGAGATATAAAGGTTTGGGCGAAATGAATCCCGAACAATTATGGCAAACTACGATGAATCCCGAAACGAGAACTATTCTTCAGGTAAATCTCGAAAGCGCCGCTGCGGCGGATAAAATATTCGAAACTCTTATGGGCGACGCCGTCGAGCCGCGCAGGGAGTTTATTGAAAAACACGCTAAGTACGCTAATCTGGACGTTTAATGTCGAAACATCATAAATACAATCATCCCGTTAAGGAATACGTCAGGTACGACTATACGGCGCTGAATCAGAATCTGACGATAGAGGAGGCTCTGGAGAAAATCCGCACCGAAGGAATCGGGGAAAGGATTGTCTATTTTTATGTGGTCGACGAAGAAGAACGGCTGGTGGGCGTACTTCCCACAAGGCGATTGCTGACGGCTTCGAGAAATACAATAATTAAAGATATTATGATTAAGCGCGTAGCTGCGCTGCCGGATAATTCAACTGTCTACGACGCTTGCGAGTTTTTTGTTACTTATAAATTTTTGGCGCTGCCCGTAGTCGACAAAGAGAATAAAATAATCGGGATAGTCGACGTTAATTTGTTTACCGAGGAATTGCTCGAAATCGAACCGGATATCGAAGAACGCCACAGAATGAGCGACATCTTTGAAACCATCGGTTTTACAATCGAGGAAATTAAAAACGCTACGCCGCTTAAAGCCTGGAGATATCGATTTCCCTGGCTCGTTACAACAATTGTCAGCGGAACAATTTGCGCCATTCTTGCGGGATTGTTCGAAGCCACTTTGGCCGAGAGCATTGTTATAGCGTTTTTTATTACTCTCGTTCTTGGTCTTGGCGAAAGCATCAGTATACAATCGATGACTGTAGCCATTCAGGCGCTTCATACCAATCGTCCGACAAAAGAATGGTATTTAAAATCGATTACCAAAGAAATGAAAACGGCGTTTCTGCTGGGATTAAGTTGCGCGTTTTTAGTCTTTATCGTAATATCCGCATGGAAAAACGATTTTACGGCGGCGTTCGTTGTAAGTTTTAGTATTGTAATAGTGGAATTGCTTGCGGCTTTCTGGGGAATAAGCGTACCCGCAATTTTACACAGAACAAAATTAGACCCGAAAATTTCCGCCGGTCCGGTAACTCTTGCTCTTACCGATATCGGAACAATACTGTTTTACCTCGGTTCGGCAACTTTAATTTTGGAATAAATAAGAAATTAATAATTAATTAATACAGACTGGAAAAATGAGCACTATATTCGAAAAAATAGTACCTGTATCATTAGAAGAAGAAATGAAGTCGTCTTACATCGATTATGCAATGAGCGTTATAGTGGCGCGGGCATTGCCCGATGTAAGAGACGGATTGAAACCGGTGCATCGTAGAGTATTATTCGGTATGCACGAATTGGGATTAACATACAATAAACCGTACAAAAAATCCGCCCGTATCGTCGGAGAAGTTTTAGGTAAATATCACCCGCACGGCGACAGCGCAGTTTACGATACTATGGTTAGAATGGTCCAGGATTTTTCGTTGCGATATCCGTTGGTAGACGGACAGGGTAACTTCGGATCGATCGACGGCGACAGTCCTGCGGCAATGCGTTATACCGAGGCGCGCCTGGCTCGTATATCGGAAGAAATGTTGAGAGACCTCGACAAAAATACAGTTGACTTCGTTCCTAATTTTGACGACACGCTTCAGGAACCGTCGGTATTGCCCGCATACTTGCCGAATCTGCTTGTAAACGGCGCTAGCGGAATTGCCGTCGGAATGGCTACAAACATTCCGCCTCATAATCTTTCGGAAGTTATCGACGGATTGGTGGCTTTGATTGATAATCCGAAAATTACGCCCGAAGATATAATGAAGCACATTAAAGCTCCCGATTTTCCGACCGGCGGCATTATATACGGTTACGAAGGCGTTCGGGAAGCATATTTGACGGGGCGCGGTAAAATTGTTATTCGAGCCAAGGCTAATATTGAAACTCTCAAAAACGACAGAGAAAACATCGTAATAACTGAACTGCCTTATCAGGTAAACAAAGCGTCACTCATTGAAAAAATAGCCGACCTGGTAAGAAATCAAAAGATCGAAGGTATTTCGAACATACGCGACGAATCCGACCGAGACGGCATGAGAATCGTCATCGAAATGAAAAGAGACGGTCAGCCAGCGGTCACGTTGAATCAGCTCTTTAAGCATACGCAAATGCAGGTTACTTTCGGCGTTATAATGCTTGCGCTCGTTAACGGAGTGCCGAAAGTTCTGACTCTCAAACAAACGATGGAACATTTCCTCGACCATCGTATGGACGTTCTTATCAGAAGAACCAAATTCGAACTCGACGCCGCCGAAAGAAGAGCTCATATTCTCGAAGGATACATAATTGCTCTCGACAATATCGACGAAGTTATAGAGACAATTAAAAAATCGCGCGACGTCGAAACCGCCAAGCGCAACTTAATGCGAAAGTTCAAGCTTTCCGAAATCCAGGCTAAAGCGATTCTCGATATGAGATTGCAGCGCCTTACCGGTCTTGAACGCAAAAAGATTGAAGACGAATACAAAGAAACAATTAAATTAATCGAAAAACTTAAAGGCATTCTCGCCAGCGAAAAGAAGAGAAAACAAATAATAAAAGAAGAACTTCTGGCTCTGAAAGAAAGATACGGCGACGACAGAAGAACGGAAATAATTTACGATTATAAAGATTTTTCGCTCGAGGATATTATTGCGGAAGAAGACGTTGTAGTAACTATTTCCCACAGAGGATTTATAAAAAGATTTCCCGTCAGCGGATACAGACGCCAGTCCAGAGGCGGCAAAGGAGTTACCGGAGCCGGCACTAAAGACGAAGATTTCATTGAACATATGTTCGTCGCTTCCACTCACCACTACATTATGTTCTTTACCGACAGAGGTAAATGTTATTGGCTCAAAGTGCACGAGATTCCCGAAGGAGGAAGAACGGCTAAGGGCAGGTCTATTCTTAATCTTATCGAAAAATCGAAAGAAGAAAAAATCGCCGCATTCGTAGCAGTTAAAGAATTCAGCGACGACAAATATGTCGTAATGGTTACAGAAAAAGGCACTGTTAAAAAGACAGTACTTTCCGCGTATTCAAACATTCGCCGCGGCGGTATTAATGCAATCAATCTTGTTGAAGGCGACAATCTCGTCGAAGCGAAATTGAGCGACGGCAATAACGACATTATTATCGGCACGCGGAACGGCATGGCTATCCGTTTCAACGAAAAAGACGTGCGCGATATGGGCAGAACCGCCACGGGAGTGCGGGGCATCAATCTTGCCAAAGACGATAAAGTCATCGGAATGATTGTGGTTAGAAACGCATCTACGCTCCTCGTTGTTACCAACAAAGGATACGGCAAACGTTCCGAACTGGACGACTATCGTTTGACGCGAAGAGGCGGCAAAGGCATTATTACAATTAAAACCTCCGAAAAGAACGGCAAGATGATCGCCATGAAAGAAGTGAACGACTCTGACGAGCTGGTTATTATTACTACAAAAGGAATGGTAATTCGTCAGTCGGTGAAAGATATCAGAGTTATGGGCAGAAACACACAGGGAGTCCGGCTAATAAAACTGAACGAAGGCGACGAAATTGCCGATATAGCAAGAGTAATTCCAGAAGAAAACGGAGAAGAATAGTTAATAGAGGGCGGCGGGAAAATCCGCCGCCCGTTTGTTTCTTTCGATTTTCTCTCCTAAATTGGATTTTCATTAATATTACTCAGGGCGTAAAAATGAAAAAGCTGGCTTTCTTTCTCTTTATCCCGGTAATTTTGCTTTCTCAACCTCTCACAATTAATTTCAAACAGGCATACGAAAAACAAACCAGGTCTTATGACGGCAGACCGGGACGGAACTACTGGCAAAATAAAAGCGATTACAAAATCATCGCCGAAGTAATACCTTCGGAAAAAAGAATTAGAGCGGAAGAAACCGTTGCTTATTACAACAACAGTCCCGACACGCTCGATATGATAGTTGTAAAATTGCTTGGGGATTTATATCGAAAAGGAAACGCAAGGGATTTCGAAATATCGCCCGACGCCGTTAATGAAGGCATGATAATTTCAAAGGCGAAATTGAACGGCTCGGAAATCGAAATTACTCGAGACAGGGAAAAACCTCACATTACCGGAACCAAATTGATCATTCCGCTTAATGAAAAATTATTGCCGGGAACAAAGGCGGAGATCTATTTCAACTGGGAAGTCAACATTCCGGGAGAATCGCAAATTCGAATGGGCGCGTATGATTCCACTTCGTTTTTTGTGGCTTATTGGTTTCCGCAAATTGCGGTTTACGACGATATCGACGGCTGGGATACGAACGATTATACGGGACATACGGAAACTTACAACGATTTCGGTAATTATGAAGTCGACATTACTGTTCCTCAAAACTTTGTGGTTTGGGCTTCGGGCAAATTATCGAATCCCGATGAAGTGTTCGAAGAAAAAATCCTCGATAAGTACAAACGGGCAAATTCCTCCGATGAAATCATACATATTATTAGCGAAGAGGATCTGGGTAACGTAACTAAAAAGAGCGATAAAATAACGTACAGATTCAGATCGGAATCGATACCCGACTTTGCTTTTGCAATGAGCGACCATTATTTGTGGGATGCTTCGTCGTGGCAGGGCGTTTTAATTTCGGCGGCTTACAATCCCGAATCGAAAGGATTTTATAACGTTGCAGAAGTGGCGCGCAAATCGATTATCTATTTTTCTGAAGAGTTACCGGGAATTAAATATCCTTATCCGGTTATGACGGTTTTTAACGGCAGAGGCGGCATGGAATTTCCGATGATGTGCAACGACTCGTCGTTAGACAATCTGAGAGGAACGGTTCATTTAACATCGCACGAAATTGCGCATACGTACATGCCGTTTTATATGGGAATCAACGAGCGGAAATATGCCTGGATGGACGAAGGCTGGGCAACAATGCTTCCGTTCGATTTTCAGGAATCAAATGCGCCGGGATACGACCCCAGACAACGGAATGCTGAAGGATACTCGCAATACGGCGGTCGAGACAACGACCTGCCGCCGATAATTCCGTCTTCTCAACTGAGAGGCATTACCTACAGAATTGCTTCTTACGCCAGACCGGGCGCCGCATACGATTTTATGATGAAATTCATGGGCAAGGAAAAATTCAAAGCTTGTTTGCACGAATACATCAAACGCTGGAACGGGAAACATCCGACTCCTTACGATTTCTTTAATACCTTCGAAGATGCAAGCGGCGAAGACCTCGATTGGTTTTTTAAACCGTGGTTCTTCGAATTCAAATATCCGGATCTGTCTATTAAAAAAGCGGAAGCCAAAGACGGATATCTTTTTGTGGAAGTTGAGAACAAAGGAGGTTTGCCTCTTCCCGTGGTTTTATTTGTAAAAAACGATGAAGTTAAAGAAAAGATTTTCGAGGCGCAGGCAGACATCTGGAAAGGAAAACCCGGAGAGCTTAAACTCGAAATTAAATGCAAAAAACCGGAAGAGCTTTTGCTTGGAACGCCTCAAATACCCGACGTTGACGACTCGGACAACAAATTTTCGCTGAAATGATTTACGACAACCTTCAATAAAGTTTCTGTATGGCGCGGCAAGTAAAGCCGCGCCTGTGAAACCTGCCGGCAAATTTTTAGCGGCTATCAAAATAATAGACAAGTTTTTGTCAGCCCCGCATTAAAAAATTTTCAAATGATTCCGGAATAGAAACAGAAAAACAAAATTGACTTTTAAAATATTTATCGTATATTTACGATTAACGATTGGAGGAATAATGGCTTATTCGAAGAAAGAAAAATTCGACGACGAAGAAGTTTGGCTGGCGGAGGTGGCAAAAGCGTTGTCGCATCCGGCGCGCCTGAAAATTCTTAAGTTTCTCAACAAGATGGATTCGTGCATGGTAGGCAGTATCGTTGAGCGTTTGCCTCTGGCTCAGTCGACGGTTTCACAACATTTGAAAGAACTGAAACGAGTCGGACTTATCGAGGGCGAAATCGACGGTCCTAAAATCTGCTATTGCGTGAATAAAAAAACATTGCAGCGAGCTAAAAAACAATTTGATAAATTATTTTCCGCAACGGGATGTTGCTGAGAAAGGAGAATCGATATGGAAAATCAAAACGAACTCAAAAAAATTGTTAAAGAAAAATACGCTAAAATAGTAGTTAAAAATGATCCGGAATCATGTTGCGGCAAAAGCTCATGCTGTTCTGACGATACCGATTATTCGAATCTCCAGGACGATTACACGGGCGAAGCCGGATATGTGCCCGACGCAGACCTCGGTTTGGGATGCGGAATTCCTACGAAATACGCCGTTATTAAAGAGGGAGATGTTGTTGTCGATCTCGGCAGCGGCGCGGGAAACGACGCTTTTGTAGCGCGCGCTATTGTCGGCGCTAAAGGAAAAGTCATCGGAATCGATATGACCGAAGAAATGATCCGGAAAGCGGAGACAAATAAATCTAAGCTCGGCTATGATAACGTGTTCTTTAAGCTCGGCGATATCGAAAATATTCCGCTTGAAGATAATAGTGCGGACGTCGTTATAAGCAACTGTGTATTAAATCTTGTGCCGGACAAAAGAAAGGCTTTTGCCGAAATTTACAGAATACTAAAACCGGGCGCGCATTTCTGCGTTTCGGACATAGTCTCGACTGGCGAAATGACGGAAGAATTTAAAAAATCGGCGGAACTTTATGCCGGTTGTGTTTCGGGAGCGATTCCGGAAAATGAATATCTTGGAATTATCGAATATGCCGGCTTTAAGAATATAGAAATCAAAACTTCCAAAAAAATCGAATTGCCGGATGAACTTTTGCGGAAATATCTGAGCGAACAAGAGATTGCGAATTTCAAAAAGAGCGCCGTAGGACTCCTGAGCGTTACGGTAACCGCCAATAAATAAATTTCATTTCGTTTATTGCTTAATGATGCCCGCATAACCGCGGGCAATTTTATCTTCCCGCCAAGAACCGAAAGTCCGGATAAATTGTTATTATTGCAGTAACTGCTTTTTGTTTAAATTCGGTTTAAACCGGAGTGTAATATGAAATCGATTCTAAGAATTATAATTTTCCTTTTTGTTGCCGCGACGGTCTTTCCTCAGGACGAAATTAAAGTGCGCGACAATATTTATTATTTGAGCAATACGATTGTGGTTAAATTAAAAAACGCTAATACGGACATTAGCGAGTTCAAAAGAGAAATCGAAAATAAATCCATTAAAGCAAATGCGATTGCAAAGGCTTTCCCTCAAAGCAAAAACGCATTGAGAAAAGGCGCCGACCGATTCGAATCGATTTATATAATAACAACCGGCGACAATAAAGACCCCTACGAAGTTTCGGCTAAGTTGAATAAAATGAAAGAAGTTGAATGGGCTGAACCGAAGTTAATCAGGAGAGTTACAGTTGTTCCGAATGACTCGCTTTTTAATGCGGGCAGGCAGTACAACATCGGAATGATTTCCGCAGAAAAAGCGTGGGATATTTCCAAAGGCGATACTTCGATTATAATTGCAATTATCGATACGGGAGTCGACTGGAATCATCCCGATTTGAAAGCAAACATATTATTCGACTCAAACGGCAATTTGGTCGGAACCGATTTCGGAGGATTAAACGGCAGACCGGACGACGATCCGCGGGAAGACATTCCGCCGGACGGCAGAAATTCGTATCACGGAACTCATGTGGCGGGAATAGCGTCGGCGGTTACGAACAATTCGATTGGAATTGCAGGCGTTGGATATAATTGTACCATTATGCCCGTAAAAGTATCGCGCAGCGACAAACGCGACGCAAGCGGTTATCCGTTTGTATGGTACGGATTCGAAGGTATTAAATGGGCTGTTGACAACGGCGCCAAAATAATCAATTGCAGCTGGGGCGGATACGGATATTCGCGTTACGAAAAAGAAATTATCGACTATGCGGTTGAAAACGGAGTAGTTATAATTGCGGCGGCAGGCAACGAAAACAGTTCAAATCTTTTTTACCCGGCTAGCTACGAAGGCGTTTTATCCGTCGGCTGGCTCAACGAAAAAGGAGAGAAAGCCACTTATGGTTCTAATTCTGGTTCCAATTACGGCACTCAGGTCGACGTAATGGCGCCCGGCTCTTTTATTTATTCCACCTGGCCAACGTATTCCGGCGCCGATTCGATTTACCGTTCAATAAGCGGCTCTTCAATGGCTTCTCCGCACGCCGCAGGAGTGGCGGGACTCGTAGCCGCCAGATTTATGAATTATACTCCTCTTCAAATTGCGGAAAGAATAAGAGCCTCGAGCGTTCCTGTTAAAAACGGTTTGCCTCAGCATCAATATCTGCTCGGCGGAGGTAAGTTAGACGCATTTAACGCGGTTAAGGATACAACTCTTTATTCAATCAGAGCCACTAAAATCGACTTTATTGAAGACGGCAACGGCAACGGACTCTTCGAATCCGGAGAAGCCGTAAACATCAGAATCCGGTTTACAAATTATCTCGACCCGTCGCCGCAAACAAAAGTTTATCTGATGTCCGACGACGACGCAATTATTCTTGAAAATAAAGAATTTAATCTGCCCGCAATGAACACGCTGGATACAGCGGACAACTCTTCGTCGTTGTTCAGATTTGTAATATCCGAGAATTCGCCGTTTAATCATACCGTCGATATTATGATTAAATACGAAGGCGATTCATACGAAGACTATCAATGGTTTTCGGTAAGAGTAAATCCGACTTATGCTACGCACGACGCCAATAAAATCGTAATGACTATAACAAGCAAAGGCACGCTTGGTTTTAACGACTATCCCGACAACCAGGAAGGGAGAGGATTTGTTTTTAAGAACGGCGACAATCTATTGTTCGAAGGAGCTTTTATGTACGGCTCATCTTCGACAAAAGTGATGGACGCCGCAAGGAACGATTTTTTTCAGAATGAAGATTTCAATCTGTTGGAAAAGGTTCGTATCACAACAGATGAAAATAATAATCAAATCGGAAAGACGGCGTTTGACGATTCGGGATTCGGGCAGGGCGCTCTCGGAATTAAAACGGAACTTACTTCTTACGGATTTTCAAGCGCTCCGGACGACGGCTACATAATTCTCGTAAACAAGTTGATCAATCAAAGCGGAGCGGACATTAACGGTCTTTATGCAGGATACTTTTTCGACTGGGATATGCCAGCCGAAATACCCGATATTGATATAGTCGATTTCGACGAAGAAGGGCGTTTCGGGTATGTTTATTGCGAAAACGATTCGATACTTGATACGTATGTCGGGATCGGTCTGCTTGGCGACGATAGTAAACTCGGATTTTATCCGATCGAAAATTCAGCCGATACCGGCGCCGTAATGCTCTTCGACGAAAACGGTTTTACGAAAAAAGAAAAATGGAGTTCATTGACAGGCGGAGTAATTAAAAAGACGATCGGACCGGCAGACGTTTCAATGGTTGTTTCATCCGGACCGCACGATTTAATAGCCGGCGGCGAAGTAAAAATACCTTTCGTAATTGCAGCCGGCGAAAGTCTCGAAGAGCTCCGCGCGTCTGTTCAAGCGGCGCGAAATAAATACAATCAATTAATTACAACGGTGAACGAGAGTCCCGTTTCATATACTTACAATCTTTCCCAGAACTACCCGAATCCTTTTAATCCCTCGACGATTATAAGGTATGAAATTCCGGAGCGGAATTTTGTTACTATAAAAGTTTACGATTTACTCGGCAGGGAAGCAGCTGTTCTTGTAAACGAAGTGAAAGAAGCGGGAAGCTACAGTCTGGAATTCTCTGCGGAAAAACATAAACTTTCCAGCGGAATTTATTTTTATACTTTGAAAGCGGGAAATAATTTTATAGTGAAGAAAATGATATTTGCCAAATAAAAAAAAGCGGGCTATGCGCCCGCGCTTTTTATTTAATTACCTCTTCGATTATACGATCTGCATTGTCCACATATTTGGCTATCCACAGAATATATCGGATATCGACGCCGATGGATCGACTGTAGGAATCGTTCCAGGCATAGTCGTTAATAGTTGCTTCGAAACAACGGTCGAAATTCAGACCTACTAATTCGCCGTTGGCATTCATTACGGGACTTCCGGAATTTCCGCCGGTTGTGTCGGTATTGTATAAAATTGCAACGGGAACTCCGCCTACCGAGGAGTCGAAAAACTCGCCGAATTTCTTTTGGTCGTAAGCTGTTCTGAGATTGTCCGGAACTGCATATTCGTTGCCGAGATAACTTTTTTCGATAACGCCTTCAAGCGTTGTTATCGGTTTGTAATAAACCGCGTCTCTCGGCTCGTATCCTTTTATATTGCCGTAAGTCATTCTCAGAGTGCCGTTGGCATCGGGAATAAACGACTTGCCTTCGTAAAGTTTTCTTACTTCGATATATTGAGGCAGAAGCATATTCAACTTGCCGTCGACATAATCGGAAATTTCATTCAGTTCGTCTTTTTGTTTTCTTAAAGAGGCGACAAACGCCAACAATAAATCTTCTTCCGGATTAATGTCGGAATAATTGAAATCGCCGTTTATTAATTTATTTACGGTTTCTTCCGCGAGGAATTTCGAGCCGACCAGTTTGTTCACAAACGTCTTAGTATCGGAATCTTTAACAAAATCGTTCACGGCTTCGACGGACGAGAGCTCAGAAAAAGTTAACGCGTCGTTCAACATTTTACCGAGGAATGCTTTTTCAAATGGAAGGTCGATACGCGAATAAATTTTATTAATATCGTTGGCGGGTTTGCCTTCTATTTGATTTAATAAACCGTCGGCGTAATTAATTACGTTCGAAAAACGATAAAGTCTGTTCAGCCACATCGACGGACGAATATTATCGAATAGTTTGTTGTAAACGCTTTCGAGTTCGTCAAAAAGATTGCCGTACTTTTCTTCGAGTTCGGGATTGCCGTCGATGAAATCTTTCAGTTTTCTGTCTTCTTCGTATTCTTTTTTCAGGAGTTCGAGTTTACGAATGCCAAGCATTTTGCCTCTGTAATTTTTCATCGCGTTAGAAAGTCCTTTGATAAAAGGAGCGTATTTCAATTCGAGAGCTTTATCGTTCTCGCTCAGATTTTCGAGAGCGTCGATCATATTCGAATAGAGTTGTTCGTTATAAGGCAGAAAATAATTTTGCTGGTAATCCAGAAACCACGCCGGATAGTTTCTATACGTTCTGCCGGGATAGCCGAGTATAAATACAAAGTCGTTTTCTTTAACTCCGCCGGGATTGATTTTTAAGAATTTTTGCGGACGGTAAGGCACGTTGTTTTCCGAATACTCTGCGGAGGAGCCGTCAGGAGCAACGTAGGCGCGAAGAAACGAAAAATCGCCTGTATGACGCGGCCATATCCAATTATCGGTTTCGCCGCCGAATTCGCCTATTGAACGTGGCGGCACGTATACGAGTCTAACGTCTTTGATAATTTTGTATTTGAAAAGAATATAAGATTTGCCCGGAAACATTTCGGATACTTCCGCATCGATAGCGTTGGCTTCGTCTTTTTCGCGCGCGGCAATCTCGTTCATTCGTTTTTCGATAACGCGGCTCCGTTCTGCAAAGTCGGATATTTCGTCGAGTCCCGCCAGCACTTCGTCGCTAACGTCTTTATAAGATTCCGTAATCCTTACGGTATATCCTGCTGCGGGAATTTCGTCTTTAATGCCAGCTGCATAAAAACCGTTTTCAAGATAGTTGTTTTCGGGCGTGCTGGCGCGGCTTACGGCTCCAAACGCGCAATGGTGGTTTGTAAGTATCAATCCGTTTTCCGAGACGAACGAACCGGTGCATCCGCCTATATTTACAATCGCATTTATCAAGCTGATTCCGTCCGGATTATAAATGTCGTTCAAGCTCAGATTAAAGCCGAGTTTCTTTAAATCGAGTTTTTTCAATTCGCTCAAGGGATACATCCCCTCGCCCGGTATTCCCCTGACGGCTATATTGAAAATCAGCAGCGTGATTATTACAAATGAAAAGCGCAGTTTTTTCATTACTTCTCCTGTTTGATTTATTTTACTGACTAATATAAAAAACGGACAGTTCCGATGCCCGGAAGAGAGGAGAAGATTGCGGGCTAACCGGTTGCTTCGATACGTCCTTCGGACTACTCAGCAACCTTGCTTCTATTGAAATTTATGCTTGCACAAAACTATTTAGCAGCTTTGCATTTAAACCGAGCGTTGAGTAGCCCGATTTATCGGGCGTATCGAAACGCGAAACGCGGGAAACGCGCTTTCAAATTGTATTAATATCATATCTTTGATTACTTCAACAATATCATCTTCCGGGTCAACTTGTAAGCGCCTGATTGTATAGTATAATAATATATTCCGCTGGGCAAGCCGCTTCCGTCAAATTCTATTTCATAACTTCCCGCCGCTTTCTCTTTGTTAATTAATTCCGCGACTTCTTCCCCAAGAGAATTATACACTGTTAGTTTTACATGACTTCTTTCCGGCAATTCATATTTTATTTTCGTAACGGGATTGAACGGATTGGGATAATTTTGTTTCAATTCATATTCTGTCGGCAAAGAAGATTCGGATTCCAAGTTAGTTGTACCTTCAAAATCGAATTGAATACTATACGGCTGCGTTGATACTCCGTTTCCGCTATGAAGCCTAACATAATAAACGCCAGCAGACGAAATTTCGACATTTATGGTATAAGGATTAGTGTACATCATACGACCAACGTAAGGATCGGAGCCGGCAGCGCCGACCGGTATGCCGTTCGAATCATACAAATATAACCGATCAAAATCAGTAACCCAGCTTACCGTTGCCTTCCAATTTTTGACAGTAATTGTAAGAGTTCCCGAATCCGGGACCGCTATTTTATAGTAATCTTCGTCATTATATATATTTGTATTCATGTCAAGAGACTTCCACTGATAGGCAAATAATTCTTTTCCTAACTCCGCGTCGGCGGCTGTAGAAATATCGTCGTTCGGTTCATAGATGTCGTTTACAGGAATAAATACCGTTTTGATTTTGTAAGGTGTTGTGCTATAACCAACGCCACTGTGAAATCTAAGATAATACGTTCCGCCGTGTGTAAAATTGAGACTGTCTTCGTCGGGATTGCTCAACATCCAGTTCCAATAAGGATTGCCGTCGTCGCCGCTGCGAGAACCAATTGCTTCGAAAATTTCATTATATACATAAACACGATCGTAATCCAAGCCCCAGTTAAGGGTTGCCATCCAATCCACAATTTCAAGCTTTAATCTGCCCGGCGAGGGTAAATCAATTTTGTAATAATCTTCGTCATTATATACATAACTATTATTTATAAACCGCCACTGATAAGCAATTAAGTCACTGCCGATTGAAAGTCGTGTCGCCGAGGTAAATTCGTCGTTAGGCTCATGTTGATCTTGAGCATAAGTCGCTTCGATCGAAAGAGTAAAATTTTGCGTCGTCTGTCCCTGCGGCCAATCCCATGCTTCGCCAGAATGAATGTCAACATAATATATACCGGCTTTGCCAATGCGAGTAATATAAACCGAATCGGTTTCCATCATATGAAAAATATAGGGATCCCCTTCCCCGGTAAAATTACCTTCTATTCCAATCGGCTCTAAAGAAGCGTTATAAATATAGAGTCGATCATAATCTAAACCCCAGTTGTACGTCGACTTCCAATTTTGGAATTTGAATCTTAATTCGCACGGGGCGGGAACATCCAACTGATATCTGATTGTGCTTTTCGGTTCTTGGGTTAGATTGTATGCAGAACCTATTGACAGAAGCGGTTGCGCATAAATATTAAATGATATAAATAAGATCATAAACGAAAGGATCGTCTTGGTTCTCATAAATCCTCCTTCATTGTGGAGTAGTTGTTTTTATCTATTTATTTACTGCAATCCTTTCGTTTAACGCCCTCTTTAAAACAAAGAAATACTCGAAAAATAACCCCTTTAGATGGTTTGATTTTATTATTTCCAATACAAATAAAGTTATGTAGATGAAATTTGCAAGTTATTTTTTCAGTTATGGATTGTAAATTGATTTTGTTCACATGCACCCGGTTGCTTCGATACGTCCTTCGGACTACTCAGCAACCTTGCTTCTATTGAAATTTATGCTTGCACAAAACTATTTAGCAGTTTTGCATTTAAATCGAGCGTTGAGTAGCCCGATTTATCGGGCGTATCGAAATGCGGGAAGAATGAATTGGACATAATTATGAGAAATTAGACTTAGAATCTTCATACATTCAGAAGTAATTTAACCCGACTTGATTTCCATTCTTCGCTTCGCTTAAAACTACTCAGCAACCTTGCTTGTTTTGAAATCTATGCCCACACAAAACTACTAAGCAGTTTTGCATTTAAACCGAGCGTTGAGTAGCCCGATTTATCGGGCGTATCGAAACGCGAAACGCGAAACGCGGGGGTATTGAAAGTTATCCCTTCTTTCTAAACACTTTTTTAGCAAGTTGAGGCAGCAATTCGGGGCAACCGTTAATTAGAGCTTCTTTCTTTTGTCTGCGCCAGCCCTGAACTTGTTTCTCGCGATAATATGCCTCGTCAATTCTGTCATACTCCTCATAATAGATTAATTCAACGGGTTGTCTGCTCTTTGTGTACTTTGCTCCAATTTGATGTTGATGTTCCCAAAGTCTGCGTTCGATATCTTTTGTGCTTCCCGTATAATAACTGCCGTCAGAGCATTTTAATATGTACATATACCCTTTTGACATCTCGTCGGAATTTTAATTCCAATCAAGGAGAAAGCGCGATTATAGGAAAGATTTTCATTTACCGTCGATAAAATACATAAATTATCTCATTTACATATCGACGATTTTTGTTATCTTAAACCATAAAGATTATTATTGGAAGAAAAGTCGAGTCTTTAATTTAAGCGTGCAGGGCAAAACAAGACAATGCGTTTAACGATTTACAATAAATCATAGCATTTACAATGGAAAACACAAAGCTATCTCTTATCAGGGATTATTTAACTAAAATCAAATCGGCTAATAAAGAACTGACAAAAAAAGAGGCATTTAAAGATTTGTTAAATCGGCTGTATTCAAGCGACCAAACAATTCTCGAGCTAATTGACAAAATTACGCTCGGAGCCGAAAAAACAGTTGTAAATATTCCACGAAAAGATAAGCTGCACAAAGGAAGCGCAGACACGCTTTACAATCATATTATTATCGAATTTGAAAACGACCTAAAGAAAACTCTCAATCATGCAAAGGAGCAATTAGCCGGTTATCTCCTGGGACAATTAAGAGAGGGAGAAGGTTATAATTTTACTTTAATCGCCTCGGATTTTATTAACTGGAAGGTTTTTGCGCCGGATGTAAACTGTCTTGAGAAGATCGAATCGCTTAGGGAACACGAACTTATCCTAAATGAAATTCGTAGCGCATCGTTTTCGCTGAACGAACGAAACGCAGAAGAATTTTATTATTGGATTGACCGCTTTCTATTCAAAGAAGAAAAACAAAAAGCGACTTTAAAAAGAATCGAAGAAGCTTTCGGCTACCAAAGCAATATTTTTATCGAATCGTTCCGCGAACTATATAAGTGGTTTAACGAAGCAAAGAAGTTCGGGGAAGTTCAGGTTTCTTACGAACAGTGGAGTAAGTTTTTGAGCATCGCATACGGTTCTTTCGAAGCAAGGGACAACATTTTTCTAATTCATACATACCTTAGCATTTTTTCAAAAATGTTGGCGTATAGCGTTTTATCCAACGACGACTATATAGACGACAACGAAATGAGAGCCGTATTAGACGGAACAATTTTTCATAGATATAACATACTCAATTTTGTCGATAACGATTTTTTCCATTGGGTTAATACCGAACGAAGTTATAACAATTTGAAAAAAGTGTTCAGGCTGATTGCCCAGGAAATATCCAATTTCGATTTTACCGAAGTAAACGAGGATATTCTCAAAGGCGTCTATCAGGAATTAATCGACATTGACACAAGACATGCGCTCGGAGAGTATTACACTCCGGATTGGCTTTGCGAAAGAATTGTAAACGAGTTTGAATTTACAAAGAAAGATAAAATACTCGACCCAGCTTGCGGGAGCGGGTCTTTTTTAAGGGCTGCTATTCATAGAATAAAAGAGTTATATCCCGATATTTCAGTCGAAGAAATCAACGAACGGATTTATGGTATTGATATCCACCCGCTCAGCGTACAAATATCTAAAACGACCTTATTACTTGCGCTCGGTAAGGATATTAAAAACGCCAGAAAACCGATTTATTTAAATATTATTCTTGCAAATACGCTCCTTGCTCCCGAAGGAGTGGAAAATCTTTTCGGCAATGAGTTTCTATTGAATATCGACAGGGATAAATATTCATTAACTACACAGATACTCGAAGACGTTAAAATGTTTGACGAGGCTCTCGCCATTTGCGACGACCTTGCCGAACAAACTATGGGCAAAAAGAATGAATCGGAAGAAGTTTTTGAAAAGATTTTCAGAAGACACTTTGTTGAAAGAATAGGAAATAAATCGGGCGCAAACAAACAAATTATTCAAAGCTTTTATAAAATTTATACCGGATTGAAATCCGTTAAAGAAAAAGGGAGAGACAGCATCTGGAAGTTTATTGTCCAAAATCTGTATAAACCGTATTTCCTTGCCGGCAAGTTCGATTATATCGTCGGCAATCCTCCATGGTTTACTTATAGTTCGATTAGAAATGAAGAATATCAGAATATTCTAAATTCGTTAGCGGAAAAACTTCATGTTAAACCTCAAAAAGTGGCAAATTTTCCACACCTTGAAATAGCCGCAATTTTCTTTGCATATTGCAGCGGATATTTTCTGAATAATGAAGGCAAAATTGCTTTCGTGCTTCCCAGAAGCTTTTTTAGCGCCGATCATCACGAAAATACACGCAACGGCAAAGCAGTCGGATTTAAAATCTATAATGTATGGGATTTGAAAGATGTCAATCCGCTATTCAAAATTCCAAGCTGCGTTTTCTTTGCCGAAAAGAAAATTAAAAAAGAGAAAGTTACCGTTGTTAACGGAAAAATAATCGAAGGGAACCTACCGGACAACAACTGCAATCTTTTAATTGCAAAGGATTATATCAAAGAAACAATTGTTAAATGGCGTTATATAAAACAAGGAAACGCTTCCGCCTTTTCGACGCGTAAATCTAAATCCAACGATAAAGAAAATCCGTACAAAAAATTATTCAAACAAGGAGCCACGATTGTGCCGAGATGTTTCTACTTTGTAGATCTGGATCAGGAAACGCCCGATGATTTTCGCGACAGGATATTGAATATTAAAACTTCGGAAGCAATCAAAAACGACGCAAAAAAACCTTGGAAAGGACTCGAGTTTAAAGGAAAAATCGAAAGCCGGTTTCTTTTCAGAACCGCACTCGCTAAAAGTATTCTTCCTTTTGCCCTTTATAATCCCGATTTAATAGTTTTGCCGGCTATTATAATAACAAATGATAAAAACGAAAAAGAAATAAAACTCCTTTCCTCCGACGAACTAAGACAGGAAGGCTATTTGAACGCTTCAAAATGGTTTAAGAATGCCGAAAATATCTGGAATATTTATAAAACCGAAAAATCAAAAAAAATGACTTCGAATGATAGATTGGATTATCAGAGAGGATTAACTGAACAAAAGCTTAATGCGCAATATTTGGTGTTATATAATTCCTCGGCAAAGGATGCAAACGCAACGGTTGTAGACAGAGAAAGATTGGATTTAACTTTTGTTGCAGAGAGTGTATCGTATGTATTATATGCAGCAAATATTGAAGAAGCTTTTTTCCTTTCATCTATATTGAATTCAAATATTCCAAATAAATTAATGAAAGACTTTCAAGCAAGAGGATTATTTGGAGCTCGCCATGTACACAAAAAAATTCTCGATATATATTTTCCGAGATTTGATGAAAACGAAGAGACGCATATGAGACTTGCCCAATTGAGCGAGATTGCGCATAAAAAAGCGGAAAAATATCTTCTGGAAAATCCGCCTCAAAATCAACTGACGGCTACGCGTCTCGGCAGACTTCGTCTTGAAATAAAAAATCATCTTTCATCAGAAATGAAGGAAATAGATAAGCTTGTTAAGAAGATTGTAGGCTAACCGGTTGCTTCGATACGTCCTTCGGACTACTCAGCAACCTTGCTTCTATTGAAATTTATGCTTGCACAAAACTATTTAGCAGCTTTGCATTTAAACCGAGCGTTGAGTAGCCCGATTTATCGGGCGTATCGAAATGCGGGAAGAATGAATTGGACATAATTATGAGAAATTAGACTTAGAATCTTCATACATTCAGAAGTAATTTAACCCGACTTGATTTCCATTCTTCGCTTCGATCAAAACTACACAGCAACCTTGCTTGTTTTGAAATCTATGCCCACACAAAACTACTAAGCAGTTTTGCATTTAAATCGAGCGTTGAGTAGCCCGATTTATCGGGCGTATCGTAATGTGGAAAGAATGAATGTAGATATAATTATGAAAAATTAAACCGAGAATCTTCATGCATTTAGAAGTAATTTAACCCGGCTTGTTTTCATTCTTCACTTTGCTCAAAACAACTCAGCAACCTTGCTTGTTTTGAAATCTATGCCCACACAAAACTACTAAGCAGTTTTGCATTTAAATCGAGCGTTGAGTAGCCTGATTTATCGGGCGTATCGAAACGCGAAACGCGAAACGTCAAACGCGGGAAACGCGCTTTCAAATTATATTAACATCATGCCAGTTATTACTTCAACAATATCATCTTCCGGGTCAACTTGTAAGAGCCCGATTGTATCGTATAATAATATATTCCGCTGGGCAAGCCGCTTCCGTCAAATTCTATTTCATAACTTCCCGCCGTCTGCTCTTTGTTAATTAGTTCTGCGACTTCTTCCCCAAGCGAATTATACACTGTTAATTTTATGTGACTTCTTTCCGGCAATTCATATTTAATTTTCGTAACAGGATTGAACGGATTGGGATAATTTTGAGAAACAATAAAATATCCCGGAATTACATCATCGTCTTTTACAGAAACCGGGATGAGTCCTTTAATGGCTATATAATCGAAACTCATCCAATTCCAGAAACCGTGAATCGCAATAACATTATTTCCTTTGTTTAGAGGCACATAAATACCGCGTTTAAGCCACGAGGTTTTGTTCGGAGCGGTAAATTCAACTGCTGCAATTGTATCGCCGTTTACAACCAAATACTGAGTCTTGGGCGACTCAAACGTTAATTGATAAGACATAATTAACAAGTAATCGCCGTCTTCGGGAGCTTCGATATTGTCGAAAGTTAAAGTCCAGGCATCGCGCAATTCCAGATATTTGCCGCCGCTCGTAGCCGGCGAACTGAGTATATTGCCTTGTCCAGTATAAGAACCGTTTTCCGCTTCGAAGATTGTCGTTTCCGCGTTATCAACAACATAAACTTCAAAAGGCTCCGATTGAACTGTAATGCTGTCGTTGTCGGTTACGCGAACGATAATATTGTAAGTTCCAAATTGTTCCGGCGTCCAGCTAACTTTAAACGGAGCGTTGTTTGCCGTTCCTATCGGAATACCGTCTGCATAGAATTCTGCTTTTACTACTTCCCCGTCGCTGTCGTTTGCGTCGGCGGTAATGTTTACTTTTTTATTGGGTTCGGTCACATTACCGAAATCCGTTGTAACTTTTGCTTCAGGCGGTTTCTTTTGCGACAGCTTTCCGTATGCGGCAATTTCATAAATAGAATATCCCCACTGAGTAGCCCGTTTAAGAAAATGAAATTTAATAAACCGCCCGCTTACGGGATTTTCAAAAATAATATTATCCTGATTTCCGTCTCCGTTTCTTTCCTCATATACAGTCTGCCATAAATACCCGTCGTACGAAACTTCAATATCGTATTGCGAGCCGTATGCCGTTTCCCAATAAAGAATGATTCTTTCCAGATCGATCGGCTCGCCGAGGTCTACCATCAACCATTCGTCATCCGGATTGTCGTCCAGATTCGGGTCTGCAACCGTAGTTTCGGACTCCTGCTGCCATGCGCTGCTCCATCTTGTATTCATATCTCCGTCGACCGCATATTCCGGAATAAGTTCGTCTCCGCAGCACGCCTCGTATGTAGATGCTGTTACATTATGATTCAAAGCTCGGTTAATCATATCCGGGTCAAGCACTTCGACTGTTACGACTGCCGTATCGGCTTCGTTAGGGTTTTCCCTGTTAATTGCTATGAGCGTATAAACGGTTGTTTCCGCGGGCGATATTGTAATAGATCCTACCGTATCTACGCTGTTTCCGTTAAGAGTAACTGTCGAAGCTCCAAAAACGGTCCACGATAACGTTGTGCTTTGTCCGGTTTCGAGCGTTGTTCTTCCCGCAGTAAACGAAGCTATTTTAAAACCAGGGTTTACATCGGCTAGAAACGGAGCGGCGGGGAGTTCTTCTTTGTTGTATAAATTGGCGTTTGCCGGATTATACTCCCAGGCATAACGTACTTTAACCGGCTCGGCAATATCGTCGTTCCACACAAGCGCTTTATTGCTGTCAATTACGGCATTAGCCCAAACCCAGTTCGTATTGTCGCTTGTAACCGCAAATGAATAGACCTCGCCGTTGTCGGAATTCTTTGCCATAAGCCCGCCGCCGATATGATCGAAATAAATTTCTATCTTGCCGTCGTCTCTCAACAAATTGCCTTTATAACGCGGACCTGAGTACACAATATCCTCTCCGTAGGCTATTTTACGGGCAAGCAACGACAAACGGTAACCGACCGGTTCTTTCTTGGGCGGATGAATATCCAACGAGCCGACATCGATTGCCACAGCTTCTCCGGTATTTGGCAGAGACAGCGCTTTCGATTGTTGAGCTCTTAGTTGAGGCCAGGCGTCCCATGTTTGGGGCTGATCATAAACCTGTCCGAAATTCGGAAGCTGCACCCACAAAAACGGAAAATCGCCTAAGTTCCATAGTTGGCGCCATCCGTTAATTAATTTAATGAATAATTCTCCGTAGGCAAGAGCGTCGTTCATATTATCGCCGTTCGATTCTGCCTGATACCAAATTACGCCTTTAATCGGGAAACCGACTATCGGATGAATCATTCTGTTGAAAGCAACGGTAGGCTGCCTTTCAGGCTCTCCGTTTGCAAGTTTAACGTCCTGCTCGTCGAAACCGAGCATCTCATCGCTCATCCATGTTTCGATTCGGCTGCCGCCGTATGAGGAATTAATTATACCGATCGGAATGTTCAAATCTTTGTAAAGATAATTTGCAAAAAAGAAACCGACAGCGCTCCAATTGCCCGCATATTGAGGAGTCGCCGGCATCCAATAACTTCCGGACGGAACTTCGTCAACGGGTTCGTCGGATAATCCTTTTGCAACTTTAAACTGCCTTATTAACTGAGTGTTTGCGGAAGAAATTGCAGCGCTTCCTCCCGTAGCATTGTTGAGAGTATATTCCATGTTCGATTGACCCGAAGCAAGCCATACGTCGCCTATATAAACATTATTGCGTGTAATTGATTGGTTTCCCGAAGTTACCTTCAAAACAAAAGGTCCGCCCGCTTCCATTGCAGGCAATGCCGTTTGCCATTTTCCCAGGCTGTCGGCTATAGCGCTAATAATATTCCCTTCTAAATCTACAGTTACGCTGTCTCCCGGAGCGGCTTTGCCCCAAATCGGAATTTCATGCTCGCGCTGCAAAACCATCCCGTTCCCGAAAATGTAAGGCAGCGACAGCTGCGCATGGGTTAACGTGGGCGCCGCAAAAAGAATAGCTGCAAATAATAATAATTGAAAATATTTTTTCATGGTATACCCCCGCAAAAAAATGTATGTCTATAATCAAAAATAAAATTTATCTAATAATAATTTGATATTTGATTTCAATAAAATTAGTTTTTCCGTGACAATTATAAAAGAGGCGCTTATGTATAAAAAAATTTTTCTTTTAATGACGTTAATTCCGTTCGTTATTTCCGCTCAATCCGGAAAAGTATTCGATAACTTATCAATGAAATCGGAAATCTTAAAAGGGGAAAGAAAGTATGCAGTTTATCTGCCGCCGGATTACGATCTGTCGGAGCGAAGCTATCCCGTGCTCTATCTTCTTCACGGGTACAGCGACGACCAATCGGGATGGATTCAGTTCGGAGAGGTATTGCACATCGCAGACAAAGCGATAAAAGAAGGCAAAGCCACTCCGATGATTATTGTAATGCCGAACGCCGACGTTCCATACCGAGGGTACGTTAACCGTCCCGAGACCGATTATCGGTATGAAGATTTCTTTATTAACGAATTCATACCGTACATCGAAAAAACTTACAGAATCCGGTCGCAGAAACGCTACCGCGCTATTGCGGGACTGTCGATGGGTGGCGAGGGAACATTTATCTATGCGTTGCATCACCCCGAGCTTTTTTCGTCGGCATGCCCTCTGAGCGCGGCTACAGGTCCTTCCAATCCGGACAGTCTGAACAGCTATTACATCCTCAGGGGAATAGAAAATTTATCTGAAGAAAAAGCGTTGGAATTTTATAATAATTATAATGTGATTAATTTGATAAACAATTTGCCCGCCGAACGGTTGAAATCGGTCAGATGGTATATCGACTGCGGCGACGACGATTTTCTTACGATCATGAATTCGGAAGTTCATATTGCAATGACAAAGAAAGGGATACCGCACGAATTCAGAATGAGAGACGGCGCGCATAATTGGACATACTGGCGCGAATCGCTGCCGAACGTGCTTAAATTCATTTCCGACGCTTTTCATCAATATTGATTATGAACAGAGACAAACAACTTAAACGACTTTTATCCGATAAAGGCGAAGTTTGGGATATTATAATAATCGGCGGCGGCGCTACCGGCTTGGGCGCCGCCGTCGATGCGGCTTCAAGAGGGTTTAAAACGCTGCTGGTAGAACAATACGACTTTTCGAAAGGAACATCGAGCAGAAGCACAAAACTTGTTCACGGCGGAGTCCGGTATCTGGCGCAGGGCGATTTGTCGCTCGTGTTCGAAGCTCTGCACGAACGAGGTCTCCTGATGCAAAACGCGCCTCACCTCGTTAAGAATCAACAGTTCATTATTCCGGCTTATGAATGGTGGGAAGGTCCGTTTTATAATATCGGAATGAAAGTTTACGATTTAATGGCGGGCAAACTCGGTCTGGGTCCATCGGAAAAAATTTCAAAAGAAGAAACATTAAATGCAATTCCCAATCTCGATCCCGAAGGATTGCTCGGCGGAGTAATCTATTACGACGGTCAATTCGACGACTCGCGACTGGCTGTTAATCTGGCTCAAACAGCATACGAAAACGGAGCTCTTCTGCTCAACTATGTAAAGGCGGTCGGGTTTACGAAAGACAGGAAAGGAATTCTTAACGGCGTTAATTTACTCGACGTCGAAACGGGTAATGTTTTTCACGTTAAAGGAAAAACTTTTATCAATGCAGCCGGAATATTTGTCGGCGATATTAAAAATATGGACGAAGGCGAAAGATCGAATTCGGTGGTTCTGAGCCGCGGCATTCATATTGTGCTCGACAAATCGTTTCTGCAGGGTGATTCGGCGATTATGATACCTCACACTACGGACGGAAGAGTTTTGTTTGCCGTTCCGTGGCACGATAAAGTGATACTCGGCACAACCGATACCGAAGTCGATAAACCCGAAATCGAACCGAGAGCTTCCGAAGAAGAGATCGATTTTCTTCTTTCGAATTCGGCGCGCTATCTTTCGAAAGACCCGCAACGATCCGATATTTTGAGCGTCTTTGCGGGTTTGAGACCGCTGGCTATTTCGGAGGGTAAAGCTATCCCGACAAAAGACATTTCCAGAAAACATCAGATTTCGATTTCCCCGTCCGGATTGATTACCATAACCGGGGGCAAATGGACAATCTACAGAAAAATGGGCGAGGATTTAATTGATCATGCAATCCTTGTTGGGGGACTCGAAGAACGCGGGTCGGTTACAAAAAATCTTCCCATTCACGGCTATCTTAAAAATACCAATCATAACGAACCGCTCTACTATTACGGCGCGGATAAATTTCAAATCGAAGAAAGAATTATTGCCAAAGACAAAAAATTGAGCGAACCGATTCATCCCGACTTGCCATACATAAAAGCGGAAATTGTTTGGGCGGTTAGAAACGAAATGGCAAGAACGGTCGAAGACTTTCTTTCGAGAAGAATTCGTGCCCTTTTGCTCGACTCAAAAGCAAGCAGCGAAATGGCTCCGGTTGTAGCCGAATTGATGGCTAATGAATTAAAGAAAGACAACGAATGGATAGAAACTCAAATTAAAGAATACACGAGACTTGCCAAAGGATATTTGCCTGAAGGTGACGAATAAAAAAATTTATATCGTAGCTCATCGGGGAGCGTCGGACGACGCGCCCGAAAATACAATTCCTTCTTTTCAAAAAGCTTTTGCGGAAGGCGCGGATTTTATTGAAGGAGATTTCTGGCTTACAAACGATAATCATATCGTGTGTATTCACGACTCCGATACGAAAAGGACTTCCAAAAGAGGAACGAAATTAAACGTCGTAAAAACCAAGCTTTCGGAATTGAAATCCGTCGACGTGGGCAGCTGGAAAAATCCACAATTCAAAGGAACATCGATTCCGACTTTAGAAGAGATCATCGATATAATTCCGGCCGACCGGGGCCTCTTTATCGAAATTAAAGACGACAGAAAAGAATTTCTGATTAAGCTTTCGGAAACTCTGAAGAACAAAAAATTATCGCCTGACCGGCTGAGAATAATCGCGTTTAATCCAGACACGATTATTTCGGCAAAAAAATTATTTCCGGAAATTAAAACCTATTGGCTGTTCGAATGGTTTTCATCAAAGCGAAAATGTCTTAACGGAATAGCGCACAAACGATTGATGCATACGTTAAAAAAACTCAACTGCGACGGCGTCGATCTCAACAACGCGTTGTATATAGACAATAATCTGGTAGAAAGCCTTAAAGAGCTCGGACTTGAGTTATGCGTTTATAATGTTGAAAGCAGTGCAGACGCGGTTCGTCTGGCAAAACTCGGAGTCGACTACATAACTACAAATTCGCCGGCTAAGATAATCGATTATTTAAATTCATCGATATACCTTGAATAAAATTATGCTTCGTCTCTTTTGAAAAGCGTATAAACATACGGGCGTTCCCCTCCGCCCGGATTAATGTAAACGTAGTCTTCGGATTTAATCAATTTGAAATCATTGCCCACTCTTTTTTGTAATTCGTCGACAGAATAGCGATGAACGTTCAACCCGGCGCATTTTTGAGCGCCTTTTAATGAAAATTCCGCCAGCATAACATATCCGTTCCTTTTAACGATGCGATTGAGATTCTCGAAATATCCTTGAATCTCTGTTTCCTCAATCAGAAAATGAAGAACCGCGCGGTCTATCCATATGTCCGCAGCCGGAATTTCTTCAGGCAAAGGCTTAGATATATCGCCGCAATACCAATGATGTTTTCCGGGATTTTCAATTCTATTGCGCAGCGCCGTTAACGCCTCGTCGCTTATATCGTTCAGTACAAGGAGAGCGCCCTTTTCGATCAGAGTATCTGTCAATCTGGAAGTGCCCGCGCCCGGAAGAAAAACAACTTTGTTTTCTAAGTCTACTCCGTCCAGAAAATCGACGGTTTTAGAAACTTCTCTTTCATACCAGCCGAGTTTTTCTTCCGGGGTTTCTTTGAAAATTTTATTCCAATGTTGCTGAAGTGGATTCATTTATATCCTTTTGCTTTTATGCAATTAATTTTATTTGCTCTCGAATTGTAGTTTCCTCAAATTTGCTTCGATGAAATAATAATCGGCATAGATTATCGGTACGTCGATCTCCGAATTTGCCGGCTTGTTTCCGGTCGAGTGCTTTAATATAAATCCGGCATTGGTTCCCGGCGAAGCCAGATACTCCGGCTGCGAAAGTGCGTTCATAATTTTGTCGGCATAAGTTTTATATTTTACTTTTCGGGAAAGTTTCGCCAATTCATAGAATGCCGAAGCCATAATCGCCGCAGCAGAAGCGTCCTTCGGATAATCCGCCGCGTCGTAATCCCAAAACGGAATCATATCTTCAGGCAGATGTTTGGAAATATATTCCGCCATACTTTCAGCTTGTTTCAGATAACGACTTTCACCGGTTTCGCGATAGCACATTGTAAAACCGTATAAACCCCAAGCCTGACCTCTTGCCCAGCAAGACTCATCGGAGTATCCCTGGTGAGTATTTCTTTTCTCAACTTTTCCAGTCGTTGTATCGTAACTTAAAACGTGCCACGTGCTGTAATCTTGTCTGAAATGATTTTTCATTGTAGTGTTGGCGTGTGTTACTGCAATATTATAAAAACTCGAATCCCCGGTTTCTTTTGTAGCCCAAAATAATAATTCAAGATTCATCATATTGTCGATAATTACGGGATATTGCCAAACGCCATCGTGTCCGTCCCACGATTTAATGCACCCGATCTTCGGATTGAATCGGGATGCAAGTGTTTTAGCGGCGTTGATCAATATCTGTTTGTATTGTTCGTTTCCGGTCAGTTTGTAGCCGTTTCCGAAACTGCAATAGATCATAAAACCGAGGTCGTGGGTAGTATTGTTGAACTGTTGTCCTTCGAGAATTTCTGTAAACGTTTTAGCGGCATTAAGCCACTTTTCGTCTTTTGTATATTCATAAAGATACCACAAACTGCCGGGGAAAAATCCGCTTGTCCAGTCGTACGGCTCGACCGTATTTACATTCCCCGAATCGTCAACCGAACGCGGCAATTTATCCGTATCTCCGATCAATTGAAGCATGTATGAATATTGCTCGGCGGCTCTCTTAATATTTCTCTTTGCCGTTTCTTTATCAAAAGTGTATAAAGCGGTCGCAACAAACAATAGCGGCACGCCAATAAAAACTAACGGCTTTAAAAAAGATTTCATTTTATTTCCCTGCGTTAACTTAAAGAATCAGCACAAATATAAGAATCAGAGAATTAAAAGGAATTTTTATATCGCCCCAAACATTTTTTTAGTACCAAATTAACGGGTTTGCAAATTCAGAAGATTGTTTTTCACTTTGAGCGCCGGGGTTCTTAGTTGTGCAACTTTTAATGCGGAAAGTTGAATTCCATAACTAAAATCCCAAAACGAAGAACACCCAAACTCCCCAACCCAAAATCCCAAATCCCTAATCCCTGATCCCTAACCCCTAATTAACATCGAACAAATTAATTCCTTTTATAGGCGTCCCAGTTATCGGTTGATAAAATAGCTATAAGTCGTTAAAAGACAAAAAGAT
>NZ_JBPSEG010000014.1:40000-69717 GCF_051488665.1 Melioribacter sp. Ez-97 | reverse complement strand
GTCCGTGGCGCGCTTTGAGGTTTAATTTGAGTTTGCTTCGCCGGTTGCATTTTGCTTTTCCCTCGCAAAAGCAAGCTCGCAGTTAGAGCGTAAGGATGCGGTTATACAAATACTTAATTGGGAATATTTAAAATAAAATCGGGGCGTCCGTAATCATCCGTTAGATCGTAATTCCGGACTGCCCCGTTAATATGATTTGATTAATTCGCGGCTCCGGAGTCTTCTTCGTCTTTATCCGCCTTCTCGTATTTTCTTCCCATTATGTAAGCCGCAACAAATCCCAGACCGGTCAACACAAAAATCATGAACGGTATCCATTCCTCCGAACCCGTCGCGTTTTCGAGAAGCATTCCCAATCCCAATCCGAATCCGAAAAAGACCAGTATGATTCCGGCTTTTAACAAACCGTAGCCGTTCTTTTTATAACGCATTAATTCTATCATCTGTTCGTAAGAGAGCCCTTTCTCAATCATTAACTGCTTTTCCCTCGAACGGAAATAGAAATACATTATAATTACCAATCCTGTAACGAGAATTGATATAATCGGTATAAATAAAACGATTGTGCCTTCCATTTTATCCTCCGCATTGTAATAAGTTTTTTTTCTACCTCTTTTGACATATATTGACGTTTGAAAGGTTACAAAAAAAATTTATAAAAATTGTAACCCGGAAGAGTCCTTTTCACGTCTAAATATGCGATGAAAAATCTAAGCGACATAGAAATAATCGAATCGGTTAAACGGGGCAACGACGCCGATTTTACTTTGATTGTAGACAGGTACAAGGACAAAGCTTTTAATTTGCTCAAACGAATGCTGAAGAACGATATGGACGCAGAGGAAGCGCTTCAGGACAGTTTCCTGAAAGCTTTCAGATATTTAAATCAATTCAGGGAAGAAGCCAGTTTCTCCACTTGGTTTTACAGGATTGTCTATAATACCGCTCTCAGCGTAATCGCTTCGAAAAAAAGGAAGATCGAAAAAGAGATGGCTTCGCTTGAGGACATGCCCGAGCTTATCAGCTACGATCGCGAAATTTACGCCAAAGCAGAAAATCCGGAAGAGTATTTAATGAAACTAATAGATAAATTGCCTGTAAGAAACGCGCTGGTTCTTATTCTTTATTATATCGACGGGTTGTCGCTCAACGAGATAAGTCGCGTTATGGATATTTCGCTTGTGAATGCCAAAGTGCGGCTGCATCGTTCCAGAAACATACTGAGAGATTTGCTTTTAAAGCATAATTATCAGGAGGAGATATTATGAACATAGATGAATTGCTCAACGACTATATCGACGGCTCTGCCGACTCAAATAAAATCAATGAGTTGAAAGAACTGCTGGAAAAAGATGAAATGACGGCAAAAAAATTGAAAGCTCTGAAAGCCGTCGATGTATTAATGCGACGAATGGATTACGAAAAAGCTCCGCGTGATTTTTCGGAAAAATTTGCCGCGGCATTGGTTAAAAATAGAGCGGTCAAAAAAGTACGGAAGGATTTTGTAACTCCAACGGTATTGTCTTTATTTTTGACCGTAATGTTAGGCATCCTCGCCGTTTCTTTTTATTACAGTTACAAAACAATCGACAATACAGGCGCGTTAACCGGGATTTTGAGGGACGTTTCAAACGGTATAAATTTTATCGCCGGCAATAAACTGTTCCACCTCCTCGGAGCTTCGATTTCTTTGATAGCGTTGACGATTCTCTATTTGTTGAACGAAACGCATCGTCGCTTCCGGAAAAAGCTTAAAGACCTCTGATCTTCAAGCCTGATAATCAATTTCGCTTTCCGCTGTATATATGTTAAAATTCCGGCGCAAGTAAATACTGAGCCGCTTTTCCGTTAATCCTGATTTCTATTGAATCTTTATTCGAGTATTGTCGTTAATAACTGTCAGAGCATAATATAATTTATTATTTTTGTGTATAAAAAAAGGAAGGTTATGAGCGTAAAAGCGGGCTTCGTTTCGATCATCGGGAAACCGAATGTGGGAAAATCGACATTGATGAATGTATTAATCGGCGAAAAGCTGTCGATTACAACCAATAAACCTCAAACAACGCGTAAAAAAATTATCGGAATTCTTTCGGACGAAAATTATCAAATTATCTTTCAGGACACGCCCGGAATTCTCAATCCTGAGTATCTAATGCAGGAAAGAATGTATGAATATATTACGGAAGCTGTCAAAGACGCGGATTTGCTTCTGTTTATGATCGATATTTCAACCGATCCTACGGGTCAACGCACGCTTTCGGACGAAAGGGTTTATAATCTCCTTAAAGACAAGTCGATTAAAAAAATTCTGCTTATTAATAAAGTCGACCTGGTTTCACAAAACGAAGTGGAAGCCCTTATTCGACAGCTCGAGAAAAATGAATTGTTCGAAAAGATAATACCGATTTCGGCAACGGCAAATTATAACCTTCAAGCTGTTATCGACGCGATACTCGAATATTTGCCCGAACATCCGAAGTATTTTCCCGACGATCAATTGAGCGACGCAAACGAAAGATTCTTTGTTTCGGAAATTATTCGCGAAAAAATATTCGAAATGTACCAGGAAGAAATTCCTTACAGCGCTGAAGTGGTAATCGAAGAATTCAAAGAACGCGAAAATGCGAAAGACTACATCAGGGCGGTTATCGTAGTCGAAAAAGAAACTCAAAAACCGATAATAATCGGCGCCAAAGGCGAGATGATTAAAAAACTCGGCAGAAAAGCGCGCGAAGCCATCGAAGCTTTTCTCGGCAGGGAAGTTTATCTGGAACTCTTCGTAAAGGTAAGAGAAAAATGGCGTTCCAATCCATTTATGCTTAAATCATTCGGTTATATCAAACCAGATGAAAAATAAATTTTCCCCGGCTCATTTTATCGGAGAATGCGCCCTGCTATTAATGACAATTATCTGGGGCGGAACATTTGTTATCGTTAAAGAAGCTTTAAATGATATTACCCCGATGCTTTTTATAGCGGTGCGTTTTTCAATTGCTTCGTTACTGGTATTTACGTTTCTTCTTTTTAAGCGTTATCAATTGAACAGTTCCGCATTGCGCTCCGGCTTTTTGCTTGGATTTTTTCTGTTCCTCGGTTTCGCTTTCCAAACTGCCGGATTAAAATATACTACTGCGACAAAATCGGGATTCATTACGGGCTCGCTTGTGGTGATGATTCCCGCATTACAGTTGTTGATTGAAAAGAAAAAGCCTACGAAAGGCGCTTTAATAGGAACGGCGCTTGTTTTCGTCGGAATAATTTTTCTGTCGAGCGGAAGCGCCGCTCCCTCGAGTTTCCTGGCGGAATTCGGTCAGGATTTTAATACGGGCGATTATCTGACATTGATTTGCGCGCTCTTTTTTGCGCTTCATGTGGTTTATATGGATATCCTTTCCCCGGGGCGCGATTTCTGGCTCCTCTTTTTTGCGCAATTGATTACCGTGGCGGTGCTTGCTTGGATAACAGCCATATTCTTTCATTCCGTTTCTTTTGAAAGTCTCTATCTGAATGTTAACGGGAATTTGATAAACGGTATTCTTTATACGTCGGTGTTGGCTACTTTTGTTAATTTCGGGCTGCAGACAAAATTTCAAAAAGAAGTAAGTCCCACAAAAGCGGGAATTATATATTCGTTCGAACCGATTTTCGCGGCTCTCTTCGCTTACTTTTTACTCAACGAAAAAATCAGTAATTTTGGAGCAATTGGCGGAGTTTTTATATTCGGCGGACTGATAATTTCAGAAATTTATGATTATTATTTTAACGGCGGAAAGAAAACTTAAAAAATGAAACGCGCCGAAATTATCGTGAACGGACTCGTACAGGGCGTAGGCTTTCGGTATTATGTTTTGCGACACGCTCAAAAACTCGGATTAAAAGGTTACGTCAAAAATCTTTTCAACGGCGAAGTGCTTACTGTTGTTGAAGGGGAAGAATTTAAAATAGAAGAATTGTTCAATCTGATTAAGATCGGGCCTCCGATGTCCGACGTAAAAAATGCTTTTATAAAATGGTTTGAACCAAAAAATGAATTCACAAAATTCGAGATAAGATATTGAAACAAGACTACAGAATCGGTTTCGGATTCGACGTGCACCGTTTTTCGAGAGATCGGTTATTGGTGCTTGGCGGCGTTGTAATTCCTTATGAATTCGGTCTGGAAGGGCATTCGGATGCGGATGTTTTGCTGCATGCAATTTGCGACGCGATGCTCGGAGCTCTCGCCCTGGGCGATATTGGAAAACATTTCCCGAATACAAGCCAGGAATTCAAAAATATCGACAGTAAAATATTGCTTGCAAAATCGAACGATTTGATTAACGGCAAAGGATATATTGTAAATAATATCGATTCGACTATCGTGCTGGAATTACCCCGGTTGTCGCCTTATATCTCGCTGATGCAAAACGAAATTGCTTCGGTATTGAAAATCGAACCCGATAGAGTTTCGGTCAAAGCCACTACTTCCGAACGGCTCGGTTTTACGGGCAGAAAGGAAGGCATTGCCGCCTATGCCACAGTTCTACTTACGAGGAAAGAATCTTAATGCTCGAAGAAATTATTTCATACATTGCCAATCTCGATCCCGCTTTAATATATCTTACGATGTTTTTTTTCGGATTTATTGAAAATATCTTCCCGCCTTCACCCAGCGATTTTGTAGTTGTGCTCGGCGCCACCTTGATTGCGAATAATACGATCGATTTTGTACCTCTGGTATTGATTGCAAGCGTAGGCAGCGGCGTCGGTTACATTATAATGTATTATATCGGCAGAAAATTGGGCGACGGGGTTATTCGTAACGGCAGATTAAAGTTTATTAAAAAAGAATCGCTCGACAAAGCCGACAGATGGTTCGAAAAATACGGTTATAAATTGATACTTATAAACCGCTTTTTACCAGGCACACGGGCGGTTATCAGCTTTTTTACCGGTCTTCATAAACTGCAGCCTTCGAAAACCATCGTCTATGCTTTTGTGAGCTCATTGCTGTGGAATATACTGCTCGCCATTCTGGGATATACTATAGGAAATAACATAGAACTGATTGATAAGATCTTGAACACTTATTCCAACGTCGGCTTAATGGCGACGTTGGCGGCGGTTGCAATTGCGTTTATTGTATATTACAGAAAAAAGAAAAATAAATCCCGCAGAGACGAAAGTACATGAAAATTTTTAAGAAGTATAGAGCGGTTCTTACTCCCCGGCAAAAATCCGCTTTAAAGAAAGAACGACTTATGGTTATCCTCAGCGGATTATTGCTCGGTTTGTCTTTCCCGCCGTTTCCCGTTCCGGTTTTCATTTTCTTCGCTTTTATACCGTACTTTAAAGTAATAGAAAACCGTAATTCTCTCGGAGAAATCAATCGAATCAGTTATTTGATGAATTTTGTTTTCAGCCTTGTAACGTTATACTGGGTGGGCAGCTGGACAAAAGAAGCCGATCCTTTTCTGATGATTTCCGGAGCGCTGTTGCTGTTTGTCAATCCGGCTCTCTACCTGATTCCTTCGACCCTCTACTATTTTTCTAAAAAAACGTTCGGAAAGAAAATATCGCTTTTGCTCTTCCCGTTCTTCTGGCTCGCTTTTGAATTTCTTTACTCGGTTACAGATCTCAGATTTCCGTGGCTTGCTTTAGGGAACGGCGTCGTTAAATTCAATTACTTTATTCAGATTGCCGATTTAGTCGGAGCATACGGATTAACGTTAATTATATTGTTTATAAATGTTTTTATTTATCTATCCGTTAAAGAGAGAGGAAGGAACAAAAAATTATTTACTTTCTATTCAACTGCCGCAGCGCTCGTTTTCATTGTCACGGTGGTTTACGGTTCTCTGAAAGTCAAAACTTATGAAAAATCCGAAAAGAAAATAAAAGTAGGATTGATTCAACCAAATTTTAATCCCTGGAAAAAATGGGAAGCGGGAAATATCGACGAACAATTGCAAACTTACCTGAGTTTGTCGGAAAAGGCTGTACGGGAAAATGCAAAACTTATCGTCTGGCCGGAATCGGCTTTGCCTGTATATCTGTTGTCGGGTAATTATGAAAGCGAAGTCGGTAAAATTCATGAATTCTGCGACCGGAATAACGTCTATTTAATGACGGGAATGCCGGACATCAACTTTTTCTATGGGGACGATACTGTCCCCGAAGATGCCAAACAAACAGCCGGCGGCATAAAATATACTTCTTACAACTCGATACTTTTCTTCTCGCCTTTCAAAAGAGATGTTGAAAAATACGCCAAGATAATGTTGGTGCCGTTTGGCGAAAGAGTTCCTTTTCTTGAAGAGCTGCCTTTCTTCGGCAAATTTATTACATGGCAGGTCGGAATATCGAGCTGGAACGTCGGTAAAGAAATAAAAATTTTCGAACCGAATAAATATTTAAAAGTTGCGGGTGTTATTTGTATCGAATCGATTTACCCTTATTTTGTGTCAAAGTTTGCCGACAAAGGAGCTGAAATGATTGTTGTAGTTACCAACGACAGCTGGTACGGTTATTCGAGCGGTCCTTTTCAGCATAAAGAATTTGCGCAATTAAGAGCGGTCGAAAACAGACGCGCTCTAGTTAGAGCGGCTAACGGCGGAATCAGCTGCATTATCGACCCGCTCGGAAGAACAATTTCCCAAACCGAACTTTTTGAAAGAACTTTCCTTACGGGGAATGCCGAATTGCGGAACGACAAAACTTTTTTCATGAGTTATCCGCTTCTGTTTCCTTCGATTGCGTTATTGATTTCGGGAATTACATTTCTAATGTTTTTAATAAAAAGGATGATGAAAAATGAAAAAAACGATTGACTTAAGGAGCGACACGGTTACAAAGCCTTCCGAAGAAATGCGAAAAGCAATGTTTGCCGCCGAAGTAGGCGACGACGTTTACAAAGAAGACCCTACGGTAAATTCATTGGAAGACTACGCGGCAGAACTACTCGGCAAAGAAGCGGCTCTTTACGTGCCGAGCGGTGTAATGGGCAATCAAATTTGTCTGAATATTTTAACTAGTCCCGGCGACGAAGTTATTTGCGAAAAGGACGCTCATATTTTTCAATACGAATCGGGTTCGCCCGCGGCGCTCAGCGGTTTACAGCTTTCTCTTGTTGAAGGCGATGAACGGGGAATTTTTACCGCCGGTCAAATCGAACCGCTTATTCGTCCGGAAAGCGCGTATTATATGGCTCGCACAAAAGTTGTCGAAATTGAAAACACTCACAACAGAGCCGGCGGCACGATTAATCCTATTGAAAATATCAAAGCAATATCCGAATTGGCGCGGAAATATAATCTGGCAATGCATCTCGACGGAGCCCGTATATGGAACGCTTATGTGGAAACAGGCGTCAAACCGTCTGAATACGCATCGTTTTTCGATACGGTTTCCGTATGCCTGTCCAAAGGTCTGGGCGCTCCGGTCGGCTCGATTATAGCCGGCTCCAAAGAAATGATCAAAGAAGCTTTCCGGATTCGCAAAGCCTGGGGCGGCGGAATGCGGCAAGTCGGAATCTTAGCGGCTGCGGGACTTTACGCGCTTAAAAACAATATCGACAGACTGAAAGAAGATCATTTGAAAGCAAAAAAGTTCGCCGAACTTTTAGCCGAAAATAAATTCATAAAAATCGATACTTCGCTTGTCGAGACGAATATCGTTATGTTTTCTCCGCTGCGCATTTCCGCAGACGATTTTATTCTAAAGTGCAAAGAAAAAGGACTGTTGTTGGGCGCCGGAAAAGTTGGCGTCATTCGAGCCGTTACTCATATGGACGTCGACAACGAAGATATAATAGAAGCCGCAAAAATTATCGAGCAGATTGCCTGACAATTTATTAGTTTAGTGTCGAAATTATGAGGTCGCAATGAACCTCGTATTCGATATCGAAACTACCGCTTACGATTTCGAAAGCCTTGAAGAATCGCAGCAGGAATTTCTGTTAAGATATGCGGAGCAAGAAAAAGACGAAATCCTGAGAGCGGAAAAAATCGAAGAAGCCAAACGCTTTCTCAATCTCTATCCATTCACCGCAAAAGTTATTGTTATCGGTATGTTGAATACCGATTCGGAAAAATCTCTGGTTATGTTCGAATCGGAAAATAATGAAGAATGGAATAACACAGACGGAACGATAAATTACAAGGGCATGCCCGAAGATGAAATGCTGAAGACTTTCTGGAATTATGTAGCTAAAGTCGAGAGCGTTATAACTTTCAACGGCAGATCTTTCGACGTCCCGTTTCTGATGCTGCGTTCGGCAAAGCTGGGTATAAAACCCACAAGGAATTTTATAGCTCGCCGTTACGATACCGGTTTGCATATCGACCTTTTGGAACAATTCACATTTTACGGACTTACCAAAAAATTCAATCTTGATTTCTATTGTCGGTCCTTCGGTATCGAATCTCCCAAATCCGAAGGAATAACCGGAATGGAAGTAAACGAGTTATACAGGGCGGGGAAAATAAAAGAAATTGCAGTCTATTGCAGCCGCGACGTACGGGCTACGTTCGAACTTTATAAAGTATGGAAAAAATATCTATCAGACGAACTATGAATTATAAACGTTTAAAGAGAGAATATTCAAGAAATATAAAGTTGGCGTTTGCTCTTAGCCTGATTATTACCATTATTATTTTTATTTCGATTCCATCTGTAAAGCGGGAAAGAAAATTTCTTCCCGGCGAAGAAAACGCTATTATCAATTTGATTTCAACACCGCTTACGGCTCAACGCAATGAAATTGTTTCGAAGAGACAGATAAAAATAAATTTGAACTTCGGACTGGTTGACGATGAACTTGAAATGCTGGACGATATTCAAATGACATACTCGGACAGCTCCAGGTCAAAACAGGACGATGCTAAAAATATCAGTCGCGCGCGGATTAACATTACTCCACTCCAGATAAGAGATGTAGTATCGGCGGAAAATTTCAATATGGAAGGCAGATTATTGTTGAAACTCTGGATTGATTATAAAGGGAGACCGGTTAAGAGCGAAATCGTAAGTTCTACGCTTTCGCCTTCCGAATCGGTAAAAGAGATAATCAAAATGGCAATGCAATCTGAGTGGCTCGTTCAAAACCCCTCCCCGGATTCTCTTTATGTCGTATTCAAGGAATACAATTTCAATTAATCGTCCGTTGAACTGTCAAGTATATTGACCTCCTAAATTAAAACAATTATATTGAGGCAAATATTAGGAGGGGAAAATGGATTTTACACATATCATCGAATTTATCAGGAATAATCTTCACCAGATCTCTCATGCCTATTACGAACAGATAAAGAAAACCGAATTAATGAAAAACTATCGCAGACTTTCGGAAAAGGAAGTAATAGCGCGTGAAGAAAGGGTATTCGAAAATTTAATCGAATGGCTTCAGACGGGAGCGTCAAACGACAAAGCGGAGAAATATTTCGAAAATGTGGGCGCCGAAAGATTCAAGGAAGGCTTCCCTCTTACCGAAGTAAATTATGCTCTTTACATTACAAAAAAAGTTTTCTGGAGCTTCATTGCATGGAAGAAAGAACTTTTCGGTTTCGACGACGAGGAGGGCGGAATCGATTTTTCCCGGATAATGGAATACGTTACGATATTAAATAACTTTTTCGATCTGGGGAATTTTTATATCATCCGCGGTTATATCGGGGAACTGTTCGAACAGCTGGAAGAAACGGCAAGCATGAGCAAAGAAGAAATTAAAAAAATCCTGATGCACGGCGCTTTCGACGATAACGATTTTAATAAAGACGAAATTATCTGGCATCATATTTAATGCGGCGGGCATTGGTCAAATGATACGCATTTTGTCGTCAGGCTGTTATGAATATTGAAAATGCCGTTATATTTATACCGGATGAAGAGCTGCATTTAAATTCGGCTAATCTCAAAATAGACGAAATTACTTTGCTGGAAAAAATCCGTGCAATCCTCGAAGCGCATTTCGAAAAAGTCTATGTTATAGCTCCCGGAGCTTTGTCCGAAAAATATGGTTTTAGTCCCACAATTGAAAACAAAGCCGAAGGACTCGGAATGGTCTCCGCGGTTTATTCAGCTTTGAATCAAATCGACGCTCCCCGAATTTTTCTTACTACTTGCCTGCTTCCTTTTATTACAGACGGTTTTGTCGAATTCATGAAATCGAAACGGGGCAATCTGTTGGTCTCTTCCGGAAATAAAATTTGTTATCAAGCGGGCATTTTTTCCAAATCCGTTTTACCTTTGTTGAATCTAATTATAGAAGATAACATCAAAGCCATGAAATTATATCAAGGAAAAAAAGAGTTTGTTTTTCACTTTGAAAATTTTATTAACAGGATTGCCGCGGATATTATCGATATCCGTTACGAAAAATTTTATTTCCGGGATCTGCTCTTCGAAATAAAGACGGCAGCGGATTTCGATTTCGTGCGCGAAAATTTGTTTTGATTTTTACGGGGCTAAAATGACCAGAAGAAAATTTTTTGAAACCGCGAATAAAATCTTCGGCTTCTTTCTTATACTCCTTGGCGTTTTTACGGCGGAAGATAAAAAGAAAAAAAGCGCAGGCGAAAAAATAATTATTCCCGAAAATTTGAACGAGGGTTTTAATTTTATCGGTAATGTTATCGTTGTCAAACAAAGTAAAACTCTCGTCGCTTTTGAAGCAAGGTGTACGCATCTGGGATGTTTATTGAACAGAAATACAGGTAATAAAATTGTTTGCAATTGTCACGGCTCGGAATATAATATTAACGGCGAGGCGATTAAAGGACCTGCCGTAAAATCATTGAATAAACTCGTTATCCATACGGATAAAAAGTCGAAAAACCTTTACGTCTATGTCTGAGCAAAAACAATATTTGAGAATTTGGGGAATTACATTAGGGCAACTTGCATTCGGCATGTTTTTGATTGCCGTCGTAAGCGGCATACTGCTGGCTATCCCTTATGACGTGCGAAATCCGTATGAATCGATGAGTCAAATATTATTGCTGACGCGCTTTAATTTTGTGAGAAGTTTGCATTACTGGAGTTCTCAGTTCTTCCTTGTTTTTACGGTACTCCACTTCTGGGATCATTTGAGATTGTCAACAGAATACAGAGTATCGAAGAATCTATGGCTGCGTCTGACCGTTAGCATACTCCTGATAATTTATTTGATGCTGAGCGGTTTTATACTCAAAGCCGACGCCGACAGTCTTCAGGCTCACAGTATATTCAATAACCTTCTGAATAAAATACCGTTTATCGGCGGCAGTATTTCTTATCTGTTTATGGGAAAGTTCGACAACCTTCAGTTGCTCTATATACATCACGCCGCAACCGCCACGATATTTATTCTGTTATTCATAATAGAGCATGTTAAAAGTTATTGGCCTCAGTCCAAAGCTATATTCTTCGGCGCGCTAACAGTATTGATTGTCGGAATTATTTTGCCGCCGACAATACACGACGGTTTTAATCCAGTAGTTAAAGGTCCGTGGTACCTGGTGGGCGTTCAGGAATTCCTTCATTGGATGAATTGGCCTGAAGTATTCTTATTGCTTATTGTGTCGCTGCTTGTAGTAATTTACATGCTGCGTTTTGCAGGAAAGGGAACTAACCTTTTATTAAAGAAAACTCTGGCTTTTCTGTTCGCGGTTTATATTGTTCTATCGATAATCGGTTTTTATTTCAGAGGAGAGAACTGGAATTTCGGAATAGGATTAGAAAACGAATATGCCGTAGGGTACAATAATTCAGTTTCATTGAAAGAATTGTTTTCCGTTGATGACGCCGTCGATAAACAACTCGTCAAAGCCGGCGAAAGGTACGAAGGTTGTATGGCGTGTCATTCGGATATGAAAGGGTTTAGCGTTTCTCACGATATAAGCGCGCTCGGCTGTTATTCATGCCATCGGGGAAATCCTTTTACATTGAACAAGAAAGACGCGCACGAAAATATGATCCTTATTCCGGGCAATCTTTCGAACGCTCAATATTCATGCGGTTCTGCGCAATGTCATCCCGACATTGTGCCTCGCGTTAATAATTCGATAATGACGACATTGAGCGGAATGATAAGCGTGAACAAGTTTGTATTCGGTGAATTGGAGTCGCCGGATTCACTCGGTCGAATTTCCGAAATCGGTTTTTCCCCGGCTGAAAAACATTTGCGGAATTTATGCGCTTCCTGTCATCTTGGCAACGAGAAAACCGAATTTGGCGAAATAAACGAAGAGTCGAGAGGAGGCGGGTGTCTTGCATGCCACCTTGATTATTCGCCGCAAGCTTACGATGAATTGATCCGTTATAATAAAAATAAGGAAGGACACGTCCATAAATTTCATCCTTCGTTACAACTTCCCGATAACAACTATAGCTGTTTCGGGTGTCACTCAAGATCGGGCAGAATATCAACCAACTATGAAGGCTGGGCGGAAGTCAACGATACAACGTTAATCTATGACACGGATATGCGCAGACTTAAAGACGGCAGGATATTCAAAAGAATGACTCCCGACGTTCATTTCGAAAAAGGAATGCTTTGTATCGATTGTCATCTCTCGTCGGAAATTATGGGAGACGGCAAAAATTATACTCACAAAGAACAGCAAACTGTAATTCAGTGCGCGGATTGCCACAACAGCAATGAGCGGAAAACGATAAAGGTTGACGAATTCGATTACGAATCCCGCAAGATTTCGGAACTGAGAAATTTTGACGCTGCTAAAAAATATCTCCTTACAAACAAAAACAATTTACCGATTACAAATGTTTTTGAAGAAGACGGGAAAATAATGTTGATAAAAAAATCGAGCGGCAAAATCGCGGAAGCTCGTCCGCCGTTGAAACAATGCGCAAACGATATAGCGCATAAAGACCTCGATTGTCAAACTTGCCATACATCCTGGGCTACACAATGCATCGGATGTCATACTGAATTTGACAAAGCTTCTGCGGCATACGACCACCTCGAAAAGAAAATAACGGAAGGAGAGTGGATTGAACATGCGGGAGAGTACCTTTCAGAGCCTCCGGCGCTGGGCGTAGCGGAATCGGAATCCGGAAGAAAAATAACAACCTTCGTTCCTGGAATGATTATCAGCATCGACAGGGACAACAGTTCTCATAGCGATGAAATTATTTTCAAACGACTGTATGCGCCGGCGTTTTCTCATACAATCCGAAAAGAGTCCAGAAGTTGCCAATCGTGTCATAATAATCCGTTGGCTATCGGTTACGGAAGGGGAAAGTTAATCCTCGATAAATCCGGCGATTGGTTGTTTACTCCTTATTATTCCCGGTCGGTTTATGATAACTTGCCCCGGGATGCCTGGATCGATTTTTTGACCGGTCCGAAGCCCCGTGTTTCCACAAGGAAAAATTATCGTCCGTTCAATCTTGAAGAGCAAAAGAAAATCTTACGCGTGGGCGCGTGTTTGACCTGCCATCCCTCCGATTCTCAAATTATGAAAAAATCTCTTGAAAATTTTGACGCGCTGCTGAATAAACTCTCGCCTAAATGTATAATACCCAATTGAATCGCTTTTTTTTATAAAAATTATCCTTTCAAAATTAGCCGTTATCCAATTCTTATTGCCTTTTAAATAGAATAAAAGGAGTATAAATCTGTTATTTCTCAAAGATAAAATACTTTAATATCGAAAATTCTTAACAACGGCAAAAACTATATCTAAAAATCTAATTAAAGCTCATTTTCCAAATGGCAGAATAATTGATATTTATAAATATAGCATAGAAAAAGAGGTAAAATGATTGACCGGATAGACAGGCAAGAACCGATATTTCCGATTGGAACAGCCGCCAAAATTCTCGGCGTATCGGTCCACACTCTGAGAATGTACGAAAGGGAAGGGTTAATTATTCCTTATAAAAAGGAATCGAATCAGCGTCTTTTTTCAAAAGCCGATATCGAAAGAATCGAGTGTATCCGAAGAGCTATAAACGATTCGAAGATAAGTATAAACGGCATCAAAAGCATTTATTCCTTAATTCCGTGCTGGGAAATAATTAACTGCTCAGAAGAAGACCGAAATAACTGCAAATCGTATAAATCACACGGAGAACCGTGCTGGAGTTTTAAACATCCCGGCACAGTATGCGCCGAAAAGGAGTGCCGGAACTGCGAAGTTTACAATAAATATACACAGTGCGGCGAAATAAAAGAATTGATCAAATCGATATCGAGGTAAATATGAATTCGATTTCAAGAAGACGCTTTCTAAAGATAACGGGTTTCAGCGTAGGAGCAGCGGCGGCTGCAAGCGCATTGAGCCCCGTCGTTAAAGGAGCGGCTAAAGTTAACCAAAAAGAAGTTAAAGGCATTAAAAAAATTCCGACTTATTGCGATATCTGTTTCTGGAAGTGCGCCGCTATTGCATACGTCAAAGACGGCAAACTCTGGAAAATCGAAGGCAATCCCAAAGACCCGTTGAGCAAAGGCAGATTATGTCCCAGAGGCACAGGCGGAATAGGCGCTCATTACGATCAGGACAGACTGCGCGCTCCTTTGATCAGAACCCGCGAACGAGGCGAAGAAAAATGGAAAGAAGTAACGTGGGACGAAGCGCTCGATTATATCGCTTCCAAAATGAAAAACATCAAAGAAAAATACGGACCCGAATCCGTTGCAATGTTTTCTCACGGAATCGGCGGCACATTTTTTAAACATACTTTGAAAGCATACGGAGCGATTAATTTCGGAGCTCCTTCGTTTGCTCAATGCCGGGGTCCTCGCGACGTCGGTTTCGAACTCACGTTCGGCGATATCATCGGCTCGCCGGAAAAAACAGACATTGAAAACGCTCAATGCCTTACCCTGATCGGTTCTCACCTGGGCGAGAATATGCACAACACTCAGGCTCAGGAATTTGCAAAAGCCGTTGAAAAAGACGCGACTATTATTGTGGTTGACCCGCGATTTTCAGTGGCTGCCTCGAAAGCCAAATATTACTTACCGATTAAACCGGGAACGGATACTGCTCTTTTGCTGGCGTGGATGAATGTAATAGTTTCGGAAAATTTATACGACAAAGAATTTGTCGATAAGTACGGTTTCGGTTTTGAGCAGTTCAAAGAAGAAATTAAACAATATACCCCCGAATGGGCTTATCCGGAGACGGGAATTGAGCCCGAACTAATCAGAAAAACAGCCAGGACAATGGCATTGTACAAACCTGCGTCGCTGGTTCATCCCGGACGCCATACAACCTGGTACGGAAACGACGCTCAACGAATGAGAGCGGTAGCTTTATTGAACGCTTTGCTCGGCAACTGGGGCAGAAAAGGCGGATTTTATTTCCCCGCCAAATTCCCGGTGCCCGCTTATCCTTATCCTCCTTATCCGAAACCCGAAAAAGATAAACTTGACAATCCAGGGCATAAATATCCTTTCGCTTCCGAAGAAATTACAACGGGCATTCGCGAAGCGACTATTACGGGCAAACCTTATCCGATTAAAGGATGGTTTATCTATGCGACGAATTTGATTCAGGCTTTGCCCAATCAGGAAGAAACGATTAAAGCTATTCAAAATCTTGACCTTCTTGTCGTTGTGGATGTAATTCCGAGCGAAATAGCAGGTTGGGCAGATGTTGTATTGCCCGAATCGGTTTACCTCGAAAGATACGACGAATTAAATACGGCTCCGTTCAGAGAGCCTTTTGTTTCGCTGCGACAGCCCGTTGTCGATCCGCCCGCCGATCAAAAACCGAACTGGTGGATTGCAAAAAGATTGGCTGAAAAATTGGGCCTTAAAGAATATTATCCGTGGAAGAATATTGAAGAATATCTCGACTACCGACTCAAAAAAGCCGGGCTTAGCCTCGACTTGCTGAAGAAGGAAGGCGTGGTTACCGCGCCGGGACAACCGATTTACGTAGAAGACGGAATAGAGCCGGAATTCTATACCCCTTCGGGAAAAGTAGAATTTTATTCGGTTCAATTGCAGCAAGCCGGATTCGATCCGGTTCCAAAATTCGAAAAACCTGAAGACCCGCCGCCTGGATACTACCGTTTATTGTTCGGAAGAGCTCCTGTTCACTCGTTCTCCAGAACTCAATCGAATCCGATTTTGATGGATATGATGGAAGAAAATGAAATCTGGATTAACAACGACGTGGCAAACAGATGGGGCTTGAAAAGCGGTCAATATATTCGTCTTAAAAATCAGGACGGAGTTCTGAGCAATAAAATAAAAGTAAAAGCCACAGAGCGTATAAGACCGGACTCGGTTTATATGGTGCACGGTTTCGGGCATAATTCCAGAATGCTCAAAAGAGCGTTCATGAAAGGAGCCAGCGATTCGGAACTTATTACGCGCTATAAAACCGACCCCCTAATGGGCGGAACCGGTATGAATGTCAATTATGTAACTTTTGTGACGGAGGTTTAATATGGCTCGATATGCGATGGTAATCGATACAAAAAAATGCGTTGGTTGTATGGACTGCGTTGTTGCATGTAAAACGGAAAATAACGTGCCCGAAGGATACAACAGGGATTGGATTGTTCAGGTAACTACCGGTAAATTTCCGGATGTCCATCTCGAAATTCAGTCGCAGCGATGCAATCACTGCGACAATACGCCGTGCGTCTCTTGCTGTCCCACAGGCGCGAGCCACGTTCACGATGTAGGCAATGTAGTGCTCGTCGATCACGATATGTGTATCGGTTGCAAAGCATGTGTGGCTGCATGTCCTTACGACGCGCGTTTTATTCATCCTGAAGGATACGCCGATAAATGCACTTTTTGCATACACAGAGTCGAAAAAGGAGAAGACCCTGCATGCGTTTCCGTTTGTCCTACGCATTGTATGCATTTCGGCGATTTGGACGATCCCGAAAGCGAAGTAAGTAAATTACTCGCTTCCAGAAAATATCATACTCTTTTACCGGAAGCGGGTACGAAACCTCGTATTTTTTATTTAATCTGAGGAGATTATGCAGGAATTGACAACCACTCGACATAATTTTCAAATTGACCCGTATACGCACGTATGGGGATGGGAAATTCCCGTATATCTCTTCCTCGGCGGTCTTGTCGCAGGAATGATGATAATATCGGGTTATTTTTTGTTCAGCAAAAGATACAAAGAAACAAATTGCGCATGTTACACATTGCCTTTAATCAGTCTGATTCTTCTGAGTCTCGGAATGTTTGCTCTCTTTCTCGATTTGGAGCATAAGTTGTACGTTTGGAGGCTTTATACCACATTCAGAATTACGTCGCCGATGTCGTGGGGCGCCTGGATTTTAATATTGGTATACCCTGTAATAATCGCAAATCTGTTGATGGGTCCGCCCAAATTAATCGTCGATAAGTTTCCCGCGATCAATAAAGTTACAACCTATATTAATTCCCGGCAGCGTTTAATACAAAATATCGGCGTGGCAAATATGCTTCTCGGCGGTATGCTTGGAATTTATACCGGCGTATTGTTGAGTACTATGGGTTCGCGTCCGCTTTGGAATACTTCGATATTGTCCGTTCTGTTTCTTGTGTCGGGACTTTCCACAGCCGCGGCGTTTGTCCATATGATTGCAAAGAATGTTTATGAAAGAGAACTGCTGGCAAAAGCCGACAACGGCTTTCTTACGATTGAATTGTTTGTTTTTGCGTTAATGCTTATCGGATTGTCTACTTCGTCGGGCGTTCATATTGAAGCTGCAAAATTGCTAATCAACGGAATTTACGCTCCAGCATTCTGGGTCTTCGTTATCGGTATCGGAATTGTAGTACCGCTTATCATACAATTGATGGCTGTCAATCATAAAATAAAACATACGCCTGTGGCGCCTGTGCTGGTGATTATAGGCGGACTAATTCTACGATTCATTATAGTTTATGCGGGTCAATACAGTCATTATTTAAATGCGCACTTTAAGTGAGATTTAGCAAAAGGAGAAATTAAATGGAAACGGTAACCGGAATATCTGCGGAAAGCAGAGTAAAAGCCGATGAAAAAACTTTTACGTCAAAACCGTACTCGAATCCTTATCTGGTCGGTTTCGGATTGGGGTTGGTGCTTCTGGCGGCTTTTGTTATTATGGGGAGAGGACTTGGCGCTTCGGGCGCAGCTTCGACGCTTGTAGCGGTCGGGGTTTCGAAAGCGGCTCCCGAGCATGCTTCTCACAATGAATTTTATAAGAATTATTTGGGCGACGGAACAACTAACCCGCTCAAAGATTGGCTGCTGTTCGAAGTTATAGGCGTGGCAATCGGCGGATTTTTGTCGGGCACTCTGGCGCACCGCGTTAAAAAAACTATCGAAAAAGGTCCGAACGTTAGCAACAGGACGAGATTGATTTATGCTTTTACAGGCGGAGCAATTATGGGTTTCGGAGCTAAATTGGCGCGCGGATGCACGAGCGGACAGGCATTGACCGGAGGCGCTCTGCTGAGTCTCGGCAGCTGGGTCTTTATGCTGGCGGTATTTGCCGGCGGATATTTAACCGCATACTTTGTAAGGAGGCAATGGTTATGATGCCCTTCTATAAATTCGATTATTTCGGCTTCGATTTCAGTCTGGTAGTTGCATTTGTCATCGGAATCGGATTCGGATTCGCTCTTGAGCGGGGCGGATTCGGAAATGCCAGAATCCTTGCGGCTCAATTTTATTTTTATAATATGCGCGTTCTGAAAGTTATGTTTACCGCAATTGTTACGGCTATGCTCGGACTGTTTTATCTGGCATGGATAGGCTGGCTCGATTTATCATTGGTCTATATTTCCGACACTTATTTAATGCCTCAATTAATCGGAGGTCTATTGCTCGGAATCGGTTTCGTTATCGGAGGTTATTGCCCGGGAACTTCTGTAGTTTCTTCATCGACGGGCAGAATCGACGGTATGATTTATTTCCTCGGCATGTTCTTCGGTATCTTTATTTTCGGCGAAATATTCCCGTATATAACCGACTTTTATTATTCTACTGCAATGGGTAGAGTTACATTGCCCGATTTCCTGGGGCTTTCGCACGGTATGGTCGTATTTCTGGTTGTAGTTATTGCGCTTGGCGCTTTTCTTCTCGCTGAATGGACGGAAAAAATAATGAAAATAAAATCAGGGAGAGAATTAGAATGAAATCTCTGTTGAACAAAATTTCGACTACACGGAAACTTGCGGTTCTGGCATTCGCTCTCGGTTTCTTTGCATTGATTATCGGCAGTCCTTCGGATAACAGACATTTGAAAATAAATGCTAAAGAAATTTCGCTCGAACTCAGAAACGAAAAAAATATTATTCGACCGGTTGAACTCGCCGACTGGATAATCAAAGGGAAAGTTGATTTTATCGTTCTCGACGTCAGAGAAGAAAATAAATACGACGAATACCATATTCCCGGAGCAATGAATGTATCCTCCGAATCGGTATTGGAAGCCGGCTTGATGAAAAACGATAAAATACTAATATACGGAGACGACGATATTCTAACGGCAGAAGCGTGGTTCTTACTGAAAAGCGCCGGATACAAAAACGTTTATATTCTGAAAGGCGGTATGAAAGGCTGGCAGACCGATGTTCTTTATCCTACGTTGAAAGCAGACGCCTCGGAAGCGGAAAAAACAGAGTTCGAGAAAATGAAACAGGTCAGTTTTTATTTTGGCGGCGAACCGAGAATAGCCTCGGGCGAAAACGGAGTAGTGTCGGTCGAGCGTCCTGAAAGTCAAAAATCGTCTCCAAAACTTTCTCTTCCGACCGTTAATATGAATAAATCAAAAGGTAAGAAAAGAGAAGGCTGCTGATTCTGAGCGCGGCTAATTAATAAAATTGAGAATCCCGCCTGAATGCGGGATTCTTTTTATTCCAATAATTTTAAACCTTCGTCGGACGGCAATTCCTGTACGTCTCTCAATTTGCGTTCAATTTTTCTCGACGATCGCGCCGCTTCCTCGATTTTGTTCGAAGCTTCCTGCAGTTTCTTCTGCGTAGCTTCCAGAACCGTACCGAATTTTCCGAATTCGGTTTTTACCGCGCCTAAAATTTTCCAGACCTCGCTCGAACGCTTTTCAATTGCCAGCGTTCTGAATCCCATCTGTAAACTGTTCAGCAGCGCCGTGAGAGTTGTGGGTCCTGCAATTGTAACCCTGAATTCCCGCTGAAGATTTTCTGCAAGTCCGGGTCTTCTCAAGACTTCTGCGTAAAGTCCTTCGATAGGCAAGAACATAATTGCAAAATCGGTAGTGTGGGGCGGATCGAGATACTTGTCCGCAATCTTTTTAGCTTCGCTTTTAATCGTATTCTCTATTTTCTTCGAAGCGTCGTTAACGCCTTCGATATCCGCCGCTTCCTGCGCTTCCAGCAGCCTTTGATAATCTTCTATGGGGAATTTTGCGTCGATCGGAAGCCATACGGTCTCTTCCTTAGTATTGTCTCTGCCCGGTAATTTGATTGCGAATTCTACCTTTTCGTTGCTGCCTTTTTTTGTGGATACGTTTTTTTCGTATTGTTCTCTAGTCAGTATTTGGTCAATTAAATTTTCTAATTGAATTTCTCCCCACGTTCCTCTGGTTTTAATATTGGTAAGAACGTTTTTCAGGTCGCCCACGCCTCTGGCTAATTCCTGCATGTCCCCCAGTCCTTTATAGACTTGCTCCAGTCGTTCGCTTACGAGTTTGAATGATTCGCTCAGTCTTTTTTCGAGCGTGCTTTGTAATTTTTCGTCGACCGTAATTCGCATCTCTTCGAGTTTCTTTTCGTTGTTCTGTATTATCTCTTTCAGTTTGTCTTCCACTTTTGATTGCAAAGTATCGAATTTTTGCTCGTTCGTTTGCGTAAGCTGCGACAGCTGTTTAGCAAAAATATCGAGCTGATCTTTTTGCATCTTGGCAATCTCAAATAATCTTTCGGATAAATCCCTGCTGAAACTTTTAATGGACGCGCTTATCTCTTCGCGTTGCATCCTGAGGCTTTTTGACACTTCGTCCCTGTTGCGCGCTATCTCGTCTCTGAATGACCTGTCGATTCGGTCGAGATCATCTTTAATCGGCTTGTCTTTTTCTCCCGATAATTTTTTTAATATCAATATGAATAAGATTACGACTGTAACGCCGGACAGTATTAAAATTATTTCGCTCATTCTTCTTTCCGTTGTTTTATCATGCGCAATATAAAAAATTGTTGTTAATATTAAATTATGATGATATCAGACTCAATATTTTTTTAATTTTGGAATGTTATTCTGAGGCGCACTGATGAAAAAGTGGAAAAAACATTTAATCGGTTGGACAATATTTGTAATCCTTTTATTGCTCGTTATGTCTCTTGTATCTTATATAATGATCAAGAGAACTTTGCCTCAATATGACGGGGCGGTGACGAACAACAAAATAGACTCCGACGTGATAGTTTACAGGGACTCGATGGCAGTGCCGATGATAATTGCCAAAAGCCAGGAAGACGCCGCATACGTGCTCGGATATCTGCACGCGCAGGATAGACTTTTTCAGATGGATATCGCCCGCAGAGCAGGTGAAGGTAAACTCAGCGAAATATTCGGCGATAAAACAGCTCCTTTCGATTTGATGTTTCGCACGGTTGGCATAGCCAGAACGGCTTCGGAATCTTATAAGCGAATCGATTCGATTACCGGAAAAATATTGATTGCTTATTCAAACGGAGTAAATAAATTTATCGACGAGGCAAAGGGGAGATACCCGATTGAATTCGGTTTGCTCGGATACGAACCGTATAAATGGAAACCTGAGCATAGCCTGATTATTGCCAGGATGATGGCCTGGGAATTGAACTTGAGCTGGTGGTCGGATGTGGCGTTTGCTCATATAATTCAGAAAATCGGGAAAGAAAAAACTGCCGAGCTTTTGCCCGGTTATCCCGAAAATGCGCCTTTGATTATCGACGACAGATTCAAGCGCTTCGCGGAAGTCCCGCTCGACTTGATTAAAACCGACAGGGAATTCAGAAAATTTATAGGATTTAACGGCACGCACATCGGTTCGAACAGCTGGGTAGTCTCGGGAAACAGGTCGTCTGCGGGCAAGCCGATTATTGCCAACGACCCGCATCTGGCATTTTCAGCGCCCGGTAAATGGTATTTCGCATTAATAAGGTCGAAGGAATGGAACGCAGAGGGATTTACGCTACCCGGGCTCCCGTCGGTCGTTATCGGAAAAAATCGGAATATTGCCTGGGCGATGACTAACGTGATGGCTGACGACGCCGATTTTTATATCGAACAAATTGACACAATTAACAATCGTTATCTTGTAGACGGTCAATGGAAGAACCTGGAGGTAGTTACGGATTCGATTTATATCAAAAACAAAGGCTATCATAAATTCGTAATAAGACAAACGCATCGCGGACCGATAATTTCCGGCATTCATCCGTATCGTTTAATGAATAAGAAATCGGAAAATTTACAAATAAGCATGAGATGGACAGGAAACGATTTTACGAACGAAATGCTTTCTTCCATTTTAATCAACAGAGCGAATAACTGGCGGGAATTTTCCGCAGCGTTAAAATATTTTAATGTGCCGGGACAAAATTTTATCTATGCAGATAAAGAAGGCAATATCGGTTACGTCTGCGCCGCTTTGTTGCCCGTACGCAAAAACGCGAGTCCCACGTTAATTTACGACGGCAGAACAACGGATAATGACTGGAAGGGTTATGTCTCTTACGATTTAATGCCTAAACTTTTTAATCCCGAAAACGGATTCATTGCGTCGGCAAATAATAAAACCGTAAGAAATTTTCCTTATCATATATCGAATATCTGGGAACCGTCGTCGCGCATTGAACGAATAACGCAGCTTTTGAATTCAAAGAAGCTTCACACGCCGGATGATTTTAGAAACTATCAAACGGATTTTGTTTCGCCTTACGCAAAGTTTGTCACAGAGAATTTATTGAAAGCTTTTGAAAACGTAAAAATTAAAGACGCAAACCTAGCGCTTGCTCTGGAACTGCTTGAAAACTGGGATTATAAAATGAGCGCGGGCAGTCAAACTCCTTCTATCTATTCCGCTTTTCTTTTTTTTCTTATTAAAAATACATTTGAAGACGAATTAGGACCCGATTTAATTAAAGAGTATGTAATTCTTGCCAATGTGCCGTACAGGAAAATTTACGAATTGCTCGGGGAAGAGAACAATTTTTTGTTTGACGACGTTACCACGCCCCGATTAGAAAATAAAAACGATATACTAAGGAAAAGTCTCGTTGACGCTTTGAGCTACCTCGAAACAAATTACGGTACAGACCCGGTTGATTGGCAATGGGGGAAAATTCACAGCGTTACGTTCAAGCATATGTTTCATGGAATTTCGTCACTTGCAGATAAATTAATTGACATCGGACCGTTCCCAATAGGAGGAGACGGCACTACTGTCTTTAACACGGAATATTCTTTTGTAACTTTGTTCGACGACGGACAAACAGAGTATATGAATCACGAGAATCCTTTTGAAATTATATTGGGACCGTCGATGAGATATATATACGATTTTGCGAACCCCGGCTATATTAAATTTATTATGCCCACAGGACAATCGGGCAATTTTATCAGTCCTCACTACAGAGACATGACGGAAATGTGGCTTAATGGCAAATATCGCGTTGTGCCTTTAAATGAAAATGAGTTTGAAGAAAAATCGGCGCATAAGTTAGTTATGGAAGCGGCGAAAGTAAATTAGCTTATATAATTAATATGAAAAATTGTAAATTTGTTAGAACAAATTAATCGGGAAAAAATGAAAGTAATTGAACATCTGGAAAAATCAAACGACACATTGATCAGCTTTGAAATAATTCCTCCCAAAAGAGGCGGGGATATAAAAGAACTGTTAAATGTGCTCGACGATATTGTTAAATACAACCCGCCTTTTATCGATATTACAAGTCACCCCGCGGAAGTCGTTTACGAGGAAACTCCCGGCGGCGATATTAAAATGAAAGTAAAAAGAAAAAGACCGGGCACTCTGGGGCTCTGCGCTCTTATTCAAAATAAATATAATATCGACGCAGTGCCTCACGTACTCTGCACGGGATTTACCAAAGAAGAAACCGAGGACTTTTTAATTGAGCTCCACTATCTCCAGATCGATAATGTATTGGCTATCAGAGGCGACGACAACGGCTTCAGAAAACCGCTGAAATTCGGGCGAAGCGTTAATGAATACGCCGTCGAATTGATTAAACAAATCAGCGATCTGAACAAAGGTAAATATCTCGAAGAAGGATTGCTCGACGCTGAGCCGATGGACTTTTGCATCGGAACGAGCGGGTATCCCGAAAAACATTACGAAGCGCCGAATCTCATTTCGGACATTAAATACACAAAAGCAAAAATTGACGCCGGCGCATCTTATATCGTTACGCAAATGTTCTACGACAATAAATATTATTTCGACTATGTAAAACTATGCCGCCGGGAAGGTATAGACGTCCCGATTATTCCGGGTTTGAAAATAATTACATCTAAGAAACACGCTCATACATTGCCGAAAAACTTTTATATTGATATACCAGCCGAGTTGGCGGACGAACTTGAAGCAGCAAAGCCCGAGCACGCTTTGGAAATCGGTATCAACTGGGCTTACAAACAGGTCGAAGAATTACTAAACAACAATGTGCCCGCCATTCATTTCTACATAATGCAAAATTCCCAGCCGATAAAATTGCTTATGAAAAAATTAGGGTACTGAAATGGCTGCGCCGAAAAATATTAACCTGAAAGTGCCTTTGCCCCGTAAACTGAAGTGGGGCGTCGCCGGCTGCGGCTCTTTTCTGGAAAATGTCTTTTTACCCTCTCTTCAATTAGTAAAACGAAGCCGGCTTGTCTCGGTTTACAGCCATGATCGGAATCGCGCTCACGAGATTGCATCCAGATTCGGTGCGCCGAATTTTTATGACGATTATCAGGCATTCTTAAATTCCGATATCGACGCGGTCTATATTTCGAGCAAGAATAACGACCATTATTATCAGGTAATCGAAGCGGCTAAAGCAGGCAAGCATGTATTTTGCGAAAGACCAATTGCTCTGAATTCGGCGCAAGCCGAAGAAATGGTAAGAATTTGTAAAGAAAATAATGTTCAGTTTGCAATAAACCATATTCATCGTTTTCATCCGTTGATAATAAAGGTAAAGGAATTAATAGACAAAAATATTTTGGGCAAATTGGTCGTAATAAACGCTTCGTATCATATCGATATGCCTCCCGCCGATAATTTCAGATTTAAAAAAGAATTGAGCGGAGGTGGAGTGCTGAGGGATACCGGAGCTATTGTTATCGATTTAATGCGCTATTTCGGCGGCGAAGTATCCGAAGTGAAAGGTTTCATGGATAACGTTATTTACAAGAGCGAAGTCGACGACTTTGCCGCCGCTATTATTAAATTTATTAACGGCGGTTACGGTTTGTTTAATGTATCGTACGATACAAAGAAACCGTTTATTCGCCTTGATATCGTAGGACTAAACGGTTCGATTAATATCGAAAGCAAAATCGACAAACGAAATTTTATAACAAAAATTACAATCGACCTGAAAGGCGAAACTAAAATGGTTTTTAGAAAAAAATTCAACAAAATTGCTTTTGTAATCAGGTCGGTGCAAAAATCATTTTTACAGAATAAGAATCCGGTCGTAAGCGGAGAAGACGGTTTGAATAATATTCGTTTGATCGAAATGATTGAAAGCTGATTTAGTTTGTCAGTCATCCGATTTTAATAATTTTTTTGAAAACAATATTTCATCTATGTTATCAACGGGAATGATCTTATGCGGAATTCCGAAATAAAAGTAGCCCTGCTGGTGGGCGGCGTGTCGTCCGAAAGAAAAGTTTCAAAAGCAACGGGAAAATCGATCTTTACCGCTTTGAAGAATCTGAATTATGACGTAATGGCATTAGATCCTGCATACGGCTTGTCTCAACCGGAAGATGTGAACTTGTTATTCGGAACAGAAGACATAGCGCCTGTTTCTTCGAGAAATTATATTGATATTATTAATTCAACGATGTTTGACGATGTCGATGTGGTTTTTCTCGCATTGCACGGCAAATGGGGCGAAGACGGTCGTATCCAGTCTTTGCTCGAAATGCGGAATCTGAAGTATACCGGCTCGGGCGTCTTATCTAGTTCGCTGGCGATGAATAAGTTCATGACCAAAATTATGTTTCAACATTACGATGTCAAAACTCCGAGATGGTTTATCGTATCCCGCGAAGGGAACGATCGGGATTTAATTAAAAAGAAAATAGAAAAGTTTTTCGGATTCCCGTGCGTTATAAAACCCAACGACGAGGGCTCAACCGTCGGAATTTCTATTTGCCGTGAACAGAATGCGCTGGACGAAGCTATCGAAAAGGCTTTCGATTATTCGGAGAATGTATTAATAGAAGAATTTATACCGGGCAGAGAAATTACCGTCGGCGTTCTTGAAAACAGAGCGTTGCCCGTACTTGAAATAATTCCGCGTTCCGGATTTTATGACTACGAATCGAAATATACTTCCGGTAAAAGCGATTATATCGTGCCGGCTGAAATTCCCGATAACGTAGCGCGGCACATACAGTCGCAAGCGCTTCTTGCGTACAATTCGGTCGGCTGCAGACAATATGCAAGAATCGATTTCAGATTGACAGCCGACTATAAATCTTATTGTCTCGAAGTCAATACCTTACCCGGCATGACATCCACAAGTTTATTTCCCAAAATGGCAAACGCAGTAGGAATTTCGTTCGAAGAATTGATCGACAGAATCGTTAAATCAGCGTTAAAATGAACAAGTATAAAAGTAAGCTTATAAATTTTCTTCTTTTTTTCCTTTTTCTATCGGCGTTTATTTATTTGCTGTTCAATGAAAACGGAATCGTAAAATACATGAAATTAAGAGGCGAGATTAACGATCTGGACAATAAAATCCATAACGCCGAAAAAACCTTGTATGATTTACAGAAAGAAATTGATTCTTTAAAATACAGCCTCAGAACAATTGAAAAAGTAGCCCGCGAAAAATACCATATGTACAAACCATACGAACAGGAAATATTAATAGAAGAAGATGATAAATAAAAAGGAGATACCGAGAATACCGCTCCCGGAAAGAATACGTCCCAAAAGCCTGGATGAGTTTATCGGTCAGGAACATCTTGTTGGTAAAAATAAACCGATAAGAGTTATGATTGAAAATAAAATTCCGGGATCGTTGATTTTATGGGGACCTCCCGGCACGGGAAAAACCACCCTGGCGGTAATACTGGCGGAAGCTACTAATTCGGAATTCTTCCAGCTCAACGCTGTCTCTTCCGGAGTCAAAGACCTGCGTCTGGTAATCGAAAAGGCAAAAGAGAATTTTCTATATAATAGAAACACCTTATTGTTTATTGACGAAATTCACAGATACAATAAATCCCAGCAGGACGCCTTGCTTTCGTCTGTGGAAAAAGGCGAGATTACATTAATCGGGGCAACCACCGAAAATCCGTCGTTCGAAATTATACCGCCTTTGAGATCGCGTTTGAGGATTTTCGTATTAAACGAATTAAGTAAAGAAGATTTAATTAAAATTCTTTACAGGGCGGTCGAAAAAGATGAATTCTTGTCGTCTTTAAAAATCCGGATAGAAAATCCCGACTATTTGATTATTGCATCCGGCGGCGACGCCCGTATGATGCTGAACATTCTGGAAGCTGCGGTTCTGCATGAAATCGATAATGAAGAAATAATAGTGACAAAATCGCTTATAGAAAATGTTCTTCAAAAGAAAAATATTATATACGATAAATCGGGCGAGGAACATTACAATTTAATATCGGCATTCATTAAAAGCATTCGCGGTTCGGACCCCGACGCTGCGGTGTACTGGCTGGCGCGAATGCTCGAAGGGGGCGAAGACCCGTTTTTATTGCCAGAAGAATGGTGATTCTTGCAGCCGAGGATATAGGCAACGCAATGCCTAATGCGTTGATTTTGGCGGAAGCTGCGTTCGAAGCATGTCATAAGATCGGAATGCCCGAAGCAAGGATTATACTTTCGCAATGCGCCACTTATTTGGCATCCGCTCCAAAAAGCAACGCCGCTTATTTGGCTATTCAGGAAGCTCAAAGGGACGTAAAAAATTTACCTCTCTATCCCGTCCCGTTCCATTTGAGAAACGCGCCGACTAAATTGATGAAAAATCTCGGTTACGGAAAAGAATATAAATACCCGCATGATTTCCCGGCTCATTTTGTCGAAGAAAATTATCTGCCCGAGGAGATGAAAGGCAAGCAGTATTATCGTCCGACGGAAAACGGTCTGGAAAAAAATTTGAAAGAACGACTGAAGTCGATCTGGAAAAAGCTGAAAAAATACTAAACGCTCATGAATATTTTCCCCGGTAATTGTTTGATCAATCCTTTGAATTCCAGCGACAAAAGGTGAACCAGGCACTCGGATGTGTTCATCGAAGTTTTATCTGCAATAATATCTATGTGTAGAGCTTCGTTGCCAAGCGCTTCCAGTATTTTTTCTTCGAACAAGGAAAGGGCAATTTGCCGGGTTCTTTTTTCGGTCTTTTTTTCGTGACCCAGTTTGACTCCTAATTCCTCTATTATATCTTCTGCTGTTAATACTAACTTCGCTTCCCCTTTTTGAATAAGGAGATTTGGACCTTCGGACTGAGGAGAATTTACGTTTCCAGGCAGGGCAAATATTTCACGATTTTGATCGAGCGCATAAGCCGCGGTTTGCATTGCGCCCCCGTTCTGCTTCGTTTCTATGATTAAAACGCCGAGGCTCAATCCGGAGATAATTCGATTGCGCCTCGGGAAATTTTGTGCGTCCGGCTTGGTGCCGGGTTCGAACTCGGAAACTACCGCCCCTTGTTCGGAAATCTTTTTGAACAGTCGCGCGTTTTCCGGCGGATATATTACGTCAATTCCGCTGCCAATTACGGCAATGGTTCTGCCATTGCTGTTCAGCGCGGAACTGTGAGCGTATGAATCGACGCCCCGGGCTAACCCGCTAATTACGGTTATACCCTTTTTAGACAATTCGGAAGCGAACTTTTCAGCCTGCTGTATTCCGTAATTCGTTGGTTTTCGGGTGCCTACTATAGCCACGCCTGTTTGGTCGCATTTTTCAATATTACCGGCTAAATATAAAATAAGAGGCGGGTAATAGATGTTTCGCAGTAATTCAGGATATTCTTCATCCCAGTATGTTATAACTTTGCAATTTAATTTACGCAGTAAGTTAAGCTCGGAATTTACTTTCGATTCTACTGAATCTACTTTTTTAGATGCATTTGCTATTCTTTCCGCTAACTTTTTTGATACCCCGTCGGTGTGCATCAGTTCGGATTTCCCGGCGGACAAGATATTCCGAAAAGATTTGAATTTGTTAAGAAGCGTGAAGATTTTATAAGGACCAATTCCTTCGATTGAAAGGAGGGTTTTTAGGGAAACTAAATTATTGAATTTATCGTCTTGCAATCTATTTTTATTTAATTGTTTCCTCCGCAATATCGATATTATCTACAACTGCAATAATCATTGTGTTGACAGGCGCTTTATTATGACCTAAAATCTGTTGAACAGCATCGCCTTCCCTTACTACCAAAACTTTGTCCCCGATTCCCGAATCGACTAAATCAAGAGCTAAAATATCTTTTTTCCCGGTTTGGATTCCTTCCGGACTTATTTCATTGACGAGAAGTAACTTGTGGCCTTTAAGATATTTATTTTTAACAGTAGAAACAACATTGCCTACAA
>NZ_JBPSEG010000014.1:0-35000 GCF_051488665.1 Melioribacter sp. Ez-97 | reverse complement strand
CAGTAAACGGCGGCCGTAACTATAACGGTCCTAAGGTAGCGAAATTCCTTGTCGGGTAAGTTCCGACCTGCACGAATGGTGTAACGATTTGGGCACTGTCTCAACCACGGGCTCGGTGAAATTGTGGTACCGGTGAAGACGCCGGTTACCCGCATATGGACGGAAAGACCCCGTGCACCTTTACTGCACCCTAACATTGGGTTCGAGTAAAGCATGTGTAGGATAGGTGGGAGACTGTGAAGCGGCGCCGCTAGGCGTCGTGGAGTCGCCGGTGAAATACCACCCTTGCTTTATTTGGATTCTAACCTCGACCCTTGAATCAGGGCCAGGGACAGTGTTAGGCGGGTAGTTTGACTGGGGCGGTCGCCTCCCAAAATGTAACGGAGGCTCCCAAAGGTTCTCTCAGCATGGTTGGTAATCATGCGTTGAGTGCAAAGGCATAAGAGAGCTTAACTGCGAGACACACAGGTCGAGCAGATGCGAAAGCAGGGCTTAGTGATCCGGTGGTTCCGAGTGGAAGGGCCATCGCTCAAAGGATAAAAGGTACGCCGGGGATAACAGGCTGATCTTGCCCAAGAGTTCATATCGACGGCAAGGTTTGGCACCTCGATGTCGGTTCATCGCATCCTGGGGCTGAAGAAGGTCCCAAGGGTTTGGCTGTTCGCCAATTAAAGCGGTACGTGAACTGGGTTCAGAACGTCGTGAGACAGTTCGGTCCCTATCCTATGCGGGCGCAGGATACTTGAGAAGAGTCGCTTCTAGTACGAGAGGACCGAAGCGAACGTTCCTCTAGTGTACCAGTTGTCGCGCCAGCGGCAGCGCTGGGTAGCTATGAACGGATGTGATAAGCACTGAAAGCATCTAAGTGCGAAGCACACTTCAAGATGAGGTATCCCTTCCCGACGAAAGTCGGGTCTGAAGACTCCTCGGAGATTACGAGGTTGATAGGCTGCAGGTGTAAGTCCGGCAACGGATTCAGCCGAGCAGTACTAATAGGTCGTGCGACTTAGCCATTAATTTTATTCCAAGATAGATGTATAAGTTTTCGTTCTCTCCAATCTTTTTTTAATGTTTGAAAATTTTCTGGTGGTTATAGCTACGGGGAAACACCTCTTCCCATTCCGAACAGAGAAGTTAAGCCCGTAAACGCCGATGGTACTGCACTGGCAACGGTGCGGGAGAGTAGGTAGCTGCCAGGATTATAATTTAAGCCCGATTTTATGTCGGGCTTTTTTTATTTTAAAATGTATTTTAATGAAAATATTAAGAAAGGCAACGGCGCGGGAGTCCCGCCAGAGGCGGGATAGCTGCAAGGATTATAATTTAAGCCCGATTTTAAGTCGGGCTTTGTCATCTTATAATTTAGAATTTTATTGAGAGAAAATTAGAAAGCTATGCATGTGAAATGAAGAAGAAAACATAAAGAGTTTTATATTTTCTTGCCTCCCAATTTATCAATGACTGCCCTTGTCAATGGATTCGTCTCTTCCGTCTTTTGAGAATTTCCGGTATTGGAAATATTAAATTCAATCTTTTTGCCGAAAATTTCTTTTGTCTTTTGTTCTAAATAATTTTTATGATCGTTGATAATATCAAAATCGTCAGGGTGTTCAACTTCCAGAACTATACGGTTATCAATAAATTCTACAGGATTTGTTTTGTTGAGAAGAGACCCGAAAAAGAGTTTTTCCGATTTTACCTGTTCTACGAATTCGTTCCATTTGGAAATTATCCCCTTTAACTCTTTTTCGTCTTTTGGCGAAGGCGAAACGAATTTTTTTACTTCAGGAACGCTTACTTCCTCCTTATAAGCGGGTCTTACATTCGATATTTTCTGTGTTTTATTTTGCGTGCGGGAAGGTTCGATATCTCTTTTTGACGTACCTGAAGAAAGCTGCTTTATGATTTCGCTTATCGTTGAAGTTTTTTCCAAACCGATTAATTGGCACAATGCAATTTCTACTTTTAATTTCTGGTCGGTAGCCGATTTTATTTCATACTGAGTTTTATTGATGAATGTTAGTATTCTTAGTAAATCGCTTTCCGAGAAACTGTCTTTATACTGAATATATTTTTCTTTATAAAGTTCGGCAGTTTCCACGAGATCGGTCGATTTTCTTAATACTACCGTAAAAATATTTCTGAAATGTTCGTTCAACTCGTTCAGAAAATCGATAAAATTCCATCCGTTATCGTAGATGGTTCGTGTAACTTCGAACGCCGCGTTGAAGTCTTTTGAAAGTATGGCGTCGGAGATACGAAAATAAATATCCTGATCGATTAGATTCAGCATTTGAGAGATTTCTTCGGAGTTAACCTTCTTTCCGCTGTATGAAATGATCTGATCGAATAGGCTTTCGGCGTCTCTCAAAGCGCCGTCGGCTTTTTTGGCTATTAAGGAAAGCGCCGTATCGTCAATTTGAATTCCCTCGGCTTCGGCGATTTTTGAAAGCAGTTTTTTTATTGTATTTAATTCGATTCTTCTGAAATCGAAACGTTGACAACGGGATACAATTGTAAGCGGCACTTTGTGAACGTCTGTCGTGGCGAATATAAAAAGCGTATGTTCCGGCGGTTCTTCCAATGTTTTTAAAAGGGCGTTGAAAGATTCCGGAGTGAGCATATGAACTTCGTCGATGATATAAACTTTATATTTCCCTTTTGCCGGGGCATACTTTACGGACTCTCTTAACGAGCGTATTTCTTCTATTCTTCTGTTAGATGCGCCGTCAATTTCGATTACGTCGAGCGACTGTGAGTTTAAAAAGGATTTGCACATTTCACATTCGTTGCACGGTTCGCCGTCAGACGGATTCAGGCAATTCAGCGCTTTTGCCAGTATGCGGGCGGTTGTAGTTTTGCCGACTCCGCGTGGACCGGCAAAAATGTAGGCATGCGCTATTCTATTGTTTTTAATGGCATTTTTCAGAGTAGTGGTTATGTGTTCCTGACCTACTACTTCTTCGAATTTCTGTGGGCGCCATTTACGGGCTGTTACTAAAAAATTACTCATAATATTATATCATTAACCGTTCTAATTTATCTAAATTTAATTTTTCTGACAAAATGCGGATAAGAAGTTCGAGATAAATTTTGTCAGTATTATTAAACGCCGCCAGGTTATAACTGTCCAGATCCAGAACTCCGTATTTGGTTCCATTTTCGATAATCGGAACCACGATCTCCGATTTTGAATCTGCATCGCAATAGATATGTCCGGGAAATTTTTCCACGTCTTCTACCACTAAAGTTTCGCCGGATTCAATCGATTTTCCGCAAACGCCTTTCCCGAACTCTATTGTCGTGCATGCGGTTTTACCCTGAAACGGTCCGAGATAGAGAATATTGCCTCTGTTAAAATAAAAACCGACCCAGCTGATTTTATCGAATGTTTGTTTCAGGAGTGCCGTAATATTCGAAAGATTTGTCAATAAAGGCAATCCGTCGTCTAATAAGCTCTCCGCCTGCTTGATTAACAGTTTATATTTTTCTTCTTCCGGGAGAGCATTATCTATCTGTCGATATTCCGCCATTATTTTCTACTTTTTTTAGACGTTGTTTTCTTTTTTTTGGTTTGAGTCCTTTTCCCGAAGACATACGGAATAGCGTCTTTGATTGTTTCGATCGGAATAATTTGAAGTCCTTCTTTAACTTCCGGTTTGATTTCTGTCAAATCTTTTTCGTTGTCTTTAGGAATAAGAACGATTGACATGCCGTTTCTTTGAGCGGCGAGTAATTTTTCGTTCAGTCCGCCTATCGGAATAACTTTTCCTCTTAATGTAATTTCTCCGGTCATGGCTACGTCGTTCCGGGCAGGTTTACCGCTGAATACGGAATAAAGAGCCATTGCCATAGTAATGCCTGCAGAGGGACCGTCTTTCGGAATCGCGCCTTCGGGCAAGTGAATATGAATTTCTTTTCCTTTATGGAAATTGTGAGGAAGACCCAATTCTTTAGCGTTTGACCTCAGGTAGCTCAAAGCGGCAAGAGCCGATTCTTTCATTACATTGCCAATTTGACCTGTAAGAGTAAGTTTTTCCTGACCGTCCATAACGGTTGCATCGACCTGTAAAATTTCTCCTCCGACGCTTGTCCATGCCAATCCGGTAACGCTCCCTACGCGCAATTCTTTGTCGGCTTTCTTCGGACGGAATCGGGGTACGCCCAGATATTTTTCAATCGTTTCAGGAGTAATAGTGATTTTCACCTTCTGTTTTCTCTTACCGTTAGTGGAAATTACAATTTCGTGCGCGGTTTTTCTGAATACTGATGCAATTTCTCGCTCAAGATTTCTGACTCCCGATTCCCGGGTATATTCGTTGATAATCTTTTTTATCGCCTCGTCCTGAATTTCAATTTTGAATTTATCGAGTCCGTGCGCTTTTAATTGTTTCGGAATGATGTGCCTTTTAGCTATTTCAAGTTTTTCAAATTCGAGATACCCGGGCAGCTCGATTATTTCCATACGGTCTTGAAGAGGTAATGGAATATTATATCTTACATTTGCCGTCGTAATAAACATTACCTGAGAAAGATCATAATCGACGTCGAGATAATGGTCGTTAAACGAGTGATTTTGTTCGGGGTCGAGAACCTCGAGCATAGCCGAAGAAGGATCTCCGCGGAAATCCATACTCATTTTATCGATTTCGTCGAGCAGCATTACGGGATTAATTGTCTTGGCTTTTTTCATCGACTGGATAATTTTGCCCGGCATTGAACCGATATATGTTCTGCGATGTCCTCGTATTTCAGCCTCGTCGCGGACTCCGCCCAGTGAAATTCTAACAAAGTTTCTTCCAAGCGCTCTTGCTATTGATTTCCCCAATGAAGTTTTTCCTACTCCGGGAGGTCCTACAAAACAAAGTATTTGACCTCGCATGTTTTTAACGAGATTAAGAACTGCAATATGTTCGACAATCCTTTCTTTCGGTTTTTCGAGCCCGTAGTGGTCTTCATCGAGAATTTTTCGAACGTTTTTTACGTCGAGGTTATCGCGTGTTTTTTTGTGCCAGGGCACTGCAATAAGCCAATCGAGATAATTTCTTATTACAGTGGCTTCGGGAGAAGACGGGGGCGTCTTCTTTAATTTATTCAATTCGTCTATGGCTTTTTCATAGACTGGTTTGGGCATCTTTGCTTTTTCAATTTGCTCTTTTAATTTCACAAATTCGGGGGCAATTTCTTCTTCGTCTCCCAATTCTTCCTGCAGTATTCTTATCTGTTCCTGTATAATAAATTTGCGTTGTGTTTTGGCAATATTTTCCTGGACTTTGTTTTCAATCTCTTTTTCGATCTTAAGAATTTCAATTTCCGAATTAAGTATTCTTATGACTTCATAAAGTTGGTCTTTAAGCGTAAAATGTTGTAAAATTTTTTGCTTTACTTCGATTGATTGATTAATGTTAGCCGCAACGTAGAACAGTTTTCGGTCGGGCTCGTCGATATTTTCGAATGCATTAATGGCTTCGGGCGGAATGGCTTTGTTAATTTTAACATATTCTTTGAACAGGTTCGACATCTGACGTAAAAGAGCGTTTAACTCGCGGGGATTTTCTTCTGTCGGAGTTATAACTTCCAATTCAGCTTCGAAAAATTCTTTCCTGTCGGTAAAACGAACGATTCTGCCCTGAATCACGCCGTCGACCAGGATTTTCAATAAGCCGTTGGGCAATTTCAGAATTTGAATGATTTTTGCAATAGTGCCTTCGGGATAGATATCATCCGGAGTAGGTTCTTCGATCGACGCTTTCTTTTGAGCAGCAAGAAAAATATACTTGGAATTTTCGAGCGCAAAATTTGCGGCTTTTATCGACTGTTCTCTTCCTACCAGGACGGGAAATATCATGTAAGGAAAAACTACCGTGTCTCGCAGAGGCAGTACCGGTAATTTATTCGGAATGTCCTCAATCATCGAATAATCATTTTCGCTGGCTTTGATTTTTTCTTCCATATAAAACTTTGTTCCTTTGTATTGGTTGAATTAAATATACATAATAATGCGCAGGCTATCAATTAGTATAAAATGCCCGGTGAAATTCAATTTTTATTCTACAAAAATAGTATTTTTGTGGGACATAATTTTAAACTTTACGGGATATAAATGCTTGACAAAGTAATTGAAGCGGCGCAAATAGCCGGAGAAATAATCAAAGAAGGTTACAGAAAGAATATTTCCGTTGAATACAAAACAAATCTTGCGAATCTTGTTACCGAAATCGATAAAAAGTCCGAAGAAGCGATAATTAATTTCATCTCGAAAGAATTTCCCGGTCATTCTGTATTGGCTGAGGAAAGCGGTATTAAGGAACGGGATTCTGAGTACAAATGGATTATCGACCCGCTGGACGGCACTACGAATTTCGCGCACGGGCTCCCAATTTTTTCGGTATCAATTGCGGTTCAGAAAAACGACGAAATAATTTGCGGAGTAGTTTACGACGTTATGAGAGATGCGGTCTACAGCGCAGAAAAAGGCGGCGGGGCTTATTGTAACGGTCGTAAATTGGAAGTAAGCCGGAACGACGATTTGAGAAAGAGCCTGCTCGTAACCGGATTTCCGTATAATATTGATGAAAATCCCGACCATGCAATTGAACGTTTCGTAATTTTTCTGAAAAATTCGAGAGCGGTCAGACGTCTCGGTTCCGCGGCTATCGATCTGTGTTATGTTGCCGAGGGTATTTTCGACGGGTTCTGGGAAGTTTATTTAAATCCGTGGGATATGGCTGCAGGCAAATTGATCGTAGAAGAAGCAGGCGGCGTTGTAACAAATTTTAAGAATGAACCGCTCGATATCGCAGGAAAACAGATATTGGCTACGAACGGAAAAATTCACGATATAATGCTGGAATTGTTAAACAGCGTCTGACGCTTGTTATATAAAACTTATTGTTTTAATTTTGCGTTTACAAAAAGAACCGATTCTTTTGAACGGTTACTGGTTTTAATAATCAATAAATAAAAAAACAGGACTTGATCCCAGGGACAAGTACCATGAAAATGAAGATCGTTTTTCTTTCCGTATCTGCCGCTTTGCGTGCGTCCTTAGTTGGAATCCGTCCTGTAAATGAGGCTAATGAAAACCGTATCGGAATTCAGAAATTCTAAATCGAAGGAAAAAATTTCCGTTATTACTTGCTATGATTACTGGTCGGCAAGAATTATCGACGAGTCGGATATCGACGCCGTCCTCGTAGGCGATAGTCTTGCTATGGTAATGCACGGGTACGAAACTACAGTTAACGCCGACATAGATCTAATGGCTTTGCATACTTCCGCCGTCAAACGCGGGATTACAAACAAACTTATTATAGCGGACATGCCGTTCCTTGCGCACCGTATGAGCAGGGATAAATTGATGGAAAATGCGGATAAGTTGATTAAAGCCGGCGCTCAGGCATTGAAAATTGAAGGCGGCGACCAGGATACGATTGATTCAATTCGTTATCTGGTCGAATCGGGCATACCCGTGATGGGACATCTCGGACTGACGCCTCAGTCGGTTCATCAAGTCGGCGGATTCAAGTTGAGAGGAAAAGAAAAGGATGAAGCCGAATTTATAATCGAAAGCGCGGGCAAACTTGAAACCGCAGGATGTTTCGGAATTGTACTCGAAATGGTACCTTCGCAAATCGCAAAGATAGTTACCGAACAAATTTCGGTCCCTACTATCGGCATAGGAGCAGGCATGTACACGGACGGGCAAGTGCTTGTTTTTCATGATATGTTGGGATTTAATAAAAATTTTAGTCCTAAGTTCCTGAGGAAATATCTGGACGGTTACTGCTCAATTATGGACGCGGTCAATGCTTATTCGCGCGACGTTAAAAACGGAATTTTCCCGAATAAAAACGAGAGTTTCTGATGACAAGGATAATTAAGACAATATCGGAATGGAGAACAATAAAAAATGAAACTGGAAACAAAACGATCGGTTTTGTTCCGACTATGGGCGCATTGCATCGGGGGCACGAATCGCTAATCGAAAAGAGCACGAGCGATAACGACATTACGGTTGTAAGCATTTTCGTCAATCCGACGCAATTTAACGACCCGGATGATTTGCAAAATTATCCACGCGCTTTTGAAAAAGATTATGAGATTTTGAATTCCCATAACGTCGATTATCTTTTTTACCCGGACTATGGAGAAATTTATAACGACAATTACAGATATAAAATAAGCGAATCGGAGCTTAGTAAAATTTTGTGCGGCAGATTCAGACCGGGACACTTTGACGGCGTATTAACTGTGGTAATGAAACTGTTCAACATTATTAAACCGCACAGAGCCTATTTCGGAGAAAAAGATTATCAGCAGCTCAAATTAATCGAAGGAATGTGCAAAGCGTTTTTTATGGATATAGAAATAATTCCGTGCCCAATTGTGAGAGACGAAGACGGACTGGCGTTAAGTTCCAGGAATAAACTGCTCTCGGAAGACGAACGAAAATTTGCGCTTAATTTTCCTCGCCTTTTAAAATCGAATAAATCTAAAGAAGAAATTTTCAGAGAGCTCGAAAATCTCGGCTTCAAAGTGGATTATATAGAAGAATTGGACGGGAGAAGATTGGGCGCCGTTCGTGTGGGAAATGTGAGGTTGATCGATAATGTTAATATCTAAAAAAATTCTCGTCGGAATCACGGGCTCGATTGCGGCTTATAAATCGCTCTATCTGATTTCCAGGCTGGTTCAGAACGGGTGCGATGTAAAAGTCGTTGCTACAAAGTCGGCTCTTCAATTTGTAGGGAGCGCCTCGATTGAAGGCTTAACCGGGAATCGGGTTTATAACGATCTGTTCGAATCCGGTACGGTTATGAGCCACATCAATTTAATTAAATGGTGCGATCTTTTCATTATTGCGCCTGCAACGGCAAACGCGATTAATAAGATTGCTTCAGGCATTGCGGACGATTTGCTGACTTCGCTTGCACTGGCAAGAGACGCTTCCACTCCTTTTCTAATTGCTCCGGCTATGAATACGAACATGTATTTTAATCCGGCTACGCAGACGTCGATTGCAAAATTAACCGAATACGGAGTAATTGTTCTTCCGACTGCCGAAGGTTATCTTGCATGCGGCGACGAAGGCGCAGGTAAACTGCTCGAGCCCGAAATAATCCTTAATTTTATCAAAGCTAATTTGATTAAAAAAGAGAGACCAAAGAAAAAGCTTAAAATTCTGATAACCGCCGGAGGCACAAAAGAAAATATCGACGGCGTGCGTTATATTACAAATTTGAGCACTGGAAAAACGGCGTCGGAACTGGCGAATTACTTCTCTGCCAGAGGACATCCGGTTGATTATCTCTCGTCGAATGATGCAATACGTCCGGGATTAGTAAACGATATTTGTCACTTTGAGGATTTCGAAAGTTTGGACAGTAAATTAAAATTGTCGCTCGATGCAAATGATTACGATGTTGTCATTCATAACGCGGCAGTCAGCGATTTTTCGCCTGTGGCATTGACGGCAAAAAATGTTAAAATCGATTTGCCGTCGAATAAAAAAATATCTTCCGGCGTCGAAGATGTTTCAATTATTTTAAAAAGAAATCACAAAATATTGGCGCGTATAAGAGATTACAGTTCGAAAAAGAAAATCATGATAGTCGGGTTTAAATTTACTAATACGCAGAATCCGGATGAAAGAAAAGAAGCCGTCAAAAAATTGTTAACCGAAAGTAATTGCGACCTTGTTGTACAAAACGACCTGAGCGATCGGACGAACGGCATACAGCGGAATTTTAATCTTTACGACAAGAACGGAATCATAAATTCTTCGGAAGATCCGTTTTCGCTGGCAATGCAACTCGAAAATTATTTCGAAACAAATACCGGGAATGCAACATGATTATTTGTCTTGACGTAGGAAATTCTCACATTTACGGCGGATTGTATCGGAATTCCGAATTGGCGTTACAATTCAGGAAGACATCCCGCGAACGATTTACGTCCGACGAGTTCGGGATTTTCCTGAGGAGCGTTTTAAAAGAAAACAATTTTACGCCCGAAGAAGTAAGCGAAATATCTATCTGCAGCGTAGTGCCCGACCTCAATCATTCAATCCGTTCGGCTGCGCTCAAATATTTTAATGTGGAGCCGTTCTTTCTGAAGCCGGGAGTAAAAACAGGTTTGAAAATAAAATACAGAAATCCGCTCGAAGTAGGTGCCGACAGAATTGCCAATGCCATTGCCGCTGTCGATAAGTTTCCCGGCAAAAATCTGATAGTTGTCGATTTCGGAACAGCCACAACATTCTGCGTTATAAGCAAGCAAAAGGAATATTTGGGCGGTATTATTATTCCGGGCGTGAAAATATCGATGGAAATTCTTGAAAGCTCCACTGCGCAGTTGCCGGCGGTTGAAATTACCGAAGCCGCAGAAGTCGTCGGACGCTCGACTGTCGAAAGCATTCAGTCGGGACTCTATTTCGGACAAATCGGAATTGTGAATGAATTGAAAAAAAGAATTACCGAAGAAGCATTCGGAGAAGACAAACCGATTGTTATCGGTACGGGCGGTTTTTCGAGGCTTTTCGAATCGGCGGGTTTGTTCGACATTATTATTCCCACATTGGTGCTCGACGGTCTGTTCAAAGCAATTTTAATCAACAGAGAATCGGAAAGATGAAAAGAACACTATTAAAATCGAAACTACACAGGGCGGTTGTCACTTCAGCCGACTTGAACTACGAAGGTTCAATTTCCATCGACAAAGAATTATGCGAGCTGGCGGACATAAATGAATTTGAGAAAGTCGATATTTATAATATCAATAACGGAGAACGATTTTCTACGTACGTAATTTACGGCGGAAAAGGAGAAATCGGTCTCAACGGGGCGGCTGCCAGGCTGGTACAACCCGGCGATTTAATAATAATTGCCAGTTACGCCGTTTATGACGAGTCTGAAGTCAAAAATTTCAAACCGAAAATACTCCTCCTGGACGGTCAAAACCGGGTAAAATAATTTGCAGTAAGATTTTCGTTTTCATATTTTTGTAAGTCAATGTCGAAAAAAATTATCATAGCAATAGACGGTCCTGCTGGCTCGGGTAAATCGACTGCTGCAAAGAATTTAGCCCGTAAGCTTAACTTCATTTATCTTGATACCGGCGCGATGTATCGGGCTATTACTTATTGCGCTTTGCAGCGCGGAATTGCAGACGATCATGAAGCCGTGGTCGAAATGACCAGAAATCTGGACTTGAAATTACGTTTCGAAAACGGCGTAACGCGAGTTTTTGCGAACGGCGAAGAAATTACGGATAAAATCAGATCGGCGGAAGTAAATTCGAAAGTGAGCGAGATTAGCGCGATTCCGGGAGTTCGCAAGGAAATGGTCAAACTGCAGCAATCGATCGGGAAAGATTGTAATTTAATCGCCGAAGGTCGCGACATCGCCACTGTGGTTTTCCCGGATGCGGATGTGAAAATATTTTTGACGGCTTCGCTCGACGAAAGAGCAAAAAGAAGATTTAAAGAATATCAGGAAGGAAATGTCAATATCTCTTTCGATGATGTGAAAGCCAATCTGGCGAAGAGAGACGAAATCGACAGCGGACGAGACGTGGCGCCTCTTAAAAAAGCCGAAGACGCTCTCGAAATTGACAATACCGGTCTGACTCCGGACGACGACCTGGAACTGCTGATTAAAAAGATTGAAGAAGCGCTCGAAAAAAAAGGTATACAATTAAAAAGTTTGTCGCCATCGTAATTAACTAAATGTGTAACAAATTATTACCGTTGCGGCTTTTTTGATGGCGGGAAGACGCGAGCGGTAAAAAGTAGGAGGACTAATGTCCGATAAACAAGAAAAAATGCAAAATCAATTAGACAACGTCAAATTTATCAATCCGGAAGAGTATACGGAAGAAGAACTTCAATCGCTTACCAAACTTTATTCCGAGTCTTTCAGAGATATTAAAGAAGACGAAATTATTCAGGGTACGATTGTCGGTATTCACGGCGATAACGTCGTTATCGACGTAGGTTATAAAACCGACGGCACCATTCCGAAATCTGAATTCTCGGCTACCGAAGAAATCAAAATCGGCAACAAAGTCGATATTGTTATCGAAAGCTTTGAAGACGAAGACGGTAATCTCGTATTGAGCAAGAAAAGAGCCGATTTCCTCAAAGTATGGTCGCGTGTTCTTAAAGCTTACGAAAACGACGAAGTCATTCAAGGTAAAATTCTCAAACGCATCAAAGGCGGTATGGTCGTCGATTTGATGGGTATCGAGGCGTTCTTGCCGGGCTCTCAAATCGATATCAGACCCGTAAGGGATTTCGATGCCTTTGTTGGTCAAACAATGGATTTCAAAATTGTTAAGGTGAATATTCCGACGGAAAATATCGTTGTGTCTCATAAAGTTCTAATCGAGGAAACCATTTCCGATCAGCGTAAGGAAATTCTCGACAAACTCGAAAAAGGACAGATTCTCGAAGGTATCGTAAAGGCAATTACGGATTTCGGCGTATTCGTAGACCTCGGCGGCGTCGACGGTCTTATTCACATCACAGATTTGAGCTGGGGCAGAATTAATCATCCGAGCGAAGTTGTAAAACTCGACGAAAAAATCAAGGTTGTTGTTACCGACTTCGATAAAGAAAAGAAACGCATTTCGCTCAGCTTGAAACAACTTATGCCGCATCCGTGGGAAAATATCGACGAGAAATACAAAGTGGGAGACAAGGTCTCCGGCCGCGTTGTTTCGCTCACCGATTACGGCGCATTCATCGAAATCGAAAAAGGTATCGAAGGCTTGATTCACATTTCCGAAATGAGCTGGACTCAGCATATCAGCCATCCGTCCCAGTTCGTTTCAATGGGACAAATTGTAGAGGCTGTTATTCTGAGCCTCGATAAAGACGAGAAGAAAATTTCTCTCGGTATGAAACAATTGACGCCCGATCCGTGGCAGGATATTGTTAAGAAATATCCCGTCGGTTCGCGCCATACGGGAATTGCAAGAAACCTTACGAATTTCGGCGTCTTCGTCGAACTCGAACCCGGCGTCGACGGTCTGATTCATATTTCCGATTTGTCGTGGACAAAGAAGATACGTCACCCCGGAGAAGTAGTTAAGAAAGGCGAGAGCATTGAAGTTGTAGTGCTGAGCGTCGATACCGAACAGCGTAAAATATCGCTCGGACATAAACAAATTAATCCGAATCCGTGGGACAATTTCGAATCGGTTTATGCCGCAGGCACAAAGACCGAAGGCAAAGTGGTTCGTATTATCGAAAAAGGTCTGATTGCAGAATTGCCTCTCGGAGTCGACGGATTTATTCCCGCAACTCAATTGTCGCCTTCGAAAATAAAAAATCTCTCTTACTGTTTCCCTGTGGGAACGACTCTCGAGCTCAAGGTCGTTGAGTTCGATAAGGAAAACAAGAAAATAGTATTGAGCGCTCTTGCGGTGCTGAAAGAGAAATCCGACGAGGAAATTGCTGAATATATCACTACGCATAAGCTTGATAAAGTATCCGTAGAGGATATCAAACAGGCTGACGCGGGCAAATTCGATTCTTCGGATTTCAATTTATATGAAGATCGCGTTCCTCCGCAGATGCCTCAAGCTCCTCAGCAGGAATCGGACAAAGCCGAAGAAAAATCAGAATAAGCATCTTGATAAATTGATTCCGGGGCTGTGCTTATTTTATATAAGTACAGCCTTTTTTGTAAATTATATTTAACGTTATTAAAAAAGAAAGAAGTTGCCATGTCGAAAGTGGCTTTTTATACATTGGGATGTAAGCTCAATTTCGCGGAGACCTCCACAATCGGAGATAAATTCCTCGACCGCGGATACGAAATTGTAGGCTTCAACGAATCTGCCGACGTCTATGTAGTAAATACATGTTCCGTTACTGAAGGAGCGGAAAAGGAATGCAGACAAATCGTACGACGCGCTTTAAGAGCCAATCCCGACGCCTTCGTAATCGTTACAGGGTGTTATGCCCAACTGCGTCCGGAAGACATTGCCAAAATTGACGGCGTCGGCGCCGTATTGGGAAGCAAGGAAAAATTTAATCTTTTCGATTATCTGAAGAATTTCAAAAAAGATGTAAAACCGGAAATTTTCGTTTCTCCCACAGAAGAGCTCGATTCTTTCCATTCTTCGTATTCTACCGAAGCCGATTCGAGAACTCGGGCGTTTTTTAAGGTGCAGGACGGCTGCGATTATAAATGTTCGTTTTGCACTATACCGCTTGCCAGAGGACGGAGTCGCAGCGCTAATCCTGCAGAAGTAATTTCCGAATTCAAAAGTCTGGTCGAAAGCGGATATAAGGAAATAATTCTAACCGGCGTCAACGTGGGCGATTACGGAAAGAATCTTGATTATAATCTTTACAAACTATTAAACGATTTGCTGAAGACCGAAGGTGATTATAGAATAAGAATAAGTTCAATCGAGCCGAACCTTTTGACGGATGAAATCATCGATTTGGTCGCTGCGGATGATCGGCTATGTAAACATTTTCATATTCCTCTTCAAAGCGGAAGCCCGAAAATTCTCCGACTGATGCAAAGAAGATATAAAACCGAAGATTATTACAAATTGATCCATAAAATTGTAAACCGAATTCCGGATGCGGGAATCGGGGTGGATGTAATTGTGGGATTCCCAGGCGAAACCGACGACGACTTTCTGGATACTTATAATTTTCTCAAAGAATTGCCTGTTTCTTATCTTCATGTATTCACATATTCGGAAAGACCCAATACCAAAGCGGAAAAAATGCCCGAACACGTCGCGCCTGAAATCAGAAAGAAACGCAACAACATGCTCAGAATATTAAGCGACAAAAAGAGAAATGAGTTTTACAGGAAAATGATCGGCAAAGAACTTACGGTTTTACCGGAAAGCGAAAATAATAATGGTTTTATTAAAGGATTTTCCTCAAATTACGTACGTGTAAAAATTCCTTTTGAAAAAAACTTAATCAATCAATTTGTAAAAGTAAAAATTAAGGAGATTGATGGGAACATTGCTACGGGTGAATATTCTTTAACAGCAAATTCATTAAAAACAAAGGCAGGTTAAAAATGAAAAGAATATTTTTATTCATAATGTTCTCGTCAATGATTGCAGCGCAAACCTCGGGCACCTTGCTCGAAATTAAATATGCCGGCAGCCGGCAGCTAGAAACGGAAAAATTTAATCCGGTTCCAATGAATGTAGCCCAGTCCAAAAAGAGCGCGGGACTGGCAATCCTCTATTCGATGATTCTGCCCGGCATGGGAGAGCTCTATGCGGGGGATTACGGCAGCGGCATCTATTTTACCGCGGCGGATGCGGCTCTTTGGGGAGTCTACGCAGGCTACTCCATTTACGGCAAATGGAAAGAAGACGATTACAAAGCTTTTGCCGTTTCCAACGGTGGAATTACAACCGATGGAAAAGACGACAGCTATTATGCTTCGATCGGCATCTATATGAATATCGAAGAATATAACAGAATACAGGAACTGAACCGCAGCTTTGCATATGTTTACGATACCGGTACGCATTATTGGAAATGGAATAATAACGAAGACAGGCGTAAATACAGAGAATTATGGAAGTCGAGCGAACAGGCTTATAATAACCTCCGGTTTGCAATCGGCGCGTTGATACTCAACAGAATTATTAGCGCAATTAACGCCGCGCGTCTGGTTGCAATTCATAACAGAAATTTGAACGAATCGTTGGGCTGGAACATTTCATTTGAAGTTGTAAACAATACGGATTTGCCTTCCACTTTTAAATTAAACTTAATTAAAAGCTTCTAAAAAAGAGAGGCGGAACTCAGTCCGCCTCCTTTTCAACTATTATTGAAGATTGGGATTTCTTACCCTTTCGTTTTCGGTTATTGGCAGGTACTGCCATTTACCTGGCATATGGAAGATGTTAAATCTTCTTTGATCCGGGAGTCTCATTCCCTGGCAGAAAAGTTCCTTATCCCTTTCTTCTACAATTGAGGGCGATGAAGAGTCGAGACTTATAGTGGCGATCGTTGAAACAGAATGCGATTCCCTTACTTCGTTTACAAGCGCAACGGCGTCGCCGGACATTGCGCCTCTCAGAACTAATTCTGCTTTCATTAAATTATTTTCCTGCCATGTCATTATTGGAATGCTCGATACCAATCCGGTTACGTCCAGTTTGTATTTGTGTTGATAATAATAAGTTACACCGTCTCCGCCGTTACGCGGCTTAAGAGGAATACGGTTGGCTTCGGTCGGATCCTGATTAATATAATCGAGGAAACGAAAATCAACTACAAATTGCGAACGTAATTCTCCGGCTTGAACTCTGTAGTTATTGTCGCTGAGAGTGCTGTATTTGGCTTCGAGAGGAGAATCGCCGTTAATAAGTCCTTGTTGTGCGTAAGCAGCTGCATTCGCATAATCGCCTTTGAAGAGATAACAGCGGGCAATCAAAGAGTTGACAAGGCGAGTTTCGTAATTTCCCGGAGCGTATGTCAAAGCCGTCTTAAAACGCTCCACGGCTAAATCGTACATCTGATTCGAAGGGATAAACGGACCTACGTTTATAACTCCGCCTCCTTGCGTTTCAGTTAAGCCGAAATAAGTAGCGAGGTAATATCTTGCAATTCCTCCGTACAAATATGAGTTAAAATAAGCTTCTTTTTGTAAGCCGGTATCTTCGAACGAGATTTTATCCAGGCGTGCAACAAGCGTATCGGCATATTTACGGAATCTTTGCAAGGGATTAAATGCGTTGTCTATCGAATTATTGTCCAGAAGTATTTCGCCTATATCGATCTGTTCGTAAGTGGGATAAGTGGCATTAGGAACGTTTCTGGTAAAGAAAAGCTGGTCCGAAAGTCCGTCTGCAGCAATAAACAAATCGTCTGTAGCAAGAGCGAATTCATCTTGGATACCCGTAATCAGAAACGGAACTTCGGATTCCCGAGTCAACACCTCGTCTTCAACTGCATCGACAAGGGGATCTACGTTCGATACGTAATCTTCGCATGAAATAAACAAACCCGCTATAGCGAAGAGAAGCAATAATGATATATATTTTCTTTTCATATTTAATTCTCCCTTTTTATAATCCGAGTTGTACCCAGAATGTATAAGTTCTTGGATTTTGCAATGTCAGGAAGTCAGTGCCTCGGCTAAGACTTCTGCCGCCGTCGAAGTTAAGTTCGTAGTCGGCGCCGCTGTATTTAGTCAGTTTGAGAAGGTTGCGTACGGAAAATCCTACCACAACTCTCTGTAAATATGAAGACGTTTGGAGGTACTGACTAAACAAATCGGTAAAGTCGTAACTCAAACTAACTTCTCTGATCGTGAAATAATCCGCGTCTTCAATAAAATTGCCGTCGTAACCGATGTAGAGTTTTGCATATTGCTCGGCTGCGGCTTTATATTCGGGAGAACCAACTTCCAGTGGAGTAACTTCATCGTGAGACGAGGAAAGTCCCAACTTAGCTCTCAGTATTTCGTATTCCGTATCATTACGGAATTGGATGGCAAATTGTCTTGTAAGATTATATACCTTATTGTTAAGTCCCCATTCGGCTAATGCGTACAAATTGAAATTCTTCAGGAATCGGAAATTAAAGCTGATGGAACCCGTATGATCGGGAATCGGGTTGCCGAGATCTACTCGTTCATCAGATACTTGAGGACCTAAATATCTGCCGCTTTCGTCGAAACGGGCGCCTACGGTTTTATAGGTGTAGAACTCGTGTTTTTTCATCCCTTCTTTAATGTAATTCACGTCGAATCCGTCGGGAATTTCCTGCCCGTCCATATCCGTCACTTCGTTCGTTTGATATTTCCAGATTATATTGACGTCCAGATTATAATCCCTGCCTTTAATCGGATTGATTTGCAGCAATGTTTCGAATCCGTGATTTTTCATTGCGCCTATATTAAAAGGCACCGTGCTGGCAGTAAGACCGGACGAAGGCGGATTATTTTTGTAAATTATTGAGTTCTTTGCGCTGCCGTTATAATATGTGAACTCGAGAGCGAACATATTTAAGAATTCCGAATCGAAACCGACTTCGAATTCCTTAATTCTTTCTGGCTCTATTCCGGCATTGCCTATCGAACTCAAAACGCCGCCAATGCCTGCTCCGCCGTTATATGCCTGCCAAAGTAAAGGTATAGCGTCATCCGTTCCGGGCAGCTGTCCGCTTTCGCCGTAAGCGGCTCTTAGTTTAAATAAACTGAAGAATTTAGGGAAGAAGTCGTATTTATCCATTCTTACCGCAAGACTCAATTTCGGATATGTAATAGCCGGGGCGTTTTCTCCGATTGTGCTTGCATAATCCCTTCGAACAGCCAGTGTTAAAAAGTATTGATCTTTGTACGAGAAATTGTTGTCGAGATAAATACCTGCCTGGCGAATGTGACTGAATCCTTCGTCGTATTCATTAATAGTTAATCCTGAGCCGATATTCATAATAAATTGACTGCCGAAATTTTCCGCAGACATAAAGCTCGTTGTAAGTTTACGATCTAAGATTTGTGTTCCTATTACAGAAGAGCCTCTAAGGTCATTTGTTATATTATAGTTGTACCGGGCGTTTAAATCGTATGTATATTGACGGTTATGTCTGTTATAAATGCTTTTTTGCCCGTTATTGATAGTAGAATAACTGCCGGTAACCGGGAATATCTGATCTTGCCTCCAGTCGTTGTCGTCTATACCTACTCCGGCATTTAATTCTAAATTTTCAATTGGTTTCCAAGTGATTTTGAAAGATCCTAAGTACTGGTTATTCTTATTCAGGTCTTTAATGCCGGCGACCGACGCGCTGTCTGTAAAGTACCAGAGACGCAAAAGCGTGTTTCCCAGCCATCCGTAAATGTTGTTGTCGTTATTCGGACGTTGAATATTATTGAAAATGAATGCCGAAGTAAATTGGAATGTCAGGTTCTCGGTCGGATAAGCCGAGAGATTTAATCTGACTGAAGATCTGTCCATCGAGGAATTCGGAAGAATTCCGTTTTCGAGACGGTTCTCGTAAGAAGCATAGTATCTCAGAATTCCCGTGCCTCCTGAGAAATTAACATAATGATTTCTGATTAAACCGTCCTGATAAATACCGTTAGCGCCGTCTGCGCTTTCGAAGCGGTCTTTTTTGAATTTGTAAGCTTGCGTATTGTAACCGTAATCATACTTATAAGTCACGGAATACGGTCTTAATCCGGCTCCCAATTTGCCCGACTTGGTTGTAATCAAAACAACGCCGTTTGAACCGTCGGTGCCGTACATAGCCGCTGCTGCAGGACCTTTTAGCACCTCAATGTTTTCAATGTCCTGAACGTTCAGATTTGCAAGAATGCTCGAGCCCTGGCCGCCTACGCCGTATCCCTCGATCTCAGCGTCTTCAACTCGTATGCCGTCTATATAAATTACCGGCTGTTCGTCGCCGTTCAATCCGCCGCCGCCTCTCACGAAGAAACGGAAACCTCCTCAGACGTTACCGGATGACGGGGCTACCTGCACGCCGGAAATTTTACCGGAGACTAGCTGAGACAGTCCCTGGTAACTTTGTATTTCCGCCAGCTGCGCTGCAGGAATTCTTGACACCGCAACCTCCGCAACGGACTTGGAAGTTTTGGACGCTATACCAGTTACAACTACCGTTTCGCTTTCGAAGACGTCTTCTTCCAATTCAAAATCCTGCTGAATTGAATTGCCCGTAAGAGTTAACATTACGCTTTGGGACTTATATCCGACATAAGTAACAGTGAGAGCTACTTCTTGTCCCTGCGCTACATCTTTTGAAAGTTCAATTACGTATTTCCCTGCCATATCGGTAGCCGCGCCCGTATTCAAAGCAGGGATATAAACATTTGCGCCGATCAACGGTTCCCCGTATGTATCGGTTACCGTTCCCATTATTCTAAATGTGTTTTGAGCCATCAGACTAAAGGGAAGCATAAGAACTAATAATAGAAGTGGTATTTTCTTTTTCATACACACCCCTCATTTTGTTGGTGAATATATTTATTATTTATTTGTGTAGAACCCTATTAACAAATATATAAAGCTAATTGCCCAATGTTTTTTTACAATTTAGCGTTAAAAACAAAAAAAAACAATAAAAAAGTAGTTTATCTCTCTCTTTTGGCGTAATTTTGAGACAGATAGATTTAGAAATGAAATAATGTATAATTATAAACTTACCATCCAGTACGACGGAACAGACTACTTCGGCTGGCAGATTCAAAAAAATAAAATTACCGTACAGCAGAAAATTATAGAAGCAATAGAAGTTATTCTAAAAGAAAAAGTCAATCTGATCGGTTCCGGCAGAACCGACGCCGGAGTTCACGCGCTCGGTCAGACGGCAAACTTCAGATATCCAGATGAATTCGATACGAATAAATTTGTCTATTCCTTAAATTCGCTTTTACCAAACGATATAGCAATTAAAAAAATTGAACGGGTAACCGAAAATTTTCATGCCAGATATGACGCAAAAGAAAGGAAGTATATTTATTTGTTCAGCCACACAAAATCTCCTTTTTATTTAAGATACTCTTATTTATATCCTCCGATAAGAAATATCGATATAAAACTTCTTAATGAATTAAGCGCGACGTTCCTCGGCAAAAAAGATTTTACTTCGTTTTGCAGAGCCAAATCGACCGTTAAAAACAAAATTTGTGAAGTAACGGAAATCAATTGGTTCAGAAGATCGGACTTTACGATATTTACAATATCAGCAGACAGATTTTTACACGGTATGGTTCGCGCGCTTGCAGGGACGATTTTGAAAACGGCGCTTAATGATAAAAACGCCGAGTCGCTTCAAAAAATTTTGGATGAAAAGGACAGAAAATCCGCCGGGGAGGCGTTGCCCGCAAAAGGTTTGTTTTTATATAAAGTGAGGTACTGATGATCGATTTGAAAAACAGAGTCGCAGTCATAACGGGAGGTTCCCGCGGCATTGGCGAAGCTTGCGTCAGATATTTTACGCAGGCAAACGGCAGAGTCGCTTTTACGTATAAAAATTCAGCCGAACGCGCCAAACAATTGGAGTCATTTTTAAAAGGGAATGCAAAAGCATACCGAACGGATATGGAATCGGAAGAGGAAATATTTCGAATGGTTGAACGGGCGGCTGAGGATTTCGGCGGCGTCGACATTCTTGTTCATAACGCAGGCATCTGGAACGACGGACCTATTGAAACTTTGACGCTCGAAAAATGGAACGAGATAATAAGGATTAATCTTACTTCGGCGTTTCTATTTTCCAAAGCCGTATTGCCGTATATGAAAAAAAATCGATATGGCAGGATAATATTAATTTCATCGACCGCCGGACAACGCGGCGAAGCTTTTCATTCGCACTACGCCGCAACCAAAGGCGGTATGATCTCTTTTACCAAATCGCTGGCGGTTGAACTGGCAAAGTTCAACATTACGGTAAATTCCGTGGCTCCCGGCTGGGTCGATACTGAAATGAACGACGAAGTTTTTGCCGACGAAAAATATAAACAGGAAATAATTAACTCTATACCTTTGGGCAAAATTGCCGCCGCCGAAGATATAGCAGCCCCGGTTTTATTCCTTGCTTCGGATCTGGCGGGACATATTACCGGCGAAATATTAAACGTCAACGGCGGAAGCGTTCTCTGCGGGTAAACGAAAGGAAGTTTATGGAAACGATTCATCCGATTATTATTCATTTCCCGATAGTGTTTTATATTATCTATTTTGTAACAGACGCCGCCGGCATCATTGCCGGCAAAGAAAATATGACTAAACCCGCTCTTGCGTTCCTGTTCCTTGCAATATTTTTTTCAATAGCGGCTGTATTGACGGGCAATTTGGAAGCTCAAAAAGTAAACGAGGCTGTTATTCAAAATCCCGGACTGCAAAAAGCAATTAACAATCACGAACTTTTTTCTTCTTTATTCCTGTGGCTTTGCGCTTCTCTCTTTTTTTACAGATTTTATACAGTCAGGAAAAACATTAATTTGTTCTACCATAAATTAATTATTCTATTTTTTGCTATTATTGGTTTTGTATTAATATTAATAACCGCTTATTACGGCGGTCTGTTGGTTTATGAATTCGGAGTCGGAACCAAAATTTTCGGTGGATGATGAAGAAATATTTTGTTTTAATAATGATTTGCCTTTCAATTGCAGTTGCAGCGCAGCCGATAAAATTCGGAGAAGCCAAAGGATTGTTTATGTCGCTGGGGGTAGGTCCGAAATTCCCGGTTGGCGATTTTTCCGATAAAAATAATATCGGAGTCGGAGCGGAAACTTCGTTGCTCTATACCGATAATCTTTTGATGCCGTTCTTTTTTTATTCAACGCTGGGTTATCAGCATTATCCGGGCAGACAGACTCTCTACAAGAAAACGGATTATGCTTCGTATTCGAGTAATATGATTTTTCTGGCGGCAGGGGCGAGATATTATTTCCCGCCGCTTGTGGAGAACGTCGCGCTGCTTATGCCGCTTGTAGACGCGGGTATTCAATATTCGTACTTTGAAAATTCTCATATCTTCAAAGAAGGAAAAAACAAACAAAACTTTACCGAAGGGAAATCTAAATTCGGCTTTCAGATCGGCGGAGGATTTTCGATGTTTATTCTCGATGTTATGGCGTATTATAATTATTTGCCCGACAATCAATATATCTCGATAGTATTTAAGGCGACTATCCCGATTTTTGTTAAAATTTAGGAGGTTAAGATGGAATTTGAAAATGTTATACTCGGCAAAGAAGGAAATATCGGGATCGTAAAACTTAACAGACCCGATAAACTTAACGCTTTGAATTTAAGGACGCTCGATGAGCTTAATAAAATTTTTAAGATGATTGAAGAAGATTCTTCAATCATGGTTGTGATATTAACAGGCGCGGGCGACAAAGCATTTGTCGCCGGAGCTGACATAACTGAAATTAATAAATTGAGCAGACAAGAAGCGGAAAAGTTTTCACGAAACGGGCAGGAAATATTTAGCCGCATAGAAAATTTCGACAAACCCGTAATTGCCGCTGTAAACGGATATGCGCTCGGCGGCGGATGCGAGCTGGCAATGGCTTGTCATATTAGAATCGCTTCGGAAAACGCCCGCTTCGGTCAACCGGAAATCAATCTCGGTATAATACCCGGATACGGAGGCACGGTGCGCTTACGGGAAATTGCAGGCAAATCCAAAGCGCTCGAAATGATTTTAACCGGAGACATGATCGACGCTGACGAAGCATACAGAATAGGACTTGTAAATAAAGTCACGCCGCACGGGGAATTGCTTGACACCGCAATAAAGACGGGCGAAAAAATCGCTTCGAAAAGCGGCGTGATAATTAAATATGCGCTTGAATCCCTCAGAGTCAAAGAACGCAGGGAGGAAATGGAAAACGAAAGCCGGCTCTTCGCTCTTTGCACGGAAACCGAAGATTTTAAGGAAGGAACTTCGGCTTTTCTCGAAAAAAGGAAAGCTCAATTTATGAACAAATAATACACGCCGATATTTCCATGAATTATAAATTTACCTATTATCTGATTGGCATTGCAGTCTCTTTGCTCATAATCAATCTGTCCGTTGATCTTCTTTCGAATAAACAGGAAAACGGGGAAGACGGCGTAATCGGCGAATTCTCGGTTTGGGAAATCGATTCGGTATTTTCCGAAATTCTGGATAGTCACGGTATAGAAAAGAACTGGGTGAGCAAAAAGAAGATAAGAGTCGACGGAGAAGATTCCGTTCATTATAAAATTATCGTGCGCCTGCCCGCAGATCTGCCCATTCCTCTTATTTTGAAGGATCTCGAATATGCGATTGAAAACGACATAACTAGTTTCGTTTCGGAAGAAAAGAAGATTTTCGGTGAAACGGAACTGCGAGTCTATTCGAATGAAAAATTAAAATTGCTTGCAGACATTATCCCCGACGCCAAATTAAAGCGCGAGCATAATAATCTTGCGTTTATTTTTTATGACACGGAGCCGGACAATTCTGATTTTACCGAAATACTTAATATGCCGTATCGTTTTGCACTCGGATTTATTCCTTCCGAAGATTCGAAAAGCGCCGCGGATTCGATTAATAAATACGATAAAGATTATGTCGTAATTTTAAACGACGACATATCTTCGGATTATAAAATCAAGACCCTCTCTCACAAAAAGGTAATCGACAACGCAATAAACAAAATTGTATCTGATTTCCCAAACGCTCTTTTTTATTTGATTGACGAAAAATCGGAGCTGTATAATTCACCGGTCTATAATTACGTCGAGGAAAGGTTTAAGAAAAGGGGAGCGGAGCTTAAAAGGATTTCCGATTTTATATTGCTCGACGACGAGGATAAAAACGAACTGCTTTCCAGGTTCAAATATTATTGCGAAGATAAAACAGGAAACAAAACAAAAATCTTTTTAATTACTCCGGAGAATTTCAAGATTATTAAAACGGAATTCGACAATTACCGTAAAAAAGGATACAAAATAACGCCGGTAATTTAGCGGCTCGCAACGATTTCCCCGTTTTCATCTATGTAGATAATCTCTGCGTTCAATCCTTTAACTTGTTCATGGATTTTGTCCCTGTCGCCTACGGCAACGATAACGAGACTTTCCGGGTGCAAATATTTTTTCGCGGCGTCGATTATTTCTTCATTCCGTACGGATTTGATTTTGTCTACGTAATTTTTGTAATAATCCGTATCCAGATTATGAATAATTAACGGCGTTATATTTTTGGCTATCTGAGTATATGTCTCGAACAGCGAAGGGAACTTTTTTGTATGATAAGACTTGGCAAAATTGATTTCGTCTTCGTCAATCCTTTCTCTTACGCCTTTTATTTCTTTAATTATTTCGGAAATAGATTCGCCGGTATTGACGGCATTAACAGCCGTATGAACTTCGAAAAATCCCGCGTTTTTATGGTATCCGTAAACCGAGCCGGCGCCGTAAGTAAATCCTTTCTTCTCTCTAAGATTCAAATTGATCCTGCTCGAAAAGTCGCCGCCCAAAATTGTGTTCATTAATTTCAACCGGTAATAAGTTTCTTCGTTTCTCTTTACGCCGCGGTGTCCTATTCTCAATTCGGTTTGAGGAGCGTCCTTTTTGTCTGCTATGTAAATCCTGGTCTTTTGAGCAACAACCGGCTCGATATTTTGATCAATCGTTATCTTTTGTCTGCCGCTAAAATTCTTGTTTACAAGCCTGACGATCTCATCTTTTGAAACATTTCCCACGACCGCAAAACTAAGTGAATTGTTTTGAATATATTTTCGGTAATAATCCCTGACGTCTTCAATCGTAATTTTGTCCAGAGTTTCGAGGTAACCGAGTTCCGGAAAAGCGTAATATGTTCCATCGAAAACAATTCTGTCGAATGCCGTATTTGCAATGTAGGAAGGTTCTTTTCTCAACTGAATTATTTTAGCGGTAAGTTTCTTTTTCTCCCTTTCGAAGTCGTCGTTTTGCAAACGGGGATTGTTTAATATTTCCGATAGGAGTTCGAACGATTTTTGGAAATTGTCGCTCAAAGAAAGCATCGAGAATGCAAAAGTATCGTGATTTACATTAATGCTTAGAACCGTGCCCAGCTTTTCGAATTCGTCGTTTAGCTCGAATGAATTATATTTGCCGGCGCCCTCGTCGATCAGCAGAGAAGTCAGCAATGCCGCCCCTTTTTTGTCAGGCGGGTCAAGCCTGCTGCCGGCGTCAATTATTATATTGAGTTGTACTATCGGCAGTTTTTCTTTTTGAGAAAAATAAACCGCGTTGTTTTCCGTCTCGAATTTTTCTATTTCGGGCAAGCTGAAATCGATTTTCGTTTTGGGCTTTGGCGGCGTAGATCTGTCAAACATTCAAACCTCCTTCTTTGGGTACGATGTGCAGTTCAACATATTTATCGGTCAGGTATTTATTTGCCGTCTCCTTTACCTGAGAACAGCTCGCTTTGGAATAACGAGCCAGATCGTATTCAAACGAATCGGGTTCGCCCAGATGAAAATTATAAAGATTGAGCTGGTCGGCTATTGTGTCGATTTTCTGTAATGAATAAACATAGTGCGACTTAATCGAATTTTTTGCTCTTTCCAATTCGTCTGTCGTAATTCCTTCGGCTTTTATTCGGTCTAATTGACGGAAAATTTCTTCTTTTAAATCTGCGGTGGAAACGCCCGGTTTAGCCGTAGCAACGATTACAAATATTCCGGCAAGACGCGCCGAAAACTGAAACGCGCTTACATCCTGAGCAATCTGTTTTTCGAATACAAGCGACTTTTGAAGGCGCGAACTTTTGGCGGACGACAAGACGTCAGCAAGAATATCGAGCGAAGCGTCGTCTTTTCCGAATAATTTGTCGGAATGCCAGGCTAAATAAATCCTCGGCAGTTCGATATTGTCGGGATAAATAATTTTTTTAGACTCGCTCAGTGAAACCGGATCGGCTGCAGGCAGTTCCGGCTTTTCACTGCCCGGGATGTCGCCGAAATATTTCTCGATTAATTCGAGTGCTTCTTCTTTGTCGAAATTACCGCCCACAACCAGCGTTGCGTTTGAAGGTTTGTAGTATTTATTGAAAAAGTCTGTTACGTCTTCCAAACTGAAATTTTCAATGTCTTTCATCCATCCGATTGTAGGCCAGGAATAAGGATGATTTGAAGGAAAAAGATTCGAGAAAATAATTTCCCATGCTAATCCGTACGGCTGATTTTCGTATCTCTGCCGTCTTTCGTTCATTACGACTTCTTTTTGATTATCAAGCTTTTCCTGTGTGAGCGCCGGAAGGAGAAAACCCATACGGTCGGATTCGAGCCATAGAGCCAATTCAAGATTATTTGCCGGCACAGTTTCGTAATAATTTGTTCTGTCGAACGAAGTCGAGCCGTTCAAACTGCCTCCGGCTTCTTCGATGAATTTGAAATGCCCTTCTTTCGGCACGTGTTTCGAACCCTGAAACATCATGTGCTCGAAGAGATGCGCAAAACCTGTTTTGCCCGGCGTTTCATTTGCCGAACCTACTTTGTACCAGATGTTTACCGAAACCGTCGGCACGGACTTATCCTGAAACAATATTATTTCGAGTCCGTTTTCCAGATAATGTTTGCTGTAATTTATTTTGAAAATGTTTCCGGACATGTTAATTCTCCTTCAGTATGAATTCGATCCGTTCGAGTTTACCGTCTATGTTCGAACGGGGCGATATTCCGAATATCTTGCAAAGAAGCGGGTAAAGGTCGATATTCCAGAGCGTACCCGTCTTGTAGCTGGATTTGAATGCAGGACCGTATGCTAAAAATATACCGTGCATGTCAATTTGATTATTGTCGTAGCCGTGATTTCCTTTTGCATAACTCAGCCATTTAGGTTCTTTATTAGAGCGAAGGCTCCAGCCTAAATCCGCAACAAGAATCAATCTGTATATAAAAGGATGAGTGTTGTAGTGAAAATACTCCGGCATTTCTTCTTTCCGGTAAACCTTGAAATGATTTTCGGATTTTTTCAGGAGCTCGTAAACTTCTTCCGTTTTATCTTCCGGAGGATTAACGAACATTACGGGACCGTCATATTGAAAACTGCATTTGTATTTTTCAATTATCGCTTCGATATTAATTGTTCTATCAGGAGATATAGACGTCATACCGTGATCCGAAACGAAAATATAGTTTATACTGTCTTTCAAATCGGTTTTGTTAATCTCGTTCAGAAGATACGCGGTAACGGAATCGAGACGGGCAATCGCCCGGTTTGTTTCCGGGGAGTCGGGTCCGTAGTCGTGTCCGTATGTGTCCGTGTCATGGAAATAGAGCGTAATAAAATGCGGGCGTTTATTTGCCGGCAGATTGAGCCAATTAATAATTCCTTTTACTTTTTCCCGGTAATTTCGATCGTGGTCGTATTTTTCGTAATAAGTCGGGCGCCGGTAATCCAAACAAATTTCCGAGCCGGGCCAGAAATAGCTTGCCGTTATAACGCCGTTTCTTTCGGCTGTTTCCCAGAAAGCTTCGCCGAGATACCAAAACGGTTCTTTTACAGCCGCTGTATCGCCGAGTGAATATTCCTTGTTTTTGATTGTATCTTTAAAGTAGTTGCCGATTATTCCGTGATTATCCGGATACATTCCCGTAATCAAAGAAATATGATTGGGAAAAGTCTTGGAGGGGAAAGCCGGTCTGAGCGACATAGCTTTCACTCCTTCGTCCGCCAGTTTATTGAGGTTCGGCGTAAGACCTCTGTCCAGATAATCCCATCGAAATCCGTCGAATGAGATTAAAATTACATAGGGTTTATCTCCCGCGCGGGCTAAAGTCGTAAAAAATAAGAATAAACAGATAATGTATCGTTTCATATAACTCCCGAAATTAAGAAGGAAATATAAAAAAATAATAGTATTTGAGGGTTTTGATAAATGCAGGTAATTTAAATTTCAAAATATTTAAAAAATATGTGAAAATTTTTTTCGCCATTTAAAAGTATTTTCCTATTTTCAGAAGTGCGATATATAAATTCCATAGGGTATTAAGAAATCGTTAAGAATTAAAAAACAAGTTGAAAATGAAATTAATTCCCCTGATATTTGATGCCGGAATCGATCAGTTATTGACAGGCGCTTCTTTAGGGGAGTTCGGAACAATTTGAGAAACCCGAAAATTTATGGAAATTAATTTAATCCAAATTAAATTTGATATGATACTGAACCGTTCGAATAATCTTACCTTTTTTTTAATAAACATAATTTCCCAAAAAACAGAGGTTAAACTATGAGTAAATCATTTTACCGTATTTCAGCGTTACTGCTGATGTTAGTGTTTTTGCCGACATTTTTGATGGCGCAAAATTACACAGTCAGCGGTGTAGTAAAATCGCAAACAGGTGAAGCTCTAATCGGAGCCAACGTATTTTTGAAAGGCACAACATTGGGCGCCGCTTCGGAAGCTGACGGAACTTACAAAATTACGGCTCCGAAAGGCAGATACACTATAGTTTGCAGCTACATCGGCTACGAAAAAGTTGAGTACGATATCAACCTGACAAATAACATGGAAGTCAACTTCACGCTGAGAGAACATGAATTCTCCCTGTCGGTTGAAGTTATAGCCGACCGCGCTAAAGAACAAAAAACGCCCGTAGCGTTTACTGATATCGACAAGAAAGACATAGAACGAATATTAGGCTCGCGCGATATACCTCTCGTATTAAATACAACTCCGTCCGTATTTGCCACCGATAACGGCGGCGGCGCAGGCGACGCTCGTATTAACGTGAGAGGTTTCAACCAGAGAAATATCGCTATAATGATAAACGGCGTACCCGTTAACGATATGGAAAACGGTTGGGTCTATTGGTCCAACTGGGACGGACTCGGCGACGCTACTTCGTCTATTCAGGTTCAGAGAGGTCTCACGGCTGTTACATTGGCAACTCCCGCAGTTGGCGGCGTTATAAATATTGTTACAGATCCGACCGCTTCGAAAAGAGGTGTTTTCTACAAAAATGAAATCGGAAGCGGTAACTTTACAAAACAAACTCTCTTTGTACATACAGGCTTGATAGACAATAAATTTGCTCTCACTTTGGGAGGAGTAAAGAAAAGTCAGGACGGAGTTGTCGACGGCACTTGGTCAGACGCCTATGCTTATTATCTTGGCGCCGCTTATCAACTTAATCAGAATAACAGATTGGAGTTATATGCTACCGGCGCTCCTCAGAGACACGGTCAAAGGAGCTGGCGTTTAAACGCAGCTACATATTCTCATGAGCTGGCACGCGAACTCGGATTCAGCGAAGCCGCATTACAAGACCCGAAATTAGCCGAACAAGGAATTCTCTATAATTCCAACTGGAATTCTCTCGATCCTACATACCGCGGTAAACAATACTGGAACGACGGCGCTAGCAATCGCTATTCGCCGAATTTCATTAATGAAAGAGAGAATTATTACCACAAACCGATTGTCAACTTTAACTGGTATTCGAATCTTACGAAAGATTTATCGTTATATACAACATTATACTGGTCAGGCGGCATTGGCGGAGGCTCCGGCACATTCGGTTCGATGGTTTGGGATTATACTCTGTTGCAGCGCGTTGTTGACTGGAACGGAACAATTCAAAGAAACATGAATAACATCGATACGCTTGCAAACGGCAATGTAGTAAAAGTATCCCGTGGAATTTTGAGAAACAGCGTAAATAATCAGTGGACACTCGGCGGTATATCGAAAGCTTTCTACAAAGTTAACGAAAACCTTACAACATCGTTCGGTTTGGATGTACGCTATGCGGAAATCGAACACTACAGAGAAGTAAGAGATTTATTGGGCGGCGACTATTTCTATAGTAATGCAAATGCGTTCGATACGCCGGATAAATATTACAAAAAGCTCGGCGACAAAATCGATTACTTCTTTACTAACACTGTAAGCTGGGCTGGCGCTTTCGCTCAGGCCGAATACAGCATGGACAGATTCACATATTATGCAACCGCAGGTTACTCGATGATCAAATATGATCATACAAATCACTTTAGAAAAGCAGCAGACGGAAGCGAATTATTTGTAGAAACAGATTGGATCGGCGGATACCAGGTAAAAGGCGGAGCCAGCTTCCGTTACAGTACAGACCTTAGTTTCTATGCAAACGCCGGCTATATTGCCAGAGTGCCGATTTTCGACCAGGTAATTGATGACTATAGCGGCGCTAAAATTAAAGATCCTAAAAACGAAAAAATTCTTTCTTTTGAAGTAGGCGCTAACTATAAAGCTTTCAATAACAGACTTACTGCAAAAGCAAATCTTTATTATACTTTGTGGAAAGACCGAGCTCAATCCAGAGGAGTATTGAATGCGGACGGTTCGGAAGGTCTTGTATTTCTCAACGGTATAAGCTCAAGTCACGCAGGTCTCGAACTTGAACTGGCTTATCAGGTATCACGGATGCTCCGTTTCGACGTTGCAGGATCCTTCGGCAACTGGAAGTATACAGATGATGTTTCCGGTTTTTATGTAGTTGATTATCAGACTAATCAACAAGAAAACTATAACTATTATATTAAAGATTTGAAAGTCGGTGACGCTCCGCAGACTCAAATAGCCACTGCAGTTACAGTATCTCCCGTTGAGGGTTTAAATGCTCAATTTTTATGGAGATATAATACCGAATACTATGCTGATTTCGATCCGTTCAGCAGAAATAATGCAGCTGACAGAGCTCAAGTATGGAAAATACCCGAATTTAGCCTGTTTGAGCTGCACTTCTCATACGACGTGCCTGTCGAATTAAACGGAATGTACTTGAATGTTTTTGCTCACGTTTTCAATTTGTTTGACGAGCTCTACGTTCAGGATGCAACGGACAACAGCGCTTACAATGCTTACAAAGCAAACGGCGTAAATCACTCTGCAGACGACGCTGAAATTTATCCGGGCTTGCCGAGAACATTCAATCTCGGTTTCTCTATCAGATTCTAATTATTCTAGATTGTTAAAAAAAGCCGTCCCCAAAAGGACGGCTTTTTTTATTTATAATTAACAAACTGTACCGGAAAATCGAAATCCGCCTCTTTGACGAGCTGAATTACCGCTTGCAGGTCGTCGATTTTGGGAGCGGTAACGCGCACCTGCTCGTCCTGTATTTGAGCGTTGACTTTGAGTTTGCTATCCTTTATTAATTTTGTAATCCGTTTTGCGTTTTCTTTCGATATTCCGCTTTGAAGTGCAATTGTTTGTTTCAATCTGCCGCCTGCCGCAGGTTCAGGCTCGCCCGGCTTCATTGCTTTAATCGATAAACCCCGTTTTATAAATTTGCTCTGAAGGATGTCGAAAGACTGCTTCAACGAATAATCGTCTTTCGTGTTAATATTAATTTGCTTCTCCTTTTTGTTGAATTCGATTTCCGTATTCGAATCCTTCAAGTCGTAGCGCTGTCGAATTTCTTTTAGAGCCTGATTAATTGCATTGTCTACCTCCTGAAAGTCGACCGCCGAAACAATGTCAAACGAATGATTTGAAGCCATTTTTCCTCCCGATGAAAAATTATTTGTTTACAAAAAAATAATTAAATTTATTTTGATATTAAAAATTATATCTGCTATATTGCAGACAAAATAGAAGGGTTGTGAGCTGGCATAATCCTGTCAACGGGGTTGGTTCCTTAATCACGGGTTAGTTCCATCAAAATGAAAAATGCGTTCATTAGGGTAATTGTAATTTTTTTTTTACTTCCGTTATCATATTTCGCTTACTCTGAAGCGACTGTAATTAAAGAATTGAGTCGTAAGGGCTTCGAAAATCTGTCGGTTAACGTAGAAGGAACAAAAATTTTTATTGCTTACGAAGACCGCGTCTACAGATTCAATGCAGACGGATTGTTCGAAGTTATGGATATTCTAAAAAATTACAGGGAATACGATACGGTAGCAATAACTATGCTTAATAAGAAAATACCCGTGCTCGAAATCCGGTACGATAACCGTCTTTTTTATTCTGTGACAACCGGCACAACCGATTGGAGCGATTTCGAAAAGAATTTATTTATTTCGTATACTTCAACGGAGCCGAAAGAGGAGAGCGAAAATCAATCGGACTTTCGTAATGACATAACGATTCATCCGGGTTTCAAAGGGCAATTTGGCGATTACGATAATCCGGTCAGAGCTCAAATAAATATTATTCCGGAAATAAGAACTACCTGGTGGAAAGGTATGGAATTGAATATTCAAACGATCATACCCGTTTATAACGAATTTAAAGGCGAAGGGGATTATATAAGACCGGGAATCGTATCATTGGGACAGACGTTTAAATTTGACGAAGTGACGTATGCATTTGCAACGGTTGGATATTTTACGGAAAACAGATACGGAGCGGATTTTTCCGCAATGAAAATTTTTAATAACGGCGACATTGTTTTGAAAGGGAGCGCCGGCTATACGGGATATTTGTCGGTTTATCAAAATAAATTCTATTATTCCGATTTATATCTGTTTACATATAATATGAGTATGAAATATCGAATTAATAAATACGACCTTACAATCGGAGTAACAGCGGGGAAATTTCTCTATGAAGACAAAAGTATACGCGTCGACATAAACCGCCAATTCGGGGAAATTGAACTCGGCTTTTTTGCCGTGCGTTCAATTGACGGATATACAAACGGAGGATTCAATTTTTCGGTGCCGCTTTTTCCGTCCGAATATTCAAAACCTTCGTTAGTCAGAATAAGAACGGCGGAAAATTTCAGGTGGGAATACAGAGTTAAAGGTGAATTATCTTCATTGATCGGAGTTACTTACAATACGGGTAATTATTTCGAAAAAGAATTTTATAAATATAATCCGGCATTTATTAGAAAAGAATTAAAGAAGAAATTTAAATCTAACCAGGAAAGGGGTATGTATGTACGCTAAAAAATCATTATCCGCATCAATAATACTTTCCATATTCCTTGTGGTTGCATTGATTGCATACACAGGATGTGAGGGTACCAAAACGGAACCGATAGTTCCCGCGCCAACAACGCCGGTTGAACCGCCCGCTCCGTTAGTGCTAAACGGCTATGTTAAAGACGCCGTAACGCTCGGCGGAATCCAGGGCGCCACCGTCATTCTTGCCAACGAAGCAGGAGAAGTATTAACTACGCTGGCTACCGACAATACGGGCAACTATCAATACGACGTATCGAATATTCCGGGGGCTAAATTAAAAGTTAGCGCGGTAGCCGCTTCTTACGGGTCTAAAAAAGTAGCGGCGACAATCGATAAGAATAATTATGTTGCGCAGGTGCCAACGACTTATCTAATTAAACTTAAAGGCGTAACGCAATCTGTTTCCGCCACAAACGGCGGACAGGTAGGAACTACCACTACAGAAGCGGTAACTACAAAACAAGTGTCGGTAGACGTGCCTGCAGGAGCCCTGGCAGCCAATACGGATATTTCAGTCGCGCCGATAACCGTAAACAATACTGTGCCATTGCCCGCTGCGTCTAATAAGGTGATTACAGCGGCTGCAAATTTTGAACCGACAGGAATTACATTTGCAAAACCGGTTACTGTTTCCTTCCCTCTCCCTTATATATCGACGCCCGGTAAAACAATGTCTGTCTACAGATTGAATCCGGTTACTCTCGAATGGGAAACGCGGGGAACCGCTACGGTTGACGCCGACGGAACTTCGGCTTCAACTCAGATTACGGGATTTTCGTCGTGGACTGTTGCAGACGAGGGATCATTCTCAATTACAAATGTGAATACAAATGAACCGGACGCCGCAGAACAAGTAGTGGCAAAAGGACAAACAATTACCCATTCTTATACGCCAAGTTTGAATGTAACGCCTAAATCGGGTACTGTAAGCGAAAAATGGGTGAGAAATATCATAACCCAAACCGACGCATTCGAAGATTACGACCTTCGTTATGACGACCAGGGGAACATACTTGCCGTAAGCATATCTTATACTGCTTCGCCTCAACCTGATTTGCCAGCTGAATATAAAAAGGATCTTGACGGCGACGGTAAGTTGGATCATTATAATCCCGATTTTCCTACCCAAAGAGGCACGTGGGTCTGGTCGGCGGTTGTTCGCAGATATAAAGTAACAGTAACCGCATCATTAAGCGCAGGCGAAACTTCGGCTGACGTTGTTGCTAATCTTAAGGTTTATAAAAAAGTTAGAGATCAATGGGTCTGGGTGCCCAAGCATGATCAGGGCGTAGGCGGTTGATATTTTTTTTGATGCGCCCGTTTTATAACGGGCGCTCGATTATTTAATACTTATCCGGATGTGTTTCTGTCCTATATTCTTCATTGGGGTAGCGCTTGTCTCAACTTTTGATTTTTTATTGAATACTGTTGCTAAGTTATAGAATTAAATTGAGTAAAGAAGCTATCGCGTACAAATAAGCTGATAAAGAAAAGATATTTTGTGAAAAATTTTTTGATTTCGAGTTTCATTGCTTCAGATTTGGAATTGAATTCTTTGAGGAAAACAAGATTCCAGGGTTTACCTGATCTTGTAGACTTA
>NZ_JBPSEG010000013.1:0-102925 GCF_051488665.1 Melioribacter sp. Ez-97 | reverse complement strand
TAATCCTGGCGGGTTCAAGCGGTCGCTGAGCCTGTCGAAGCGAAGATTCCACTAGGTTCAAGCGGTCGCTGAGCCTGTCGAAGCGACTCCGTTCGTCCGTCAGTCGACGGACTCACTCCGAAAATCCGGACAATAAAATTGTTATACTGTTACGTCTTAATCGCACCCGACTCCGACGGGTAGAATTGTTTTAGCGGACGCTGAGCCTGTCGAAGCGATAATCCTGGCGGGTGCAAGCGGTCGCCGAGCTTGTCGAAGCGAAGATTCCACTAGGTTCACGTGGTCGCTGAGCTTGTCGAAGCGAAGATTGTGTCCCGTAAAAGTTTACAAGATTGTAAAAAAAGATGTAAGGCAAAATCATTCTATAATTCGAGAATAGTTTTATTGCATCTCAGTGGTCGCTGAGCCTGTCGAAGCGATAATCTGCAAACTCCACTCCCAAAATTGGATATAAAAAAGCTTTCTGAACAATTTGGCAATCTTGCAATCTTGTAATTTGGCAATCTTGCAATTTTGTAATCTTGCAATCTTGTAATCTTGCAATTTTGCAATCTTGTAATTTTGTAATCTTGCAATTTGTCAATAAACAAATTTGGCAATTAACGAATTACTTCTTAGCTTAAATTAAAAAACGGAGAACCTTATGAAAAAAAGCGATAAACCGATTATTGTCGAACAGGTTTTTAATACAAGTAAAACAGATTTATGGAAAGCCCTTACGGATATTAACGAAATGAAAAAATGGTATTTCGAAAATATACCGGATTTCAAACCTGTTAAAGGATTTAAAACAAGCTTTAATGTTGTAAGCAACGGAAGAAATTTCTTGCATAAATGGGAAGTGACCGAAGTTGTTCCCGGCGAACGAATTGCATACGGCTGGCGGTTCGAAGGTTACAGCGGATTGTCGACTACGGATTTTTACATTAAAGAAGAAGGAGAGCGGGTCAGATTAATTCTTACCGTTACCGTTCAGGAAGATTTTCCCGAAGATATCGAAGAATTCAAAAGAGAAAGCTGCATCGGCGGATGGAATTATTTTATTAACGACAGTCTTAAAAATTATCTGGAATAAAAAATCAGAAAGGACTGATAATGTCGAAATTTATTTTGTTGTATATAGGCGACGGTAAATCGGGCGATCCTAAAAAGGATTCGGATAATATTCATAAAACTGAAGAAATTGCTAAAGAATTCCCGTTGCTTGATGCCGAAGGCGTTATTGAAATTGCCGAACTAATTCCAATGAACAGGTAAATTAATTGGCATTGTAATATTAATTCTATATCTTAAGATACATTATCCTATTAATAGTCTTAATCAGGGCAGTCACCGCGAAGGCATTAATTTCTCCTCATTTATAATAAATAATTTTTAGGAGTAACAAGATGAAAAATTATATCTTTCTTGTAACCGTTATAATCCTGCTGGCAGACATTACGGAGGGGCAAACTGTCAGAAAAGGTTTCAATTTTCTTTCAATAAGCGATACTGCCGACACAATTGTTACAACCGTTTTTGCGTCGGGCGACGTTAAAGGGCTTGCCGCAGGCGATAATAAAGAAGAGCTTGCCACTAACGGAGCCTTAGGCGTTAGCATGGCTATTCACGATATTTTAATTACCGCATCCATAAACGTTGCGACTACAATGGATACTTTAAACAATACTTTTAGCAATATTTTATTGAATCCTTCAAACGGAAGCGGGCTTAGATCCGGTTTGCTCGATTTTAGAAAGAAAAAAATATTCAATAATTTTGACCTTCATTTGTACGCTACCGTTTCCACCAGCACATGGAAAATTGAAAATGAAATTAAAGACGTTACCGTAGGCGGAATAGGGATACTGATTGAAAAAGCTCTCATTAGCAAAAATGAGGAAAATGAAGTAACTTTAAGCTATGAGTTGGGGCTCAGCGTTCGATCTTTAATGGGAGAGCTGGCTTCGAACGAGGAGAAGAGGATGCGATTCTTGAACACCAAAAATTCTGTCTTCGGAGGTCTGGAAGGCGGCATGACTATTAGGGTAAATAGTTTAATCGCTTCGCTTCAATTTTATTATTTTATCGGCGACCATGTTAACGGAGTAACCGGCGGACAGCTCGCTACAGGAATCAGTATCAGTACAGACCTGTTTAGTTTTAAAAGCAGATACGAACAATAAAAACTAATTTCAGGGGACATCTATGAAAATAATCGACGAATTCAAAAAATTTGCCATACGCGGCAATGTAATCGATATGGCTGTCGGCATAATCATCGGCACTGCATTCGGAAAAATAGTCAGCTCTTTCGTTAACGACGTAATAATGCCGCCGATCGGATGGCTTATTGGCAATGTCGATTTCTCCGATTTGGCTCTGACGTTGAAAGAGAAAACCGACGCAGCGGAAGCCGTAACTATTCGTTACGGAATTTTCTTAAATACCGTTGTGGATTTTTTGATAATTGCGTTTGCGATTTTCATAGTAATCAAACAAATCAATCGGCTTAAAAAGAAAGAGGAAGAACCGAAAGCCGCTCCGACTACTAAAGAATGTCCCAAATGTTTTACTTTGATTCCGGTAAAAGCGACGAGATGCCCGAACTGTACTTCCGAAATTTAGCTTGTAACAGTGCTTGATTATTGAGGAAGAATACCGTATTAATTTCTATATTTGTACTTAAATTTTTACGGTATTCATGGAACTCGATTTAATAACTGATATACATAAGTATTGCGATAACTGGTGCGACAGATGCATCTATTCCACCAGATGCGAGCTTTTCATCGAAACAATTTATAAGAACGAAAAAAGAAAAGCGGTTTTTAATCCCGAAGGATTTTTTAATGTCCTTCGGGATTTGTATGTTCAGGCTTATGAAACTTTTGAAGCCGGCGATTATCTTAAGCAAAGCATAGAAGAACTTCCCGATCTTTACGGAACGGAATGCAACAACTGGCTTGATAAAAACGAATTGCCGCTTAATAAAAATAATCACAAAAGTACGGATATTACGGAAGCGCTGGAAGTTATTCGTTATTATCAGTATTTCATTTCGTTGAAAATTAAAAAATCATTCGAAACCGACGGCGAAGAACGATTAATCCACCTTAAGCTTGCCGAAGTAGCGGTTATGCGCTCTGTATCGGCATGGTATATTATTTTCAAGAAAACGGATAATGAAGGAACCGGTAAGCTTATCGGTATTTTAAAATCAATACTAATCTTATTGGAAAAAAATAATCCTGATTTAAAATCATTTTACAGACCATATTTTGATTAAAACCCGGGGACGTATATGGAAAAGGAAAAACCCAAAAATTTTATTTACGAGATAATTGACGAGGATATTAGAACCAATAAATGGGGAGGTCGGGTGCATACGCGTTTTCCTCCCGAACCCAACGGCTATCTCCATATAGGGCACGCTAAATCGATTTGCTTGAATTACGGAATAGCGCGCGATTATAACGGCAAATTCAATCTCCGTTTTGACGACACAAATCCCGAAAAAGAAGAAACCGAATATGTCGAATCGATTATCGAAGACGTCAAATGGCTTGGCGCCGATTTCGAAGACAGAATTTTTTACGCCTCGGATTATTTCGAGCAGATGTATCAATACGCGGTTGAATTGATTAAAAAGGGTAAAGCCTACGTTTGCGATTTATCCGCGGATGAGATTCGTAAAACCAGAGGCACTTTAACCGAACCGGGCATTGAAAGTCCGTACCGCAACAGGACGGTGGAAGAAAATCTCGACTTATTCGAAAGAATGAGAAAAGGGGAGTTCCCGACGGGTTCAAAAACATTGAGGGCAAAAATCGATATGGCTTCGCCGAACCTGAATTTGCGCGACCCCGTAATGTACAGGATAGTGCACGCCGAGCATCACAGGCAGGGCAAAAAATGGTGCATATATCCCACCTACGATTGGGCGCACGGTCTGGAAGATTCGATCGAAGGAATTACTCACTCGATCTGCACTTTGGAATTCGAAAACCACAGACCTCTGTACGATTGGTTCCTCGACGAGTTGGAAATTTATCATCCGCAGCAAATCGAATTCGCGCGTTTGAATTTGAGTTATACCGTAATGAGCAAAAGACGTTTGCTTCAATTGGTAAAAGACGGTTATGTGGACGGATGGGACGACCCCCGTATGCCTACAATTTCGGGTTTGAGAAGACGCGGCTTTACTCCGGAATCCCTCTGGAATTTTGCCGAATTAGTAGGCGTCGCAAAACGCGACGCAATGACAGACATTGCGCTGCTCGAATTTGCAATTCGCGACGATTTGAACAAACGCGCAACAAGGGCAATGGCTGTTCTCGACCCGATTAAAGTAGTCCTTACTAACTACGAAGGCGAAGAAGACGTAGAAGCTGTCAACAATCCCGAAGACCCTTCCGCCGGAACAAGAAAAATTAAATTTACCAAAGAACTTTACATTGACAGAGCCGATTTCATGGAAGAGCCTCCCAAAGGTTTCAGAAGATTAATTCCCGGCGGCGAGGTAAGATTAAGATACGCGTATATAATTAAATGCGAGGAAGTAGTAAAAGACGAAAACGGAAATATTGTAGAGTTGAGATGCACTTATGATCCTGATACGAAAAGCGGCTCGGGAACAAGCAATAAAAAAGTTAAGGGCACAATTCATTGGGTATCGGCAAAGTACGCCGCCAAAGCTGAAGTAAGGCTATACGACAGACTGTTTACAATCGAAGACCCTGCGGCTGAAGAAAATTGGCTCGATTACATTAATCCTGATTCGCTCAAAGTAATTGAAAACGCTTTTATAGAACCGTCGCTAAAAGATTCTAAACCGGGAGAGATTTTCCAATTCGAACGCCAGGGATATTTCTGCGTCGATTCCAAATATTCCACTCCGGAAAAACTTGTTTTCAACAGAACCGTAACATTGAAAGACAGCTGGGCTAAAAAGAAAGGGCAATAACAATTTGTTGTAATAAACCGGGCAATCTTTAATTGGGATTGCCCGGCGTTTTTATTTAAGAGTTTCGAGCGCGCGGTTAATTCTTTTAATCGTTTCTTCTTTGCCGATGATAAATAAAATGTCGTAAATTCCGGGTCCTGCGCTCATTCCCGATACTGCTAATCTGAGAGGATGAATTAATTTGCCCGCGCCGATTCCCAATTCCGACGCAGTCTCTTTGAGAGCTCTTTCGTAATCTTCTTTCGAAGGATTTTCTAAAGCCTCAAATTTGTCCCTCAATTTCGACATGTATCCGGGCGTTTCGGGTTTCCAGTTTTTTTCGACTGCTTTTTCCTCGTACGAAGACGGCGCCTCGAAGAAGTAAGGGGATTTCGTTATAAATTCATGCACAAAGGAAACGCGTTCTTTCATGGCGTGAATAACGAGCAGCAGATAATCGTCGGTTAAATTCAATTCCGCATATTTGCTTTTGCTCAATTCTTCTTTCAACATTACAAGCAGTTCGTCGTCCGGCTTTGCGCGCAGGTGTTCCGCATTAAGCCAATTCAATTTTTCTATATCGAAAACTGCGCCCGATTTATTGACGCGATCGAGTGAAAATTTTTCGATTAATTCGTCGATGTAATAAAATTCCTTGTCGTCGCCGGCGTTCCATCCGAGCAGGGCGACAAAGTTGATCAGCGCTTCTTTAAGGTAGCCTTTGGCTCTGTAATCTTCCACCGCCACGTCGCCTTGGCGTTTGCTTAGTTTTGAACGGTCGGGATTTAGTAAAAGGGGAAGATGCGCAAAAACCGGGAGCTCCCATCCCAAAAAATTATAGAGCAAAACGTGTTTGGGCGTTGAGGAAAGCCACTCTTCTCCGCGGATTACGTGGCTTATCTGCATTAAATGGTCGTCCACTACATTCGCCATGTGGTAAGTAGGAAAGCCGTCGCTCTTTATCAATACCTGATCGTCGATATTGTCGGAATCGAATTCTACGGCGCCTCTAATAACGTCGTTGAATATTATTTTTTTCCCGGGTTCAACGTTAAGCCGCACTACATGCGGAATATTTTCGCTAAGCTTACGTTCGATTTCTTCTTTGGAAAGACGGAGACAATGTTTGTCGTATTTTGCCTGAGGCAGTTTTTTAGCCATCTGTTCTTTGCGCAGTTCTTCGAGGCGTTCGGGCGTACAGAAACAATAATAAGCGTGACCTTTCGAAATCAATTCGTCGGCGTATTTTTTATAAATGTCGAGCCTCTGAGATTGCATATAAGGACCGAAATCTCCTCCCGCATCCGGTCCTTCGTCATAGTCGAGTCCGCACCATTTAAGAGAATTTATCAAATTTTCGACGGCTCCTTCGACATACCTGTTGCGGTCGGTATCTTCAATGCGCAGAATAAATTTGCCGTTGTTTTTGCGAGCAAATAAAAAATTATACAATGCGGTTCTTAGTCCGCCCACGTGTAAATATCCCGTAGGGCTCGGAGCAAATCGTACCCTGATATTCATAACGTACCCCTAAAAAATTGGCGATTAGATTAACTGTTCGTGTAGTATTTAATTTTGTCGATAAATTCCTTGCTGTCGATCGGTTTTGGGATATAATCGGTCGCGCCGGCTTCGAGGCATTTTTCTTTATCGCCTTTCATTGCAAATGCCGTCAAAGCGATTATCGGTACGTTCTTATATTCCGGCATCTGCCTTATTTTTTCAGTGGCTTCGAATCCGTTCATAATCGGCATTTGCATATCCATCAGAATCAAATCGAACTTTTCCTTTTTAGCCATATTGACTGCGTCTTCGCCGTTTTCGACAACGACTATATCTTCGAAGTTGTTTTTCTTCAGTAAACGCGTTACGATTATTTGAGAATGTTTGTAGTCTTCCGCCAGCAATATTTTCTTAACGCCTTTTTTGGTCAGCACCTCTTCTTCCGGAGGAGGAACTTCGTATTGATTTATCATCTTGCTGATTGTATCTGCAAGGTCTTCTATGTTAGTCGATCTCTTTTCGAGCAGGTCGTCGAAAAGTCCTTCGATATTTTTGAGGTCTTCCTGGTAGTTCTCTTTGCCCGTATAAATTATAATCGGAAGATGAGCGAATTTCGGTTCCGATTTAATCATTTTTATCAATTCGAAACCGTTCGGATGAGGCATGTCGAGGTCGATTATTGCCAGATCGATATCCTTGTCTTTAATCAAATCCATTACATTAGCCGAAACGTTTTCGGCTACCGGTTTAAATCCGGCAGACTCAATTGCTTGCTTGACCAAATTGAGCGTCGGAACGTCGTCGTCTACGCACAATATATTCGAATCTTTTCTCAGTTTATAGCTTGTCAGAACTTCCACGAGATAGTTGTAATTAATCGGCTTTACGAAATATTCCACCGCTCCCATCATAAAAGCTTTCTGTTGTTCATGTTCGATAGAGCAGACAATCACAGGCACGTTTTTCGTTTTTTCGTGCTCGCGGATTTTACGCAATAACTCGAGACCGTTGGTATTCGGCAGTTCGATGTCCAAAATGACTGCAAGCAGCGATTCGGAATTGATGAAATCGAACGCTTCCTGTTCCGTACTGACAATTATCGGCTTGTACCCCCATTTATTCAAATAATTGCTCAACAATTTGGAGGTGGCATAATCGTCTTCGATAACCAGAACTTTATTTTCCGTATCGGGTTTGGGAAGACTGCTCAATGTTTTGTCGATTTCAGACATTATTGCTCCATCGATTGTTAATTTGAATATAAGTTGATTGTTAAAATGAACAATGCTTATATCTCCGTTCAAGAGATTCAGATATTTTTTTGCTAAATATAAGCTTAATCCCGTTAAGTTGGAATTCTTAATTTCATTTATTTTTTTAATTACAAAAGGTTTGAAGAAATTCTTTATTATATCAACCGGAATATCGACAGCGTCGTTAGCCGTTAAAGTAATTTCAATACCGCCGGATTGTTTGTTGAATCCTTTGACTGTAAAATTTCCTGATGTGGAGAGAAGGGAAGCGGTATATATCAAATTACTGAATACGTATCTCAACTTGAATTCGTCGGACTTAATTTTTCCCTCTATTTTCAGGCTCGTATCGAAGGTGAATTTATTGTTCGAACGATGCCGGAACAATTTAATTAAATCTTCCAGTATCGAAGTTACGTCGACCTCTTTTTTATTCACGGAAAAATCGCCGGATAAAATTCTTGTCGATTCTTTCAGGTCATTTAAATAGAGGAGAATGCTTTGAGCCGATCGCCTTATGGGAGAAAAATTTTCTGGCTTCAATCCCGCGTCCGACTTTTCCGACAACAGAGTAACGCTGCCGATAATGGTGTTTGTAATATTTCTTATGTCGTCCGAGAAATTGTTTATTAATTCGTACATCTCCGCGTTCGACGGTTTGAAATTGTTTGCCGGCGCTCTGAGCGACAGCAGACGACTGATTAATGCCGACGCTGATTCGATATTCAGCTTATCATTTTTATCGATGGGTGATTTTTTCGAAATCGATAATATAAAACGGTTTCCCGAATTATCGTTCGCCATCAGACAGGCGTTGAATTTCGAAGTGTCGGCGGGAATTCCGCAGTTGCTGTCGAAATTGAGCGTATTAATAAGATTGTTGTTGATTACGCGGCAATTCGTACACGAATAATTTCCGTTTCCGTCAAGCGCTACATTATCGGATTTACCGATTAGCTTTAGATTTGTTTTATCCGAAATACTGAACAATGAAACCGAATGCAGATTAAAATTACGAACAAAAAAACGACATATTTCGTTGTAAAAAGATTCGTCGCCCGAAATTGCAAATTCAACCAATTCGTTAATACCGTTGATAAGCTGATTCATCTATACTGTCCGAAAAGTTTTAATAAAAATAACAAAATTATCTTTTAAGAACATCCCGAAGAGAGTTCCTCTATAAATTATCGACGAAATAACCGGTAATTTTAGTATAAAGATGAAGAGCGTCTCTGCCTCTGACTCCGTGTTCGTGTTTTAAATATGGGAAATAGTCGAGCGGCTTATTCAAATGCATCGCTTTTTCGGCAAAGAGGAGCGTATGCTGCCAAACGACCACTGGATCGAACGTGCCGTGAACAAGGAGCAATTTGCCATTCAAATTTTCAACGTAATTCAGAAGGGAAGATTCTTTATAGCCTTCTGGATTCGTTTCCGGAGTATCCATATATCTCTCGGTGTACATTACTTCGTAGAGGCTCCAGTCGATAACCGCTCCGCCGCCTACTCCCACTTTGAATTGATTGCCCGTTCTCAGCATCAAAGAAGCTGCCATGAATCCGCCGTAACTCCATCCGAACACTCCGAATCTGGAAGTGTCGACGTACGACAATTTTTTCAGATATTCTACGCCGCATAATTGGTCTTCGATTTCAACAGTCCCCAACCGTCTGAAAGTGGCTTGTTCGAATTCGAGTCCGCGATTGTCCGACCCGCGATTGTCTAAGGTAAATACAATATAACCTTTTTGAGCCATCAGATAAAACCAGATAAAATATCTGCCGTAACCGAAGGAATTTGTAACCAACTGAGCATGCGGTCCGCCGTATACGTAAAAGATTACCGGATATTTTTTCGCCGGGTCAAAATCGGGGGGAAGAATCATCCTGCAGTACAAATCGACTCCTTCCTTGTTTTTTATCGAAAATACTTCCGTTTTGCCCAGATTGTATCCCGACAACGGATTATCTGCGGTCAGCAAATTTCTTAAAGATTTTTTTGAATCGGTCAATAAAATTTTTCTCGGAGTGTCGTAATTTGAATAATTGTCGATAAAATAGACGCCGTCGTCGCTGTGCAGAACGTAATGGGAGCCGGGCTCTCCGGTTATCTTTTCGAGTTTGGCGCTCTTTAATTCGAGACGATAATAATGTCTTTCGAGCGGCGATTCTTTAGTGGCTGTGAAGAATAAAAATTTTCCGTCTTTGTCGAATCCGTCGAAATCGGTAATAACCCATTCGCCTTTTGTCAATTGTTTTATCAAATTGCCGTCTGTATCGTAAAGATAAGCGTGTTTGTAACCGTCGCGTTCGGATAACCAGACGAATTTATTCGGCGAACCGGGAATAAAATAAAGAGGAGTCTCCGGCTCTACGTATTTATCGTTCTTTTCTTCGAAGAGTGTTTTTACGGCTTCCCCGGAACTGACGTCATACTTAATTAACTGAAGATGATTCTGATCTCTGTTGAGATGCGCTATGAAAAAATTTTTTTGATCGGGCGACCATGTCAACGACGTAAGGTACTGGTCTTTCGGTTCGCCCGTGTTTAACCACGTAATCGATTCGTCGTTTAGCCTATAGATTCCGACGGTAACGTGGTGGCTTGCCTGACCTGCCATCGGATATTTGATGTTTTTTACCCGCGCCGGCTTGTATGAAATGTCGAGCAATGGAAAGTCTGTAACCATTGTCTGATCCATACGATAGAATGCTATAAAATCCGAATTAGGCGACCAGAAAATACCGCCGTTAATACCGAATTCGTTTCTGTGCACCGATTGCCCGCAAATGATGTTGCTGTCCTGTTCGTTCGTAATTGCCTTATACTCTTTGCCGTCGAGACTAACGTATAAATTATTTTTAACGGTAAAAGCCAGATAGCGGTTATTTGGCGCAATCGTCAGATTCTCCGCCTCTTCGGGAGCGCTGTTAATAACCTCAGCGCTGTTAGCCGCCGTGTTTACGCGTATTAGTTTATTGTCGTAGATAAAATTGAATTCGTTTTCGTTAATCCAGGAGACGGACGGTAAATAGTTAATTCGATCGATACTTTTCCCGGAAAGGAGAGCGTTAATATTGTCCAGAGACACAACCGTGTCGTATTTTTCCGATTCGACGGAGCCCCGGATAATAAAGTTATCTTTCACAAACGAGAAATAGCTGCCGTCGGGAATCCATTGAAGCTGTCTCAGATTCTCCGGCATCAGTTTGGAATATGCGTTAATTATAACGTCCTCGACGGTAAAATTTTTCTTCTGCGAAAAAATGAATGCGGGAATTAAAAGAAGATAGATTGCAATTAATTTAAAGCGGGACATAGTCACCTCTTAATGTTTGGATAACAAAAAAGGGGTTATAAAACCCCTTTTTTTATTTTTTAGATTTATTGTCCGATGGATTAACACGGTGAGTTAAAATATTGTCTATCAGATTATATTCTTTGGCTTCTTCTGCAGTCATAAAATAATCCCTGTCGCAGTCCTTGGCAATCTGTTCATACGATTTGCCTGTGTGTTCAGCAAGTATTTTATAGATGGTATCGCGCGTTTTAATCATTTCCTTGGCGTGAATTTCGATGTCTGTGGTTTGACCTTGCAGACCTCCGACCCAGGGTTGATGGATCATAATTTTCGAGTGGGGAAGCGCGGAACGTTTGCCGGCTTCGCCGCCTGCCAGCAGAACCGCTCCCATACTTGCCGCAAGTCCTACGCAAATTGTCGATACTTTCGAGCGGATATATTTCATAGTATCGTAAATTGCCAATCCTGCCGATACGCTGCCGCCCGGCGAATTTATATAGAGATAGATGTCTTTGTCGGGGTCTTCTGCTTCGAGGAATAACAACTGGGCGATTATAAGACTCGCAATATGGTCGTCTATGGCGGTTCCGAGAAATACGATCCGTTCGCGCAAGAGGCGGGAAAAGATGTCCATACCTCTTTCGCCGCGTCCGGTCTGTTCGATTACATAAGGCACCAATTGATTAAATATTTCGTGTTTTTTTACCGCTTCGATATCAGTGAAAAAATCATTTTTCATTTGCTTTTTCCCCTTCTTCTTTTTTCTTCTTTTCTTCAGGGTCAACTTCTTTGACTACCGCATTATCTTTCAGGAATTTAATTACTTTGTCTTCGAGCAGGTAGTCGGCTCTGTTTGTGTCTTTATAATACTTAACAAGTTTTTCGACGCTGATGCCCGTCTTTTCGGATTCCTCTTTTGCAAGCTGTTCCAATTCAGAGTCTTCAACTTTAATATTTTCTTTTTCGGCTATGTTGGTCATAATTATTTGCCATTTTGCGGTCCATTCTGCCCTTGGTTTTAGGTATTCGGCAAGTTGTTTCTCGTCTACATTTTTTTGACCGTAACGACGCGCGTTCTCTTTTTCCATTTCGATAAAGCGTTTATGCAGCGATTCAACCAAGCCCGAAGGTGGAGTGAAGTCGTTATTTCCCACTACTTTGTTCAGCAGTGAATTAGTGAAGATTTGTTCGGATTGATTATCGTAATATTTTCTGAAATTGTCTCTCATCAAATTGCGCAATTCTTCGATAGTAGAAGCTTTGTCGTTTGAGATTTTCTTGATTAATTCCTCGTTGAGTTCAGGTTTTACCAGTTTCTCAATCTTCTTGATTTCGACTTCGTAGTTATATTCCTGGCGATGAAGTTCTTCGCCGTGATAATGTTCGTCTACGAAACTGAAATTGAATTTATCGCCTGCCTTTTTACCTTTTGCGTTTTCGAAAATCTGGGGATTAACTTTTTCGTCGTTCAGATCGATAGTTACGTTTTCGCTCCTTTGATTTGGAACGGGATTCTTTGATTCGTCGAGCTGTTGCAGATCGACTGTAATTCTGTATTCTTTCGATTCAACCGTATCGGCTTCTTCGTATTTGAAGTGCGGTTTCAGCAGATATTCGATTTCTTTTTCGATTTCTTCTTCTTTTACTTTGAATACGGGTTTTTCGATTTCGAGCCCTTTATAGTCTTTAACGTCGACTTTGGGCATAATCTCGTATTGAATTTTGAAAGAAAGCTTTTCGCCTATATTAAAATCGATATCGGTAAGTTGAGGAGCGCTAATAGGTTGAAGTTTTTCCCGGTCAACGATATCCCAGAATTTTTTAGTGGCAATTTTTTCGGAAGCTTTATATTCGATAGCTTCTCCGTAGAGTTTTTTTATGATCGAAAGGGGAGCTTTACCCTTTCTGAAACCGTCGATTGCAATATGTTTTCTTTCTTCCTCGTAAGCCTTTTCGATTTCGGGCTTAATTTCGTCGTAAGTTAAATTTACTTCGAGTTCCTGTAACGAATCGGATAATTGATTTACTTTGAAGTCCAAATATACCTCTGATCTTTTGTTATAAAATAGTGCGAGAGGGGGGACTCGAACCCCCACGTCTAAGCGACACTAGATCCTAAGTCTAGCGCGTCTACCAATTCCGCCACTCTCGCAATGACTTGCAAAAATATGCAAATAAAGTTAAAAATAAAAGAGAATTCAGCCCTCTTGTTTGTTGAAATTCTAAATACTTCTCGAAAAATCTTCGGCTTGCAAAAAGATGAAAAGGAATGTTATGTCAATAATTTTTTATATTAATTAGTCAATTTTAACGGGCTTATGCAAAATCTTATCGGAATTCAGATTGATAATTACAGAATCGTCTCCGTTCTGGGAAAGGGCGGCATGGGCATTGTGTACAAAGCTTATGATACGAAACTCGACCGCTTTGTAGCCATTAAAATGTTGAATTCCGATATGTACGACCGACTTAAGTTTATCGAACGTTTCAAAAGGGAAGCGAAGAACCAGGCAAAATTGTCGCATCCGAATATCGTTACTGTTTACGGTTTTATCGAATACGACAATCTGCTCGGTATCGTAATGGAATACGTCGAAGGCGAAAGCCTGGATAAAATTATAAGAAGACAGGGCAGATTCAATCTTTACGACGTGTTTTATATTCTTAAACAGATATTGCTCGGACTCGGTTATGCTCACTCGAAAGGATTTGTGCACCGCGACATCAAGCCTTCAAATATAGTTCTGAACAAAGAAGGCGTTGCCAAGGTGATGGATTTCGGCATATCGAAATCGTTATTCGACGATTCCGCAGTAACGAAAACCGGCGCCAAAATAGGCACGGTTTATTATATGAGCCCGGAACAGATTAAAGGTTACGACGTAACTAACAGGAGCGATATCTATTCATTGGGATGCACTGCATACGAAATGATTGTCGGACGACCGCCTTTCGATTACGAAAGCGAATACGAAATTATGGACAGCCACCTCAAAAAATCGCCGCCGAAAATTTCGACTGCAATAGCGGGAATACCTGAAATTGTCGACGAATTGATTTTGAGAGCAATGGCTAAAAATCCGAATGACAGGTATGCTACATGCGAAGAGATGTATGACGAAGTTCAACGCGTTGACCAGCAGGTGGCTAAGCTTTATACGAATTATTTCAGAAAAACCGAAGCGCGTTCAGCCACTTATAAATTTATGTCAGCTTCGGCTTTCGCTCTCTTTTTTATCGCGCTGATCGGAATCTCATATTTCGTTTATACCCAGGTGGACGAACTGCTTAAAAGCAACGCGCTGGAAGAATTGAAAAAATACAATATAGAGGCTCTCTTTTCGTCGCCCGAAGACGAATTTAGTTTCAAGGAAATTGTAAGAATCAAGTCGCCCGTCGACGTAAATTTAAACGCGATTTCATTTTCGGGGAACACCTTTGCCGTTGCCGTGGGGGATTCGGGGACTATACTGACCTCGAATGATAACGGGCAAAACTGGAAACTTGTCGACTACGATATGAAAGTAAATTTGAGCGATGTATACTGTTCTCCTCTCGGTAAGACCATAATTGTGGGCGATTCCTCTACGATTTTATACAGCTCAAATTTCCTCGATTCGATTCGCACAGTCCAGGTGCGAGGCGGTCATACTTTTTTCAGAGTTAAATTTATCGACGAAGAAACCGGATTTATTACGGGAAACAACGGACTCATTCTAAAAACTGTCAACGGCGGTATAAGCTGGTATAAAGTCGTTACCAATACAAAAGATTTGATCTTCGACCTCGATTTTGCCGACGACAAAAAAGGGATTGCCGTCGGCTGGAACGGGCTTATGCTGGAAACCGAAAACGGCGGCGAAAGCTGGAAGCCGATTGAAAACGTAAAATTCGACAATTACATTAAATCGGTCGATATTACAAAACAAGGATATTGTCTGGCAGCCGGCGGCGACGCTACCATTCTGCGATCGGTCAATTACGGTAAAGATTGGACAATGGAAAAAGTTGCGGAATTGGGAGGCTTGCAAAAAGTTCTCTTCATTTCGGATAATTACGCAGTGGCAACGGGAAGCAAGGGTATGATAATCTTTTCGAAAGACAGGGGCAATACTTGGAATCAGCTCGACAGCAGAATCTATTCCAATATGAACGATCTGGAACTGAGTCCGGAGAGAGAGTTATTTATCGTCGGCGTTAACGGAATGATTTTTAAAATATTTTAGAGGAAATGTGGAAAAGTTTATAATAAGAGGCGGAAAAAGACTCGAGGGGAAAGTCGATGTAAGCGGCGCAAAAAATTCTGCCCTGGCTCTTATGCCAGCCACTCTTTTGAACGACGGTATTAATGAAATAGAAAACACGCCCGAAGTTAACGACATCTATACAATGATTAAGTTAATGACAGAATTGGGCTCGGGCATTGTCTTCGACAATTACAGGCTTACAATCGACAATTCGAATATAAACAGTCAAGTGGCTCCCTATGAATTGGTAAAGAAGATGAGAGCTTCTATTTATGTGCTGGGTCCTTTACTGACGCGTTTCGGTTACGCCAAAGTATCGATGCCGGGCGGGTGCGCCTGGGGTCCGCGCCCGATAAATCTGCATCTGGAGTCGATGAAAAAATTAGGAGCTGAGATTGAACTCGAACTCGGTTATATAATCGCAAAGTCAAAACGACTTCACGGAGCAAAAATTCATTTTGACGTACCGTCCGTTGGCGCCACAGGAAATACTCTTATGGCTGCCGCGCTGGCAAAAGGAACTACTCTTATCTCCAATGCCGCTACCGAACCGGAGATTGTATCGTTAGCCGAATATCTGCTTAGAATGGGCGCTAAGATTAACGGCGTCGGCACCAAAATGATTGAAATTGAAGGCGTCGATACGCTAAATCCGGCAGATTATTATAACATACCGGACCGGATTGAAGCAGGAACTTTATTGATTGCAGCAGGAATTACCGGCGGAAATATTACTATCGGCAACGTTATACCCAATCATGTGGATACTATTTTAATTAAATTGGAAGAAGCCGGCTTCCGTATCGAAAGCAATGAAAATGAAATAACGCTCCTGTCGACCGGTTCGATTTCAAATGTGGATGTAACGACAGACGTATATCCCGGATTTCCGACGGATATGCAGGCTCAATGGATTGCGTTAATGTCGAAAGCATATGGAACTTCTACTATTACGGATACGATTTATCCCGATCGTTTCAATCACGTGCCGGAATTAATACGACTGGGCGCCGATATCGAAGTGGTCAATAACAGCGCCGTAGTTAAAGGCGTGCAAAAATTGACAGGCGCTAAAGTAATGTCCACTGATTTGAGAGCCAGCGCGTCTTTGGTAATTGCGGGTCTGGCTGCCGAAGGCACGACAGAAATTTTGCGTATTTATCATATCGACAGAGGATATCAAAGAATCGAAGAAAAATTAAGAGCGCTCGGAGCAGACATCGAAAGAGTAAAAACAGATGAGTTTTAAAAAGAGTTTTTACGGCAATCGGTTTTTTATTGTCATATTTACATTGCTTGCTCTCTGTGAAGCGCTCCTTTCCCGGTTCCCGCTTTTCAATACTTTTGATTATGAATTCTCGGCGTTGAACGGCATTATATTATTTTTTGCCGGCGGTTTTATTTTTCTGAAATATTCCGGGGAATCAGACAACGTTATTGCCGCATACCGCCGCGCAGCAATCAAATTGTCGAGCATTGCGCTTCTTGTTCTGATTTCCGGCTTTATGCTCTATCTGTTTGTCAACAGGTGTCCCGTAGAATACGGGATTGCTTTTTATTTAATTATCACCGCGCCTTCTCTTTTACTTGGCGCAACCTCGGCATATGTAATTAAATTAATATTTAAAAAATATCGAATTCTTATCTTCATTTTATTTTCGATAATGTTACTCTCATTACCGTTAATTGAGTTTTACTTCTACCCTCAAATTTACTTTTATAATCCGCTTTTCGGATACTTCTCCGGCACAATTTACGACGAGAGTATTACGGTCACAAATAAACTTATTTATTACAGGGCGTTCAATTTATTAACGGGTTTTGTAATTCTATTGACGGCGGTGCAAGCAAAGAAGCGGAGATTACTAAACAATAAGATTCTGGCGATTGTAATTGTAGGCTTGTTGTTTACGATTTGGATGTTCAAACCGATTTTCGGTTTTGCAACCAGCCGGTATTTATTGCAAAAAGAATTGGGCTTGCGGATAGAAACGCAGCATGCTCGAATATATGCGCCGGCGGATTACCGATACGGGAAGTATGCCGCGCTTCTTTTCGAATATTATTACGAACGACTCAATGACATTTTCGAATCTAAAGATGAACGGATTCAGGTTTATATATTCAAGGACAACAAGCAGAAAAAAGAATTGTTCGGGAGCGGGAATGCGGACGTAACAAAACCGTGGGCTAATCAGATATTTACCGATATAAACAGTTTCGAATCGACGCTGAAACATGAAATAGTGCACGCATTGACGGCGAAATATTCAAATCCGCCTTTTTATATTCCGTTGAATCCGGCTCTTCTGGAAGGCGTCGCCTCCGCTCTCGATAATAATTATTACGGTTATCCTGTGCATTATATGGCAAAGACCGCATACGATAACGGATTTCGCGCGGATATAAAAAAATTATTTACCGATTTTTCTTTTTATTCAAATTACGCCGGCGTTTCTTACGTCTATGCCGGTTCTTTCGTTAAATATTTAATGGACAAATACGGCATTAAAAGCGCGATTGAATATTACGGCGCGAACGATTTTATAAAAACGTTCGGCAAGCCGCTCGACCAAGCAATCGAAGAATATTATGAGTTTCTTCAAAGTCTTCCCGGTGCGAAAAATAAAGAAGCGGCGCAACTTTATTTCGGCGGCAAACCGATTTTCAAGAAAACTTGCGTCCGTTATGCGGCGCGTGAAACAAACAGGGGATACCGATACTATAATCAGGGAGATTTTTTAAAATCGGCGCAAATATTCGAAAACGTTTATTCCGGGACTAAATCGTATGCGTCGCTGTTGGGAATTGTCAGATCTTACATAGCGCTCGAAAAATATTCGGAGGCAGGAAAAATTCTTTCAAAAGAAATTAAATACTTTAAGGAATCTCCTTATATTTACGCATTGAAAATATTTTATGCGGATGTTTCTGCATTGGAAAATGATTTTGAGGGCGCCCTCGGTTTGTACAAGGAAATTAAAAATAGAAAGATCAATCCCGGATACTATTTCAACTCTTCGTTGAAAATCTATTTGGTCGAACAAAATAGTATCGGCGAGTACTTGAAAGGCGATAAAATTATAAAGAAAAAAATATTATTCGATGCGCTGCAAAACGGAGTTTACGAAGCTTTATACGAATTATGCGATTTGATGAACAAAAAAGACGACTTTATTCTTGTATTAAAGTGCGCCGACAATATGGATAACTCGAATGAAAATAATATTTTTCTGTTAATGAAATTGTCCCGCAGCGCATTAAAACACGGTTATTTGAAAATTGCCAAGGAAATTGCGGTTAAAGCCGCTAAAGGAATCCAAAACATTTATTGGAGGGAAATGACATCCGAGAATCTCAGGATGATTAATTGGTTCGTTAATTTTTCAAGCGAAACAAAATTCAAAACAAATATTCCGGATTATGATTGATTTCAAAAAAGAATTATCCAAATACGAATTTTTGACAAAATTTACTGAATTGGCCGATAAGAGAAACGAGAAAGTATATCTCGTCGGAGGATTTGTAAGAGATATTATCTTGAAAAGGAGCAGGGAGGAAATGGATTTTTTGGTCGTCGGCGACGGTCCCGAATTTGCCAAAGAACTCGCAAATGAATTTAACGTGGGTAAGGTCACCATTTATAAGAATTTCGGTACAGCGCATTTTAATTATCAGGGCGTCTCTTTCGAATTTGTCGGGGCGCGTAAAGAATCGTATAACAGACACAGCAGAAATCCGAAAGTAACTCCCGGAACTCTGGAAGACGATTTGAATCGCAGGGATTTTACAATCAATACACTGGCTTTATCATTAAATAAAGATTCTTTCGGAGAATTGATCGATAAATTCGGCGGTCTGAACGATATTGAAAACAAGATAATCAAAACGCCGTTGGATCCGGAGACCACTTTCAACGACGATCCGCTTCGCATTATGCGCGCAGTACGATTTGCCGCGCAACTGCAATTTAATGTAGAAGATAACACTTTGAAGGCTGCCTCCCAGATGGCGGAACGTCTTAAAATTGTTTCTCAGGAGAGAATTACCGAAGAATTTTTTAAGATTCTTGCGGCTCCCGTTCCTTCGATCGGACTTAAATTGATGTATGAAAACGGCATTATGGAAGTTGTATTTCCCGAAATAGCTGAATTGGGCGGAGTGGAACAACGCAAGGATTTTCATCATAAAGATGTTTTTTATCATACATGTATAGTCGTCGATAATCTCGCAAAAGCAACGGATAATATTTGGCTCAGGTTTGCCGGTTTGGTGCACGATATAGCCAAACCGAGGACAAAAAAATTTGTTGAAGGAATCGGATGGACATTTCACGGTCACGAAGAAATAGGCGCCAGAATGATGAAAAAAATTTTTCATCAGTTAAAATTGCCGATGAATAAACTCCATTACGTCGAAAAGCTCGTTCGGCTTCACCTGCGTCCCATAGCTCTTGCGGAAGAACACGTTACCGATTCCGCTTTAAGAAGACTTGCCGCGGCGGCGGGCGAAGACCTCGACGATTTGATTACATTATGCCGCGCCGACGTTACAAGTAAAAATCCCGAAAAGGTAAGTAAATATCTATCGAATTATGACCGCGTGATGGAAAAAGTTAAAGAAGTCCAGGAGAAGGACAGGCTGAGAGCCTTTCAGTCGCCGGTACGCGGAGACGAAATTATGAGAGTCTGCGGTATACCGCCGTCTAAAACCGTAGGCGAAATAAAGAAGGCTATCGAAGAAGCTATTCTCGACGGCAAAATTCAAAATACTTATGAAGACGCATATAATTATTTTTTGGAAATAAAGGACGAATATTTAAAGAAAGTAAAATAATTTTAAACATGTTGAAACTTTCTTTTTAATATTGCGTCGTAATCAATGTAAATTCGGTGCAAATAAAGAGCACAAAAAGGAGTGATAATGAAAAAAGTAATTCTGCCATTATTAATTATTCTGACCGCCATCCCTATAACGGCTCAGAAGAAATTAACTCTCGATAAGGCAATATCGATAGCGCTCGATCGAAACACGGCGCTTATTAAAACGCGGAATAATCTCGAATCAAATTATTCTCAACTCAAAAACGCATACGGCGAACTTCTGCCTTCTTTCGGTTTGCAGGCTCAGTGGAACTGGCAGCGCGTTAACGACGTAGGCGGAACTCAAAGAGACTTCTTTGGCAATGTTGTTGAAATTCCCCCGTCTCAAACCGACAGCCGTTATTACTCTGTCGGCATGGGCGGAAATCTGGTGCTGTTTGACGGTCTCGCCAATGTGTCCAACATTTATCAGAAGAAATACAATTTGAAAGCGGCCGAGTATAATCTCGAAAAAGTTAAGCAAAATGTGGTTTACGAAACAACCGATTATTTTTATCAGGTGCTGAACGCCCGCGAACTGATGAAGGTACGCGAAGAAAACGTTAAATATTACGAGAAGTTATACGAAACGGTCAATGAAAAAAACAAGTTGGGTTCAGTCGCGAAAGCCGACGTCTATACGGCTCAGGTGCAGCTCGGGAATGCCGAACTTCAATTGATACAGGCTCGCAACACTTACGAAACGGCTTTAAGCAATTTTCTGAATTATCTTGGGCTCGACGTGCTTGAAGATTATGACCTGGTCGATCCGTTCGAAGGGATGAAAAGTATCGATACGGATTTTTATATGAAAGATTTCGACGATATAGAAACAATGGTCAATTATGCGCTTGAGAACAGGTACGATTATAAAAGCCTGGAATTCAATTTGAGCTCGGCGCGTAAAGGTCTTAATATCGCGCGTTCGGGATTGTTCCCTACGCTTTCGGCTAATTATTCCTGGTCTACTTCTTCTGTCGACGTAAATAAATTATTCGACAGAAAAGTGTTTTATGTAGGAGCTACTCTGAGCATTCCGATATTCTCCAATTGGTCGACGGAAAATCAAATCCAATTGGCGGAAGTTAATCTTAAAAACGTCAACGAAGATTTGAACGCGCTCGAACGACAAATTAAGATCGAAATTAAACAAGGTTATTTAGACCTTACCGCCGCAAAAAAGAGCCTCGACGTGGCTACTAAAAACGTTCTGGCTGCGGAAGAAAATCGCAAGTTGAATCAGGAACGTTACAATCTTGGCGCAGGCACAATTCTCGACGTTCTCCAGGCTGACAGGGATTATATCGACGCGGTCAGAAGCAAAATAAACGCGTTGTACGACTTCTATACGAAGTACGACAAGCTTCAAAATTCTCTCGGTAAATTAGACTACAAAAAATTTGAATAAAAGGAGTTAATTAAAATGGCTAATGGGAATAAGAAATCCAGAAAAAAATTATTTGTTTTCGGCGGACTGGGACTGTTGCTTGTTGTTGTAATTCTCCTGGTTGCATTTGCAGGTAACAAAGAAGAAATAATTCCGGTGCAAACCGAAAAAGTATCCCGGCGAACAATTACGCAGGTGGTAACGGCAACGGGAAAAATTAATCCCGAATTTCAGGTTAAAATAGCCGCCGAAGCTACGGGCGAAATTGTAAGTCTGTTGGTTAAAGAAGGCGACAACGTCAAAAAGGGGCAGCTGCTTTTACGTATCAAGCCCGATATTTACGAAGCTCAGAAAAACAGCGCCGAAGCACGTCTTCAGCAGGCAAGGGCTTCTTTGAATTCCACAAAAGCATTGCTCGAAAAAGTTGAATCGGATTATAAACGAGTTCAGGAATTGACTCAAAAAGGTTTGGCAAGCGACGCCGATCTCGAAGCGGCTCGTTCAAATTATTTACAAACTCTGGGAAACTACGAATCCCAAAAATCGATGGTCTCCCAGGCGGAAGCAGCCTTGAAAGAAGCCATCGAAACTTTGAATAAAACTTATGTATATTCTCCTATGGACGGCACAATAAGCAAATTGAACGTCGAACTGGGCGAAAGAGTTATAGGCAGCGGCTTTACGGGCACGGAACTGCTTACTGTTGCCGATTTGAATAATATGGAAGCTACTGTAGAAGTGGATGAAAACGACGTTGTACTGGTTTCAATCGGGGATACGGCTAAAATTAATATCGACGCTTTCGGCGACAAAGTATTCAAAGGCATTGTTACGCAAATAGGCAACAGCGCAATCACTTCCGGACTCGGCACTCAGGATGAGGTCGTCAATTTCGAAGTTAAAATCCGTTTGACGGATAAAGACGATAAAATACGACCCGGAATGTCGTGCGACGCAGACATTGAAACTGAAACCAAAGAAAACGTTCTTGCCGTGCCGATTCAAAGCGTAACAGCCAGAGTGCCCAAACCTGAAAAACAGGAAGAAGGAGAGGAAGGAGTCGCTAAAGAAAACAACAGGAAGAATAAACCGCAGGAAGTTGTGTTTATTGTCGAAAACGGAAAAGCCAAGATGGTTAAAGTGAAAACGGGAATAAGCGACGATAATTATATCGAAATTATCGAAGGGCTGAAAGGCGGCGAAGAAGTTATCAGCGGACCTTATCGCGCAATTTCGAAAGAACTTGAAGACGGTAAAACGGTTACGGTAACTTCTGGCAAATCAAAATTGGCGCAAAACGAAAAATAAGGCGGTAATGTTATGAACATAATCAATATTGAACATATTGCAAAAATATATCAGGTTGGCAGCGAAGAAGTGCACGCTCTAAGGGATGTATCGTTGCGAATCGACAAAGGGGAATATGTCGCAATTATGGGTCCGTCCGGTTCCGGTAAATCGACTTTGATGAATATTCTCGGCTGCCTCGATACGCCTACGAAAGGTTTGTACGAATTCAAAGGCGTTAACGTAAGCGAAATGAGCGACAACGAACTGGCGGCAATCAGAAATCGCGAAATCGGTTTCGTGTTTCAGACTTTTAATTTGCTGCCGCGGTCGGACGCTTTGCACAATGTGGAACTGCCTTTGATTTATGCCGGAGTTCCGGCTCATGAAAGGAAGGAACGCGCCCGAATGGCTCTGGAGCATGTCGGACTTGCCGACCGGATTCATCATAAACCGAACGAACTTTCGGGCGGACAGCGTCAACGTGTTGCAATTGCAAGAGCGCTTGTAACCGACCCGGCAATTATTCTCGCCGACGAACCGACCGGCAATCTCGATACTAAAACAGGCGAAGATATAATGGCTCTCTTCAACGAAATCTACGAACAGGGTAATACTATTATTCTTGTTACTCATGAAGAATATATCGCGGAACACGCAGAAAGAATTATAAGAATTCGAGACGGTCTGATAGAGAAAGACGAAAAAGTCGTTAACCGTTATGTACCTCAAAAGAACGGGGCTTCTAAATTATAAAGGATGCGACATGAAAGAGTTTATATATGAACTGAAAGAAGGATTGATTATTTCGTTTAGAGCAATCGCTTCCAACAAAGCGCGCTCCATACTGACGACGCTCGGCATTATTATCGGCGTTACGTCTGTTGTGCTTATGTCGACGGCTATCAAAGGCATTGACAACGCATTCCAAAAGGGCGTCTCTTCGTTAGGCTCCGATAATCTTTATATCGATAAATGGAAATGGTTCAACAACGATACGCCGTGGTGGGAGCTGCGGAACCGTAGAAATTTGACGCTGGAGGATTATGAAAGATTTAAGGAATTGGCTAAGCTGCCTCTGGCTACCGCTCCGACCGTTTGGTCGTATCAAAATGTAAAATACAAAGACAGAGTAGTCGAATCGATAATCGTTCAGGGTACCAACGACGAGTATATTAAAACTACCAATTTAACTTTTAGAGAAGGCAGGTTTTTCAATGAATTCGAAAGTAAAGGTGGCAGAAACGTAGTAGTGCTCGGTTACGAAATTGCCAAGAATCTTTTTCCGAACGGCTACGCTGTGGGAGAATTTGTCAGAGTAAAAGGACATAAGTTCAAGGTAGTCGGAGTTCTAGACGAACAGGGAAGCTGGGTTATGGGCAACTTTAATCCGGACAAACAGATTTTTATGCCCCTGCAAAATATCTACAAATATTTTCAGGGACAGAATTTCAGAAGTCTTACGATAAACGTAAGAGCCCGAAACAGTATGATGGTGGAAGCTACTAAAGAAGAAGCCATCGGCATTATGCGCAGAATTAGAGGACTTAAATATAACGAACCCGACGACTTTTCTATAAATCAGCAGGAGGGGCTTCTTAACACGATTAATCAGACGGTCGGAGTAATTCAAATAGCCGGATTATTTATTACGGGACTTGCGCTATTTGTAGGCGCCGTCGGAATTATGAATATAATGTTCGTCTCTGTAAAAGAACGCACAAAAGAAATCGGCATCAGAAAAGCAATCGGAGCAAAAAGACGAACCATACTGAGTCAATTTATTACGGAATCCGCTATTATATGCCTGATTGGCGGTTTTTTAGGACTAATAATTGCGTTGATTTTGAGCCTTGTGGTCAATCAATTTTTGCCCACCTCCGTTCAGGTCGATACAATAATTCTCGCAATTGTTATATCGATTGCAACGGGCGTAATATCGGGGTTTGCTCCCGCGTACACTGCAGCTAAACTGGATCCAGTAGAAGCATTGAGGTATGAATAATGGAATTTATCGAAATTATTAAAGTGGCATTAAATTCATTGAAAGCTAACAAACTGCGCTCGATATTGACAATAGTCGGAATTATCGTCGGTATTTTTTCGATTATTGCAATCAGTACAATAATCGAAATGCTGCAGACCAGCATCGAAAAAGGCGTGTCGCAATTGGGTCAGAATACTTTTCAGATTCAAAAGTGGCCTGCGGTTCAAACCGGCGGACGAGCCGAAAGAATGAAATACCGAAACCGGCCTGATATTACTCTCGAGGAATATTATCGTCTTAAAGAAAAATTGACCGAAGCCAAATATGTGGGCGCGGAACAATGGCAATTCGGAAAACAATTGAAAGCGGGAAATCTCGAAACAAATCCGAATGTGCCCGTGGCGGGCGTTACTCCCGAAGCTTTTCCGAACAATAAATGGGAAATTGAATCCGGGCGAGCTATTAATGAACGCGACGTCCGGAGATACGAACATTATATTGTGCTCGGACCGGACGTTGCAAAACGCCTTTTCCCCAATACGGACCCGATAGACCAATACGTAAAGGTCGACGGTCATAAATTACGAGTAATTGGAGTTCTGGAATCGCAGGGCGACGTTTTCGGACAGAGCCAGGACAACTTTGCAATTATGCCGATTACAACGTTTCAATCGTTCTACGGCAAACGTTCGAGGAGCGTTAATATTACTGTTATGTCCCACGATAAAGAGTCGTATAACCGCCTCATTGAGCTTGCCGAGGGTTATTTCCGGTTAATAAGAAAAGTGCCTCCGGGCGAGGACAGCGATTTCGAGATCTGGTCTAACGAACAGGTTCTGTCTCAAATCAACGATATTACGTCGGGAGTGAGAATCGGTTCGATTGTCGTTGCAGCAATAGCTTTACTTGCGGCCGGAGTGGGCATTATGAATATTATGCTCGTCTCGGTTACGGAACGCACGCGCGAAATCGGTATCAGAAAAGCTATCGGTGCAAAAAAAGTTAATATACTTACACAGTTTATTTTCGAAGCAGTAACACTTTCTTTGCTGGGCGGTATCGTTGGTATTGTTCTCGGTATAATTGTCGGCAACTTTGCAGGATCCTTTCTCGACGCGGCGGCTGTAATTCCTGTCGATTGGGTGCTTATTGGCGTCTTTTTATGCGTGCTTATAGGTGTGGGGTTCGGCACATACCCGGCGTACAAAGCGGCTAATTTAGACCCGATCGAAGCGCTCAGATACGAGTGATTACTAAGGTTCAATACCCAATATCAATAAAGGAACTGGTGGATTGTTGCGTCCTTGACGTAATATATTGTATACTTCTCCTTCATAATAAGCTATTCCTGACGACATCATAGATTGCATTTTCTTTGTAGGTAATATTTCTATTCCCAAGTTAATGAGTCCACCTGAATAAAAAAGCATATGTTTTACGAAAATATCATAAGCTACAAATGCATATTTCCCAAATTGTACTTCAACAGCCACATTATCTTTAACAAAGTCAGTTTGATTATATGAATAAATTATATTTTTTTCGCCTTGTTTTTCTAAAAAGTCTTTTTGTTTATCGAAAGGCATAGTTAGGCTTCTTTCCATTAAATTTCTATTTAATGTAATGTAATATTGGTATCGGCTTTCTCGCCAATTACCCGATGTGAATTTATCTTTCAATGCTTTATTTATTTCTTTCGGGCTATATAATTTTTTCCCGTACATTTTTCTTTCTTTACTTATTTTTGTTAAGTATTCACTGGCGTCAATACTTGAAATATACTCTTTTATTTCTTTATACAGTTTTTTATGATGAACTATAAGAAATTCTTCTCCGTTTAGGTGCGAATATTTTTGGGTTATTTTCATACAATTTATTCCCCAAATAAATTAGAGTTTTTCCATTCTTCCGGCAATTGCGCTACTTTATCGTTTGGAGAAGGTACATGAATCGGTTTGGTAATGGGACGTATTTTTAATGAACCTTCCAACAACATTTTAATCCTATCTTCTGCTATATTTAAATATTTTTTTTCTTTGTCTATTCCGATAGCATTTCTGTTATTCTTTATAGCTGCAATAATAGTAGAACCTACGCCTACATAAGGGTCTAACACCCAGCTGTTTTCATTTGTTAAAGCGAGGATACACCTTTCTACCAATTCAATTGGGTATTGACAGGGGTGTTCTGTTTTTTCCGGATGATTTGATTTAACGTTTGGTATATTCCATATTTCATTAATCCAATCGTTACTTACAATTTCCCAGACGTCCGAGGGATTCTTTCCCTTAGGATTACCTGATAATTGTCCTTTACGTGGTCCCTTGAAGTGTTTTTTGCCTGGATATTTGGATGGAATACGCACATTGTCTAAATTAAATATGTAATTATCACCTTTAGTAAACCATAATATTGTTTCATAGCGACCCGAGAATCTTTTGCTGGCATGCAAACCGTGTCCAAAATGCCAGATAATTCTGTTCCTTAGTTTTAGTCCAAATTTTTTAAATATCTGATAATAGTAAATATCAAGAGGGTAAACTTCTCCTTTTTCAACATAATTCCCTACTTGCCAGCAGATGCTTCCGTTTTCAGAAGTTACTCTTATAATTTCTTTTATTACTTCTTCTTGTTCGCTTAAGTAATTTTCTATCGATTTTTTTGTTTCGTATTCTTTACCGATGTTGTAAGGTGGAGAAGTGATTACGAGATCAAACTTATTTTTTTCAAATTCGGAAAGAATTTTATATGTATCGCCGAGAATTAATTTGTAATTATTATTATGTATGTTATTCAATAAATTCATCTTAATTATCGATTTATATTACCTGGTAAGATAATAAATTTTTCGATAAAATTAGGAGCGATACTTCGAGTGTGGTAAAATAACTTTTTTGATTGCTTTCATTTTCATATTGAATTAAATTTGAAATCGCTATGTATCAAATTTATTTCTTTAAATGTTCCGCTGCGGGAAACGACTTTGTTCTTTTTGATGCTGATATTACGCCGGAGTTAAATTTAAACGAATATTTTATCCGGAAAATTTGCGACCGACGATTAGGCGTCGGCGCCGACGGGATAATATTTATTAAGAATTCCGACAATGCAGACTTTGAAATGCTTTATTATAATGCCGACGGAACGGGAGGTATGCTGTGCGCAAACGGCGCAAGAACAGCTCTGAAATACGTCCGCTCTACAGGCAAAGTTAAAAAGGACGATATTGTTTTCGAGTCTGGGGGAAAACGGTATAAAGGCAATATTATAAGCGAAACCGCAATCAAATTTTATTTTTCGGATATCGGTGAAATTAATATAATAGAAGACCTGGAAATAGCCGGTAATAAAATCGTTGCTTACGAAATAAACACGGGCGCCAGACATCTCGTAATAAATATTGATGACGTTAGAAAATCGTCGCTTGAGGATTTCGATAATTTCCCGGTAGTTGAACTCGGAAGAAATCTCAGATATTCCGAAAGGTTCAAACCGGAAGGAATTAACGTGAATTTCATCGAATTCAGAGACTCCGGATTAAAAATAAGAACATACGAAAAAGGAGTAGAGGACGAAACTCTTTCGTGCGGTACGGGAAGCGCTGCGGCGGCTATTGTGGCTCATAAAATTTTCAATTACAATCCGCCGGTAGTTTTGCATCCCAGAAGCGGCGATGAATTTATAGTAGATTTCAAAACCGATGATAAAATTGCAGACGTCTCATTAACCGGACCTGCAAAAATTATTTATAAAGGCGAATTATTAAACTTATAAAGAGGAAATAAATGAGTAGAGTTATTTTTTCAATCCGTTACAGTATTATTCCCGAAAAAAGAAGCGAATATCTTAACGTTGTAAAAGAATTAAAAAATCTTGTTCAGGCGGAAGGTCTGGAAAGTTATTCGGTTTATGAACAAAAAAATAAATCGAACTATTTTGAAGAAGTTTATATTTTTAATTCCGAAGAAGCATTTGAAAATTTCGACGACAATCAGGACGAACGCATCGATCTGCTTATGACTAAATTATCCGACCTGATAAAAGAACAAACTACTCAGTACACCACGCTCGTCGAAGTGGAAGGTTAAAATTACCGGGCGTATTATGTATGAATACACGGGCGCAATCCATATCCATTCGAATTTTTCGGACGGATCGGGCACTGTCGAAGAAATTGCGTCGTTCGCCGGCGAAGCCGGACTCGACTTTATAATTATTACCGATCATAATACGCTCAGGGCTCTTCACGAAGGCTACGAAGGATGGTACGATAAAACGCTTGTTCTGGTAGGCTGCGAAATAAACGACAAAGAAAATAAAAACCATCTTCTGGCAATCGGAATTGACGAAGCTTATTCCACGCGGTTGAACGCTAAAGAATACGTTAAACTTGTCAAAGACGCCGGCGGAATCGGTATTATCGCTCATCCGCACGAAAAAAGAAATTCGATGGAAAAACACCCTCCATACCCGTGGACGGAATGGGATACCGATGATTTTCACGGCATCGAAATTTGGAATCATATGTCCGAATGGATGGAAGGTTTGACCGAAGAAAACAAATACAATTATTTTGTACATCCGCTCAGGTCTATTTCGGTGCCTCCGCGAGAAACTATCGAATTGTGGGATAAACTGAATTTGAAAAGAAAAGTAGTTGGTATAGGCGGCGTCGACGCTCACGCACACAAGGTCAACCTGCTCGGTTTCTTCGAAGTCGAGGTATTCCCCTACAAAGTATTGTTTAAATCTATCAGAACGCATATTCTTACCGAAGAACCTCTCGAACCCTCCAAAAGCGTCTCTGAAAATAAAGAGATTGTTCTTAACGCTTTGAAAGAAGGAAGATGTTTCGTTTCCAACTTTTACAGAGGAGACGCAAAAGGATTTGAATTCTATGCGGAAAAGGGAAATGAGAAATATTTTATGGGAGATTCGATCGACAGCCATTCTGATGTGAAAATACATTTGAAGATACCCGGAAAGCCTGCCCCGGTAAAAATTATTCGTAACGGAGAGATTTACCGCTCCCTGGAAACGGAAGAATTGTCATTACAAGTTGACAAACCGGGCGTTTACAGAGCCGAAGTTTTTACAGGACATAACGGATGGATTTTTTCAAATCATATTAGAATTGGAGTCTAATATTTACTAAATTTCTACTTCGATTTAAAAAATATTGTGAGGTTAATGTGTTACAGAAAAAGAAAAAAATAACGAAAAAAGAAATTAAACAAGACACACTCGTTACAACCTTTTATAAGTTCAATACTTTTTTCCAGGAAAACCAGATGAAAATTTATATCGGCGCGGCGGTATTGGCGCTGATAGTTGTGGCAGCAGTGCTTTATTCGAATAAAAAAGAGAATGATAATTTAATGGCCGCTACGCTTCTCACTAAAGTTGTTCCGCTTTACGATGCGGCGCAGTACGAGCAGGCTATAGCCGGAGACAAAGCTCAAAATATAACAGGATTGAAAGAGATAGTCGACAGATACGAAGGCACCGAGCAGGGGGAAACCGCGAAAATTTATTTGGCTAATTGTTATCTGCTGACGGGCAAACTTGACGAAGCTTATGAATTGTATGACGATTACAGCGGAAGCAATCCTTTGCTGACGGCGACTTCTTTAGCCGGCAAAGCCGCATATTACGAAGCTAAAGGGGAATATGAAGACGCCGCAGAATTTTACAGAAAAGCCGCGTCGGTTACAGAAGAGAATCCTTCGAATCCCGAATATTTGTTGAAAGCCGGAATCGCTCTTTTGAATGCAAATCAAAAAGAAGACGCCAAAAAATTGTTTTTGAAAATTCAGGAAGAATACAAAGACTACCCGCAAATGCAGGAAGTAAACAGATATTTGGCGCTTGCGGGAAATTAACTATATTGGAATTAAAAAGGTTAATATTAATTAACAAACGAAGGTGCGATAAATGGCAGATACATCAGATTTCAGAAACGGCCTAATTATTAAGTTCAAAGGAGAACCCTACGTTATAGTTGAATTTCAGCATGTTAAACCCGGCAAAGGCGGCGCTTTTGTCAGAACGACACTGAAGAATCTGCGAACAGGTAGAGTGCTCGACAATACATTCCGTTCGGGCGAATCCGTCGACGTAGTTCGTGTAGAAAGAAGAAAATATCAATTCCTCTATAAAGAAACTGCCGGGCTCGTATTGATGGACAACGAAACATACGAGCAAATCACAATTCCACAAGAATTGCTGGAAGAAAAAGTCCTCTACCTGAAGGAAGGCGAGGAAATAGAGCTTCTCGTCGACGACGACGAAAAGATTATTTCAGCCGAAATTCCGATATTTGTTACGCTTAAAGTGGTCGAAACCGAGCCGGGATTCAAAGGCGATACTACAAACACTGCGCTTAAACCGGCTAAAGTTGAAACCGGAGCTACTATTAACGTGCCCCTTTTCATTAACGAAGGGGATATACTGAAAGTAGATACACGCACCGGTGAATACGTCGAAAGAGTCAAAAATTAAACAGTGGGCGAAAATGGACATTAACTTAGTTAAAAAACTAATAAAAATTGTTGAGCAAAGCGATATATCGAAAATTTCGATTCAGGAGGGAGATGTAAAAATAAAAATATCGAAAAATTCGGATTCGCAGGCTCAAGTTGCATTCACGCATAGCGTTCCGGCTCCTGCTCCAGTTCCTGTTCAAAATCCGTCGGCGGCGGAACCGGCAGCCGATAAACAAATCGAAAAAGAAACCACAAAGTCTAATCTTCACGAAATCAGATCGCCTATCGTGGGCACATTTTACAGAGCTCCCGCTCCGGATGCCGACCCGTATGTTAAAGTAGGAGACGAAGTCAGTCCCGGCACGGTATTGTGCATAGTGGAAGCGATGAAACTGATGAACGAAATCGAGAGCGACGTCAGCGGTAAAATTGTTAAGATTCTCGTTGAGAACGCAACCCCGGTTGAATACAATCAGCCGCTCTTTTTAATCGAAACTTCGTAAAAGAGGAAAAAGTGTTTAAGAAAATCCTTATTGCAAATCGCGGCGAAATAGCCGTACGTATTATTCGTACATGCAAGGAGATGGGAATTAAAACTGTTGCCGTCTATTCCGAAGCCGACCGCGATTCTTTACATACATATCTGGCGGACGAAGCCGTTTGTATTGGTCCACCTCAAAGCGGCAACAGCTATTTGAAAATTCCGAATATCTTGTCGGCGGCAGCCATAACCGGAGCCGAAGCGATTCATCCGGGTTACGGATTCCTTGCCGAGAATGCCGAATTCAGCGAAATATGCGAAGAATCGAATATTAAATTTATCGGTCCTTCGCCCGATTCCATCAGAAACATGGGCGATAAATCGTTTGCCAAAGAAACCATGAAAAGAGTCGGCGTGCCGGTTGTACCCGGCAGCGACGGCGTAGTTAAAGACGTAAAATCAGCAAAAGAAATCGCCGCTCGGATCGGTTATCCCGTAATGCTGAAAGCGTCGGCAGGCGGAGGCGGCAAAGGCATGAGAATCGTCTGGGAAGAAAAAGAAATCGAAAAGATGTTTCAAACCGCCAGCACCGAGGCGGAAGCTGCTTTCGGCGTGCCTGACCTTTATATCGAAAAATTTATCGAAAATCCTCATCATGTTGAAATTCAGATTATGAGCGACCGATACGGCAACGCATATCACTACGGCGAGCGCGACTGCTCGATTCAACGCAGACACCAGAAATTGATTGAAGAATCGCCTTCTCCGTTAATTACTCCAGAAGTGCGTCAGAAAATGTGCGAAGCAGCTTTGCTCGGCGTGCATGCCGTCAATTATGAAGGCGCCGGCACGGTTGAATTTCTTGTCGACAAATATCTGAACTTCTATTTTATCGAAATGAATACTAGAATACAGGTCGAACATCCCGTTACCGAAATGGTTAGAAATACCGACCTTATCAAGCAGCAGATACTCGTTGCAGCCGGAGAGAGACTCGATTCTCCGCCCTTAGAGCCGAGAGGTCATTCGATGGAATTTCGCATTAATGCCGAAGATCCGGAACACAATTTCCGTCCGAGCCCGGGGAAAATTGAATACTTACACTTTCCGGGTGGATTCGGAGTAAGAATCGATTCGCACGTTTATAATCAATATGTAATACCTCCTTATTACGATTCGTTAATTGCCAAACTGATTGTGTGGGGAACCGACAGAAAACATGCGATTGCAAGAGCCAGAAGAGCCTTCGAAGAATTTGCAGTCGAGGGAATTAAAACTACAATCCCTTTTCACCAGAGAATCCTGGAAAATGACGATTTTGTCAACGGAAATTTCGATACTTCATTTCTCGACAAAAACTTAAATAAATTAATGAGGATGTCATGAACGTACCAGCAGAATTACATTACACCAAAGACCACGAATGGATTAAAGTGGAAGGCAATACCGGGATTATCGGCATAACCGATTACGCCCAGAGCGAATTGGGCGATATAGTCTTCGTCGACATTAATCCGGGACTGGAAGAAATTAAAATGTCCGAATCATTCGGAACCATTGAAGCGGTTAAAACCGTTAGCGAGCTTTATGCGCCGGTTGACGGAAAAGTAATCGAAATTAATCCCAAATTGCAGGACGAGCCGCAGCTTGTCAATTCCGATCCTTACGGGGAAGGCTGGCTGATTAAAATTGAATTAACTAATCCCGATCAGGTAAATCAACTTCTCGATGCCGAAGCTTACAAAAATCAAATAGCCTGATTGCAAATGGAACATCCTCAAAAAATAATCATACTCGACTTCGGGTCGCAGTATACGCAGCTTATTGCTCGACGTATCAGGGAATCGAAAGTCTATTCGGAAATTCAGCCGCATCACTATGATCTGAATAAAATTATCGAAGAACGACCGAAAGGCATAATACTTTCGGGAGGCCCGATGAGCGTTTACGACGAAGACGCTCCCGCTGTCGACAAAAAGATTTTCGAACTCGGCATTCCAATCCTCGGAATCTGTTACGGAATGCAGTTGATCGCCAAGTATAACGGAGGTAAGGTCGAACCGGCTTCGAACAGGGAATACGGCAAAGCGGAGATTAACGTTATCGGGGACGACGAACTTTTGAAGGGTGTGGAAAATAATTCGGTGGTCTGGATGAGTCACGGCGACTACATAACCGAGCTGCCGAATGATTACAAAATAATTGCACGCACGGAAAATTCGCCGATTTGCGCGGTTAGTAATCCCGCAAATAAAATATACGGACTCCAATTTCATCCGGAAGTAGTTCATACCAAAGAAGGCAAAAAAATAATCGACAATTTTTTATTCGATATATGCGAATGCAAACCCGATTGGACTCCGGGCAATTTTATAGAAAATACGATTGAAGAAGTAAAAAAACTTGTCGGCGATAAAAAGGCGATATGCGCCTTGAGCGGGGGCGTCGATTCATCGGTGGCGGCGGTTCTGTTGCACAAAGCTCTCGGTAAAAATTTGATTAACATCCACGTCGATACCGGACTTATGCGCAAAAACGAGTCGAACGACGTTGTGAAGATGTTCAAAGAAAATTTTGATATTGAATTGATTCACGTGGATGCTTCCGAGCTTTTTCTGGAACGACTTAAGGGCGTGACCGACCCGGAATTAAAAAGAAAAATTATCGGAAATACTTTTATTGAAGTCTTCGAAAAGGAAGCAAAGAAATTCAAAGACGCGGAATTTCTCGTTCAGGGAACGCTTTACCCGGATGTAATCGAATCGGTCTCCGTAAAAGGAAAATCCGTAACAATCAAAACGCATCATAACGTTGGCGGACTGCCAGAAAGGATGAACTTTAAACTGATCGAACCGTTCCGCGAACTCTTCAAAGACGAAGTGCGGGAAATCGGTTTGAAACTCGGCATTCCGGAAATATTTATTAAACGGCACCCGTTCCCGGGTCCCGGTCTGGCAGTGCGGGTGCTGGGAGAAATTACAAAAGAACGCCTCGACATTCTTCGGGAAGCCGACGACATTTTTATCAAAGCCCTTCATGAAGACGGGATCTACGACGATATCTGGCAGGCTTTTGCTGTTTTACTGCCGGTTCAAAGCGTCGGAGTTATGGGCGACGCCCGCACGTACGAAAACGTTCTGGCATTACGGGCAGTCACTTCGACAGACGGTATGACTGCGGATTGGTACCGCTTCGATCACCGCTTCCTGGAAAAAGTATCCAACAGAATAATCCGTTCGGTCAAAGGAATCAACCGCGTAGTTTACGATATCAGTTCCAAGCCTCCTTCCACTATCGAGTGGGAATAAGTAAAAAAGAGGAGATAAAGGGATGGCTAATTTAAAAGATTTGCCGCCCGACGACCGCCCGAGAGAAAAACTTATTACCAAGGGCGTTCAAAGTCTTTCCGACGCAGAATTGCTTGCTATACTTCTTCGAACCGGGACCAAAGGAATAAACGCGGTAGAGATAGCGAGGAATCTGCTGAAAAATTTTAAGGATTTGAGCGTATTGTCAATCCAGACTTTCGATTCATTGAAAAATCAACACGGAATAGGCAAAGACAAAGCGGCTACATTATTGGCGGCTTTTGAACTGGGCAGAAGAATAGACGCCAAACGCAGATGGCGTTCCGATAAAAAAATCGTTTCTCCGTCAGATATCGCGGAGTATATGATTCCCTTGCTTCGCGACGAAGTCAAAGAAAAATTTTATGTTGTATGTTTAAGCAGCTCTAATAAAATAATAAAAGAATATCACTTGATATCGGAAGGAAGTCTTAATTCGAGCGTCGTCCACCCGAGAGAAGTTTTCAAGGTGGCAATAGAAAGCAATTCTGCCAGTATAATACTCGTTCATAATCACCCGAGCGGAAATTCTGAACCGAGTCGCGAGGATATTCAACTGACCAAAAGGATGATCGACGCCGGCAAATTGCTCAACATAAAGGTGCTCGATCACTTGATTATTGCGGGGAACAATTACACAAGTTTGGTTGAAAAAAGACTTGTTTAATCAATATTCTTGATTTTTTAGGGAAAATTTTCCTTATATTTAACATAGAAAATTACGTTTCATATAATCAACAAACTGAGGAGTAAAGACTATGATTAAAATCAAAAAAGCATTAAATGCAGGAATTATGGTAGTTCTGTTTGCATCTTTAATTGGAATTACTGCCTGCAGCGGCGTATCCGAAGAACAGATGGCAGAACTCGAAGCGCTCCGTTCCGAAGTTAAAGCGCTCGAAAAAGAAGTCAATTCCTTGAAGAGTGAAAAAGCTGCGCTCGAAAAAGAAATTGCGGAAAAGAATGCTAAATTGGATGAATGCGCAAAAACAAAAGCCGAAACTAAGAAAAATCTCGAGAAACTCGGCATGTAATTTCTTTTTTAACCCAAAAGTTTAAAAATAAAATCGGAGGAATAGATGAAAATTCACAAAACTTTAATGGTAGTATTATCCGTATTACTCCTCTCTGCCACGGTTTTTGCGCAGGAAAAGGAAATGACTAAAGAGGAGTGGCAGAACGAAATTAATCGTCTGACAGAAAAGAAAGCTGCTCTTACAACCGAATTGAACTCTCTCAAACAAGAAGTAGCAAACTTGAAAGCTACAAGCGAAAAATTGCAGAGCTACGACGACTGCATGAAGGAATTATACGAAATGGTCGGAGCTACGAAAGCAGACGTAGATAATTTCGGAAAACAGGTCGCTGCTTTAGAAAAAAAGATTGACGCTAAAGAATCCCCAAAAGCAGATCGTCAGGCTGAGCTGGACGCTCTCAAAAAGAACAAAATTTCGGCATTGCCGCAATTCTTTGATAAAGTTCACAATCAATTGCAGCGCAAACTCGATGCATGGGTAGAGCCGCCGAAAGAAATCAACTATACTGTTGTTAAAGGCGACTGCCTCTGGAACATTGCCAAGAAAAAAGAACATTACGACAATCCGTTCGCTTGGCCGATGATTTACAAAGCCAACAGAGATCAGATCAAAAATCCGGATCTGATTTATCCGAAACAAGTTTTCAAAATTCCGAATCTGACGGAAGAAGAAAAAGCCAAATACGACAAGATCAGAAGAAATTACAAACCGGCTCCGCCGGCTCAATCGGCTCAATAATCGGAGTCTGTAAGTATAAGTGAAGTTTATTTAAAATTCATAAAGCCCTTTTCATTCTGAGATGAAGAGGGCTTTTTTTATTTATCAGTAAGGAGGCGGTAATTCTGAAAGAAAAAACTTTGAAACTGGAAAATGTGGATTTAATATCCCTCTTCGGGTTTAACGATAAGAATATCAAACCGATCGAAGCGAGGTTTTCCTCCGACGTTATTGTCAGAGGCGATAACATAATTTTAAAAGGAAATGACGAAGAAGTCGATACGATTGAAAGAATCGTTAAAGAGATGGTTTTTGTATTGAACACGACGGGCAGACTTACGAGCGAAGACGTTGAAACTATTATTGACCTTACGCTCCAGGGCAAGGAAATTATAAACGACAATGAATACGACAACATTGTACTCTATTCGAAAAAAGACGCCATCAAAGCAAAAACGCCGAATCAGATAAGTTATATCAGAGCCGTAAGAGAAAACGATATCTGTTTTGCAATTGGGCCCGCGGGCACGGGAAAAACTTTTCTTGCGGTCGCTTCGGCGGTGGCTTCTTTGAAAAAAGGAAGCGTTAAGAAAATTATATTGTCGCGTCCGGCAGTTGAAGCCGGCGAAAGCCTCGGATTTTTGCCAGGCGATTTTCGCGAAAAGATCGATCCGTATCTGCGTCCTCTTTACGACGCTCTCGAAGATATGTTGCCCGCCGAACAACTCCGTAATTATATCGAAAGGGGAGTGATCGAAATCGTGCCGCTGGCATATATGAGAGGCAGAACGTTGAATAACGCTTACGTTATATTGGACGAAGCTCAAAACGCGACGACCATGCAGATGAAAATGTTTCTCACGCGACTCGGTCCAAATTCCAAAGCCATTATTACCGGAGATATTACTCAGATCGATTTGCCGTCGTATTCTCAGAGCGGTTTGGTGCAGGTGAAGGAAATATTAAAGAATGTGGACGGAGTGGCATTCGTATATTTCGACAAAGCCGACGTAGTGCGTCATAAACTCGTAAAAGATATTATCGACGCTTACGAAAAACATTACAGCGAGAATAACGGCAAAAACAAAAAGAACGGAGAATGAAACTACTCTTTGTTTTTACTCTCTTCCCAGAATTTGTCCATCTCATTTAAATCGGAATCGGTTATCGATTTGCCTGATTCTTTTATCTTCCGCTCGACGTAATTGAATCTTTTGATAAACTTTTCGTTAGTGAGTCTGAGCGCGTTTTCCGGATTTACCCCTAAAAATCGCGCGTAGTTTGTTATGGCAAAAAGCAAATCCCCGAGCTCTTCTTCCGTTTTTTTGATGTCTCCCTCTTTTTCGGATTCCCTTAATTCTTCGATTTCTTCCAGAACCTTTTTCCAGACGTCTTCTTTATCGTTCCAGTCGAAACCGACTTTAGAGGCTTTTTCCTGTAAGCGGTAGGCTCTGGCTAATCCGGGCAAATTTTTGGGCACGCCTTGCAATACGGAATCCCTTCCTTCGGCGAGCTTTATTTCTTCCCAATTTTTTACTACTTCGTCCGTCCCGTTAACTTTTACCTCCCCGAAAACGTGAGGATGCCGTCTGATCAGTTTTTCCGTTATCGTATCAATAACGTCGTTAATATCGAATTTGCCGTTTTCCTCTGCAATAGCCGAATGGAAAACAATGTGAAGAAGCAAATCGCCCAGTTCCGATTTCATTTCTTCGTAATTTTTTTCGTCGATGGCTTCGACCAATTCGTATGTTTCTTCTATGGTTGCGCCTTTTATAGAATCGTGGGTTTGCTCTTTGTCCCAGGGGCATTCTTTTCTCAGGCGTTTCATTATTTCGTAAAGTTTTTCGAATTTGGAATTTGTCATTCTGCTTCCTTTGAAATTGATTACGCAAAAATAAATTGAAATGTCGAGGTTACCAAAAAATATCCGTACTTCGTATATTTGGTAAAAAAAATGGGGAAAAAATGATAGAAGAAAAAATTAAAGAACTTACGGGGCGCGATTTGCCGGCGGCGGCAAAACCACTGGCGGCTTATGTGCCGGCTCAAGTAACTGGTAACCTTATTTTTACTGCGGGTCAGCTTCCGACAGTCGACGGTAAATTATTAGCCGAAGGAAAGGTAGGCGCGGATGTAACGGAAGAAAAAGCCGCCGAGTGCGCGAAAATTGCGGCTCTAAATTGTCTCAGCGTAATCAAAGCGGAAATCGGGAGTCTCGATAAAATCAAAAAGATTGTCAAAATTACTGTGTTCGTTAATTCCTCCGATAATTTCACCGGGCAGCCGAAAGTGGCAAACGGAGCGTCGGAATTTTTAATTGATTTATTCGGCGATAAAGGCAAACATGCGCGCAGCGCTGTCGGCGTCAACGAATTACCGATCAATGCGCCCGTTGAAATCGAAATGATTGCGGAAATATCCGTATAATTGACTTGACAATTGAGATAACTAATCTTAATATTACGTTGAAAATTGAAACCAAATTGAATGCCGTGATGTCTAACATTCAAAAATCGGAGCGGAAATGAGAAGATCGATAGTAATCTTAATGATTTTTGCTGCTTCCACGTTATTCGGGCAGTTCAAAGATCAGCCGGCGCCCGACATTAAAAGCGGCATATTGAACAACTCGCAATCGAATATATTCGGCTTTTTTAGTCCGAACAATTTTAAGATGAATCATACTATCGATGTTTCTTTCAGCTCTTTCGGTTCGGCGGGCAATCTTGCTCTTACGACTTATACAAACAGTATGTTCTATAAATTCAACGATAAATTGGACGTCTCCGCTGATATTAGCATTGTAAATACCCCTTATAACACATTCGGTTCGGGCTTTACTCAAAACATCAACGGAATTTATCTGAGCAGAGCTCAACTTACATACAGACCTACCGAAAATATGTCAGTCATACTGCAATACAGGAATATACCGTATTCGTACTATTCGCCTTTCAGAAATTATTATTCGCCTTTTTATTATTACGGTTATTGACCTTCGGAAAACATCAAGCGCGTTTCTAATACGGCAAGAGTATTACGTTTAAAATTATGCCGTAATATTCCCCGCCGGTTATTTACGTAAAGAATTAGTTGATGATTTTTATTATTTTTCGTCTTCAGTAAATTTCCTTAAAGCGGTAAAAAAATAAAGAAGAATAATAAATTGCCGGGAAAAAAAGAAAATACGGTATCTTCGGTAAAGAATCTGTTTCTGAACATAGCCAACTTTCTTCTGATTGCGATAATCATACTGATGATTTATTCGATCTACGTTAAGATTCACAAAGGCGGAGACGGATTTAATTCAAGCGCGGCAACAGGAGAGCCTTCGGAAATTATTCAGGTGGAAGTGCTGAACGGGTGCGGCATATCGGGAGTAGGGGAAAGATTTACAGATTATCTCAGGAACAACGGATTCGACGTTGTCAACGTGGACAATTATATTCGATTCGACATCGACGAAACGATAGTAATCGATCGCATCGGAAATAAAGCCAATGCACTGAAAGTCGCCGACGCGCTCGGAGTCAAAAAAGGAAATATAATACAGCAGCTGAATGAAGATTATTTTCTCGATGTATCGATAATAATCGGACGCGATTATTATTCATTAAAACCAACAGAAACAAAGAGGTAAATGTGAATTCGCTTACGTTTTCGAAAAAGATTGCTTCCATTATAGAATCGAAAAAAGGTTACGACATTAAAATTCTCGACTTGAGAAAGTTATCGGGAATAGCGGATTTCTTCGTTATATGTTCCGCCGAAGCCGACAAACAGGTTAAAGCAATTGCGGACGAAATCGACAAAAAGCTATCCGAACAGGGCATTAAATGTTTGCACAGGGAAGGATACGAAACGTTGAGGTGGGTTATACTCGACTACTTCGACGTAATTGTGCATGTTTTCAAATACGACGTGCGAGATTATTACGGACTCGAGAAATTGTGGGGAGACGCCCCGGCGATTATCCCGGAATCGAAACCGTCCGCAAAAAAAATTAAGGAGAAGAAAAATTGAGAAACTACCTTTACTCGTTATTCGACAAAGCGGCTCGGAAGCTCGAATATTTAAAAGACGTTAATATAATTTTTACAGTGCCTCAACAGGAAAGTCACGGCGATTTTTCGACGAATATTGCAATGCTCCTTTCCAGAAAACTTAAAAAGAATCCGAGGGAAATAGCAGCAGAAATTTTGTCAGCTCTGGAAGTAGATAAGAGCGTAATTGAAAAGACCGAAATCGCAGGCGCAGGTTTTATCAATTTCTTCTTCGCAAAAAACTATATCAGTAATCTTGTAAAAACTGTTATCGAAGCGGGCGGGTCTTACGGAAAGTCGGATAAATATAAAGGCAAAAGAGCTCAGGTCGAATTCGTATCGGCAAATCCGACAGGTCCTTTGACCGTTGGGCACGGACGCAATGCGGTTACGGGGGATACGGTTGCGAATCTTCTCAACGCAATCGGTTATCAGGTCGACAGGGAATATTATTTCAACAATGCCGGCAGACAAATGCGCGTGCTCGGCGATTCGGTACGACTGCGGTATCTGGAACTGCTCGGCGAAAAAGTTGAATTCCCCGAAGAGTATTATCAGGGTGAATATATAAAAGAGATTGCAAGAAAATTGTACGATGAGTACGGGGACAAATTAAAAAACGAAAGCGCGGAAGGTATATTCAAAGAAAGAGCCGAAAAAGAAATTTTCGTTGAAATTAATCAAACTCTGAAACGCCTCAATATCGTTTTCGACAATTATTACAACGAACACAGTCTTTATGAAGAAGGAAGAATTAAAGACTTGCTCGATTTGTTTAATCGAAAAGGACTTTCGTATGAAAAAGACGGCGCGGTCTGGTTCAAATTTTCCGAGCTGGGCAACGAGCAGGACAAAGTAATAGTCAAATCGACAGGCGAGCCTACGTACAGGCTTCCGGACATTGCTTATCATATCACAAAATTTGAGCGCGGATACGATTTGATTGTGGATTTGTTCGGCTCCGACCACAATGCCACTTATCCCGACGTAATGGCTGCTCTAAAAGCTTTGGGATACGATACGGACAAAATAAAAGTTCTGATTCATCAGTTCGTTACGATTATGCAGGGCGGCGAAATTGTAAAAATGTCCACGCGTAAAGCTAATTATATTACTCTCGATGAATTGATTGACGAAGTGGGCTCCGACGTGGTAAGATACTTTTTCAATATGAGAAGCATAACGAGCCATCTTAATTTTGATATCGATCTTGCAAAAAAGCAATCAGACGAAAATCCCGTTTTTTATCTGCAATACGCCCACGCCCGAATTTCTTCAATTCTTAGGATGACTCGCGATGAAGGGCTCGAAATGTCGACTGAAAATCTTCATCTGCTTGAAACCGACGAAGAACAACGTTTGCTCAAAAAATTGTATCAGTATCCGGACGAAGTGATGCTGAGCGCGGAAAATTATGAGCCGCACAGAATCTGCGTTTATCTGGAAGAACTCGCAGCGCTCTTTCATAAATTCTATACTGTTTGCAGGGTTATCGGAAGTCCGAAAGATTTAGCCGAAGCTCGAATCGCTCTGATCGTCGCTACAAAAACAGTAATTAAAAACGGATTGTCATTGCTCGGCGTTTCCGCGCCCGACAGAATGTAATCGTTATACGGCAATTGCAACAGAAGCGGCATAAATATCGGCAGCTCCCGCTTTAAGCAAAACAGCGGCGCACTCGTCGACCGTTGAACCTGTCGTGATGACGTCGTCGACGAGCAGTAATTTTTTACCGTCGACTTTCTTAAAACGTTTAATTTCAAACGCGCCGCGAACGTTCAACATCCGTTCCGATAGAGTTAATTCCGTTTGTGATTGCGTGTATCGGATTCGCCTTAGCGCTCCGATTATTTTTATTTTTGTTGCGATGTGAATTCCTTTTGCAATATAATACGATTGATTGTATCCGCGTTCCGCTTGTTTTGCATGATAGAGCGGCACAGGCGCGATGCCTTCAATATTCCATTCATTGAGAAATAAATTTTTGTATTCATTTCCTAATAGCCTGCCGAGATAAATTCCGATACGGAAATTACCGTTGTATTTCAAATTATGAATCAGGGATTGAACTGGAGTCTCTTTTTCGAAAAGATAGAGCGAGCGGAAGTCGCATAAGGATTTGTTTCTCTTAAGGCGGTATGAAGATGGTTTATCCGCTCTACGTAAAGACTCCGCGCAACCGTTGCAAAGATAGTCCTCGCCGGCGTTCAGTTTAATATTGCAGTGCAAACAAAATCGGGGAAGCAGAAAATCGATATAATTTTTGAGCATCAATTTGCCCTCTTATAAACCGGCAAATTATACTATAACATACCGATTCTTTTTCGCAAAAACCATTCGATCGAGAATAAAAATATCAGCAATAAAACGACAACGTAATTCGACTTTAAATCAACGGTGTCGGTAATCAGTTCTTCGCTTTTGTGATTCTCGATTAATTTGCCGAGTTCATCCGGTAATTCCGAAATCTTTTCGGGGGAATAATACTTGCCGCGGGAATTGTAAGCTATCCTCTTGAGCAGTTCTGCGTTCATTCGAGTAGTTATTTTTTCGGGATTGGCGTTGACTACCGTAAAGCGTCCTGAGTCTGACAATGTAATATTGTCATATGCCGCGTCAGCCGTAAATTTATAATCACCCGGATTGAGTCCGGAAACCTTTGCCGAATAAATGCCGTTTTGAACGGGAAGAAATTGAAATTCCGATATTCTGTTCCCCGACTTTATTTCCATTTTAATGTTTGCGTTATTGACCGGTATAAATGTCGGATCGTATAATTCGGCAACGAAATCGACTTCTTCAACCGAAGAGAACAATTCTTTTTGCGGTATTACCTTGAAAAGTTTTTTAGAATTATCCGCCGTCAGCCACTTGACAAGTTTGTTTATAAATCCCGGCAATAAAACATTTGAACGTTCCGCAATAGTAAGATGCCATCTCCAAATTCCTTCTGCAAGAAAGAAAGCGCTCTTGCCGCCCGATGTTGAACGCGTAATAAACAATGGGAACGATTTGTTCTTGAGCGAATATGTAAGGTGCGTTTCCGTATCCGGCGATAACCGGTAGAGATTCCCGTTCGTTATCAACGGCGGTAAAGATTGAAGTTCGTCCCAATCGAAGAAAAAAGAATTATTGTTTAATGCGTTTATCTCAAGTTTCTCGGGATCCAATTTCTCCGCTTTAAAAGGCATTATATACGGATATTTGTTCAGTATTGTAATGTCCGTGTTCGTAGTAATGAATTGCAAAAAGGGAACGTTCTTTTTCTTTATTGTTTCATAAACCTGCTTTACAAAATTTTCAGGTGTCGATTTCAAAGGAAAGTCAATAAGAATGAAAAGTTCGCTGCTGTCGATTTTGGAGATATTCTCCGAACCGTAAATTTTCCGGGGCGATACGAAAACTATTTTTTTCGTTTCAAAATTCTCGTTGCCGTTCAGAACCAGATTTAAGATTGTAAAATCGGACGAAGGTTTGCCGGCTACTAAAAAAATCTTCGTCTTGTTCTTGAGAACGTCGATGAATGCGGTTTTCGTATTATTGTTTTTATTGAATTCGTTTTCTTCGGGCGGAACGTTTATCGTAATTTTATGTTTACCGGGAGCGGCGGGAGTAAAAGCGAATTTAACTCTGTTGATTCCCGAGTTATCCGTCTCGATCTGTTTACGGGACGCCGGAACATTGTCGATATAAAACTCTACGACTTTTGAAACGCCGGCTGCGTTATTGTTTCTTACGATTGCTTCGGCTTCGGTTTCCGTTCCGGAGTAAATGATATTGTTATAATAAATGTTTTCGATATAAATATCCGGGCGCGCTGCCGAATCGCCTATGCCTACGGTAAAAAGAGGAACGGATTCCGATTTTATGTTGTCTGTTCCGGCGGTTATTATTCCGTCGCTAATTATTACGGAAGCCGCAGTCGAATCGATATCGAGGTTTGACGTTATCGGCTTAAAATCCGTTGTGTATTCCGAAAAATCTATTGCCTCGAGAGAATCGGCATTCAACGGTTTTATTCTTTCTCCGAACGTATAAAGTTGCGCCGAAGCTCCGATTCTGTCCGTGATTTTTTCAATTATATCGCGGACTGTTTTTACGTTTGCGGCGCTGTCGGGCATTGTCATCGAATTGGAATTATCGACGAACACTTTTATCGACGGTTTGTTTATTTTTTGATAAGTAACTTTTATTGCAGGATCGATTAATAGAAGAACGAGCAAAATAAAGATTGCGCTTCTTACCGAAGCAAGAAAATATCTTGTAAATTTACCCGACGGCGGGAGCGTGTATTTATATGTATAAAATGCAAAAAGTATCAACAGTATCAGGGCAGTCAGAGCGATGAAAGGTTCGAAGTCGAATGTGATGTCGATACTTTTTAAGTTCATGTCAATTGTCGATCGATAGGTTCTCGATATTCCACTTTTTCATGTCTTCGAAAGTGTCGTAATCGGTCAGGTCAAAATGTATAGGCGTAACGGAAACATAGTTATTCCGGATTGCAAATTGATCTGTTTCCAAATCTGTGTCGGCTTCGATTAATTTTCCGGTAAGCCAGAAATATTTTTTGCCGTAGGGATCGATTCTTTCTTCGTAGATATCGTCCCATTTGGATTTTCCCTGACGGGTAAGTTTCATCCCCTTTATTTCGTTCTCGGGTAAATCCGGCACGTTTACATTCAATAGTGTTCCTGCGGGCAAACCGTTTTTTACTACAGTTTGCGCCAGCAATGAAGCCGCTTTGGCGGCATACGAAAAATCGGTCGCTTCGTGACTTGTTACCGAAATTGCAATAGCGGGCACATCCATGATTGCCGCTTCTCGTGCGGCAGAAACCGTTCCGGAATAAATTATATTAATCGCCGTATTCGATCCGTGATTGATTCCTGATATTACGATATCGGGCTTTGTCTTCATTATATTTCGAATGCCCATCTTGATGCAGTCGGCAGGAGTTCCTTCAACCGCATAACCGAAAAAATCGCCGTTCTTATAATATTCTGTTACTCGCAGAGGAATTTTCATGGTAATTGCGTGTCCGACAGCGCTTTGTTCTGTCCTCGGCGCGACTACCGTTACATCTCCGATTTTCTTAAGCTCTTCAGCCAGAGCGGCAATCCCCGCCGAGTCGATTCCGTCGTCGTTTGAGACAAGTATTTTCATTTTTATATCCGTATTTTTTATTTCCAATCCTAAATATAGCTATTTTTTCGTAGTAGTATCCGTGCGGATTACCAAAAAGTTATTCCAAAAAAGCGTATTTTTAACGGACAATTTTTTTAAGGACATGAACAAGTTTCTGACCGGTTTACTTATAGTTTTATTTTCGTTTTCTCCCGCGGGTCTTTTATTGGCTCAGGGACAAGAAGATATTGAGATTTACATCATCGATTCTTACATCAGCCCGGAAGCTCCTTACGTTTTTAACCTGACTTTTTTTACAACCGACAGCGTCATCTCGAAGGTTATAATTGAAAATACGGGTGAGTTTATTATTTCGAAGAAGCCAGAGGTCGATCACAAATTCGAAAAAGACGTAACCGAATTAAAAACTAACGGCAAGTATCTCCGCTACAGAATTGAAATAACAGACAGAAACGGGAATAAAATTCAGAGCCCGCCGTACGAAGCGGAATTCCCGCATAATATTGTAATGAAAGACCGTAATCTCAATCTGCTGCAGGTTTGTTGTTTCGGAGGCGTAATATTCGGATTGCCTTCGCCGGTTTATATCAGATATAACGAAAAAGATTATTTCGGACTGTCAAAAGAAATTCCGCTGTTTTCGTTTTACTCGGGCGGCTACAATTATCCGCTCGGTTATGTCGGAGTCGAGTATACATACGTATTTAACAAGGGCAATCCTGATTTGAGTCGGGATTTTATTCGCGTAGGATATAAACAGATAATCCAGCTGCCGGCAATCGAGTATATATCCCTGGGCATCTCTTATTTTAACGATTTCAAAGGATCCTACGGTTACAGTCCTGAATTGTCGCTCGGTCTGTTCAAAATCGAAAACGTATTTACATTTTACGCAAGATATCGTTACTCGAATGGAATTTCCGGCGGGAATTATCGGTTTAATGAATATTCGGTAGGAATTTATTCTAACTTTTTTTCAATTAATTTTTAAGATAAAAATGCAGGACGGCGAATTTAATTTCGATAACAATATATTAACCGTAAGTGAAATAACCGGTCAGATAAAAAATCTTCTCGAAGAAAATTTTGCCGAAATTTCGGTAGTCGGCGAAATTTCCAATTTCAAAGCGCACGTATCGGGTCACTGGTACTTTACGCTTAAAGACGCCAACGCGCAGATAAGTTGCACAATGTGGCGGGGAGTCAACAGTTACGTTTTCTTTTCGCCGGAAGACGGAATGAAAGTTATTGTAAAAGGAAGATTGACGGTTTATCCTCCGCGCGGAAATTATCAAATCGATGTTCGTTCGATGAAACCTGCAGGCGTTGGCGAACTTCAGGCAGCTTTCGAAAAATTGAAACAAAAGCTTGCCGCCGAAGGACTTTTTGACGCGGAATACAAAAAGCCGATTCCCCAATTTCCGGAAAAAATCGGTATTGTAACGGCAATCGACGGAGCGGCGTTTAAGGACATGCAAAGCGTTGCCAAAAGGCGTTATCCGGTTGTGGAACTGGTTATTGCTCCATGCAGAGTTCAAGGACCCGGATCTGCCGAGGAGATTGTCGAAAGCATTAAACTGCTGAATCAAAGGGACGATATCGACGTGATTATTGTCGGGCGGGGAGGAGGTTCGCTCGAGGATTTATGGGCTTTCAACGAAGAGATTGTAGCCAGGGCTATTTTCGATTCCCGTATTCCTGTTATAAGCGCAGTGGGGCACGAAATCGATTTTACGATTTCAGATTTTGTCGCAGACCTTCGAGCTCCTACTCCTTCTGCGGCAATGGAATTGGCTACGCCGGATATTAACGAAATCTTTGCCTTTATTGACGAATTTTCATATAATTTTACGGATAAAATATTCTCTCTTATTTTTGATTACAAAGAAACCGTGGAATCGTTTTTGTCGTCGTACGGATTTAAACTTCCGATCGATAATATCAGAACTAAGGAACAATACCTCGATAATTTATACTACAGATTTCAGAACAATTTCGATAACATTATTCAATACTCGCGAAATCGTCTGGAATTGTTAAAAGTAAAATTGGAAAAATTCGATACGAATCGTATACTCGAAAGGGGATTTACGCTTGTCAAACAAAACGACCGCGTAATAACTCGACTGAAAAATTTAGACAAAAAAGAAAAATTCAATCTAATTTTTTACGACGGAGAGACAATAATAAATGAGTAAGAAGAAAGAAAAAAATTTCGAAGAAATGCTAACGCGTCTGGAAGAAATTTCCGGTAAACTCGAAGAAGGAAATCTTCAACTTGACGAATCGATCCGGCTCTACGAAGAGGGCATGGAATTGGCAAAAGCTTGCTATCACGTTCTGAAAACTGCCGAACTGAAAATAACGGAAATAAAAAAGAAATTCGAAGATGAAATTAATAAGGACTCATAAAGGAATACAATGCCAAATAAGAACGATTACAAACTGTTATTCGATATTAATTCTCCCGACGATATAAAAAAGCTGGAAGGACAGGACCTGAAACTGCTTTGTACGGAAATCCGTCAATATATGGTTGACGTAATTTCGCAGATAGGAGGTCATTTCGGGGGCGGACTCGGCACGGTCGAGTTGACCGTTGCGCTTCATAAAGTTTTCAATACGCCTTATGATCAAATTGTTTGGGATACGGGACATCAGGCATATCCGCATAAAATCGTTACGGGCAGAAGAGACGCATTGAAAACCATCCGCCAGTTCAAAGGTATCAGTGGATTTTTAAAACGAAGCGAAAGTCCGTACGATGCATTCGGAGCCGGTCATGCTTCGACTTCTATATCGGCAGCTCTCGGTATGGCGGTCGCCAACGATATTCTGAAAGAAAACCGAAAAGTCGTGGTGGTTATAGGCGACGGAGCTATGACGGGCGGTATGGCTTACGAAGCCATGAATAATTCCGGACTTCTTAAAAAAAATCTGATTGTCGTCTTAAATGACAATCAAATGTCGATTGCCCCGAATGTCTGGCAAATCTCGAAGTATTTTAACGAAATGATTTCACATCCCGAATATAACAGGTTCAAAGGCGCTATCTGGGATTTAACGGGCAAACTCGACTATTTCGGGGACAGGCTCAGAAAAGTTGCCGCGCGTATCGAGCAGGGCATTAAAGCCGTTCTTACTCCGGGCATGTTGTTCGAAGCGCTCGGATTCAGATATTTCGGACCCATTAACGGCCATAATATTACTCAATTAATAAGACTTTTCGAACACGTAAAAGACTTAAACGGACCGATACTGGTTCACGTTATTACTGAGAAAGGTAAAGGTTACAAACCCGCCGAAAATCACTCGCAGCGGCTTCATGCGGCAACGCCGTTCGACAAATTAACCGGAATTTCTTTGAAAAAAGGAACGTCGCTGCCGTCGTATACCGCCGTATTCGGAAAAGCGTTGGTCGACATAGCAAAAAGCAACGATAAAGTTGTCGGTATAACCGCGGCTATGCCCGACGGTACCGGTCTCGATAAACTTCAAGCGGAATTGCCGGAAAGATATTTTGACGTAGGAATTGCCGAAGAACATGCCGTTACGTTTGCCGCAGGATTGGCAACCCAGGGTATCATTCCGGTTGTGGCGATTTATTCGACGTTTTTGCAACGCGCTTTCGACCAGATTATTCACGACGTTGCATTGCAAAATCTGCACGTTGTTTTTGCTCTCGACAGAGCGGGATTGGTTGGAGCCGACGGCCCGACTCATCACGGAACGTTCGATTTATCTTATTTGAGAATGGTACCGAATATAGTGATAATGGCGCCGAAAGACGAAGCTGAATTGAGGAATATGCTCTATACTGCCGTTAATTACAAAAAAGGTCCGATAGCGCTCAGGTATCCCAGAGGAAACGCGCTCGGCGTTGAACTGAAAGAAGGTTTCGAAGAAATCGAAATAGGTAAGTCCGAAAGAATTAAAACCGGCTCCGATGTTGCTCTTCTTGCTGTCGGCTCGATGGTAGACTACGCATCTCAAGCGGCAAATATACTTGCGCAGCAGGGAATCGAAGCCGAAATAATTAACATGCGTTTTATCAAACCTCTCGACGAACAAATGCTTCTCGAAATTGCGACGAAATTCGATAAGGTCGTTACTCTGGAAGAAAACAGTTTAATCGGTGGTTTCGGCTCCGGCGTTATCGAATTTTATAACGATCATCACATTAAAGCGGACGTTTTAAGAATAGGACTGCCGGATGAATTCGTTGAACACGGCACACAAAAAGAACTTCATCAAATGCTCGCTATCGATCCGGAAGGAATAGCTCAAAAGGTAACGGCGTTTCTGAAAAATAAAAATTACAAAAACGGTGTAGTCGCCTGATGGATAAAACAAAAGTAGCAATAATAGGATTGGGTTCGATCGCTCAGCTTGTTCATCTGCCCGTAATTACTAAATTGAGCAATGTCGAGTTAAAAGCCGTATGCGAAGTCAATAAAAACCGACTTAAAACGATAGGCGAAAAAATCCCGCCGGCAAAGCGGTATACGGATTATCGCGAAATGATAGCTCAGGAAGAGCTCGACGCCGTTATAATTACCACACCGACAGATACTCATAAACAAATTGCGGTCGATTGCTTAAACTCAGGATTGGATTTGCTGATTGAAAAACCGATTGCGGTCAATTTCAAAGAAGCTCAGGAAATCGACAGAGCAGCCAAGAAAAACAAAAAACTTGCCATGGTGGGGATGAACCTGCGTTTCAGACCCGATTCGATGTTGATGAAAAGCATTATTAACAGCGGCGAACTTGGCGATATATTTTATATAAAATGCGGTTGGCTCAGAAAGAAGAGCAGCGCTCAAAAATGGTTTATGGACAAAAAGAAATCCGGCGGTGGAGTTGTTATCGACCTCGGTATATTGCTGCTCGATCTGGCTGTCTGGATGTTCGGACAGGATAAGATTGAAAGTTCCGCCGTTCATAAATTCAACACAAAATATCAGGATGTGGAATACTCGGCTGTCGGGATTGTGAGACTCGATCCGAATAAAGCGATTAGCTTTGAAGTGAGCTGGGAGCTCTATTCGGATACCGACAGTTTTAATTTTATCATACACGGTACAAAAGGAGCCGCTCAATTAAACCCTTTGAAGGTATTTAAGAAAATCGAATCGACTTATTTCGACTACAGCCTTTCCAAATCGAGCGTTTCGAATTTATACCGTAAATCGTATGAAAACGAAATTAAGCATTTTATTGCTTCGTTGAGAGGCGAAGTGCCTCCAGTTTCAACTTCGGAAGAAGCTGTTGTAAGAATGAAATTACTCGATACAATCTATAAATCGGCTGATCTAAAAAGGGAAATAAAATTTTAAGATGAACGAAAAAATATTACTTGTCGACGACGAAAAGGACATAATTGAATTTCTGAAGTACAATCTCGAAAATGAAGGTTTCGAAGTTGCCACGGCTTATAACGGTCAGGAAGCAATTGAGAAATTAGAAACGAATCCCGACCTGATAATTCTCGACGTAATGATGCCGAAGATGGACGGGTACGAAACGTGCAAACAAATTAGAAAAAGAGAAGAGTTTAAGAACACTCCGGTCATATTTCTGACTGCAAAGTCGTCCGAAATCGACGAAGTATACGGCTTAAATATCGGAGCGGACGATTTTATACAAAAACCGATATCGCCCAAAAAATTGATAGCGCGCGTTAAATCGAATCTTCGCAAAGTAGAGCAATTAAAACAAAGCGAAGAAGAAGCGAAAGAAATAAACGCCGGTCCGCTTTTGATAAACAAAACAAAATACACTGTGACGGTCGATAAAAAGGAAGTGGTATTCCCGAAAAAGGAATTCGAGATTCTGGCTTATCTTGCTTCAAAGCCCGGAAAAGTATTTGAAAGAGAACGAATACTGCGAGATATTTGGGGCGGCGACGTTTATGTTGTTGAAAGAACAATTGACGTTCATGTAAGAAAAATAAGAGAAAAGCTGGGCGAATACTCTTATCTGATCGAAACTATCAAGGGGGTGGGCTATCGTTTCAGAGACATTGAAAAATATTAAAGAGAATCTGCGCTTCGGAAAGAATTACGCTCTTCCCCTCTTAATTTACAATTCCGTTTTTTTTATTCTCTTCTATTTTCTTGACGGTCATTCTACGATTATTCTTACTGCCGTTTTTGGACTCGTAATTATTACTTACTTCGGGTTATTGAATTATCTCGGCTGGAGAAGAAAAAAAGAAATCAATTCAATTACGGAAACTATACGTAAAATCCGGAACAATCAACTGATGGATCATTACGACATTCAACTGGGCAGCGGTTTGAAAATACTCGAAGAAGAAATTCGCGAAATGTACCGCAGCAACAAGGAAGTAATCGAAAATTTGAAAAAAATGGAAAAGGTAAGAACGGAGTTTTTGGGCAACGTTTCGCACGAATTGAGAACTCCCATTTTTGCAATCCAAGGTTTTATCGAAACTCTTCTCGACGGCGCAGTAAACGATCCGAATGTAAATATTACTTTCCTTCAGAAAGCAAACCGGCATTTGAATAATCTAAATAACCTGTTGAATGACTTGATTGACATTTCTATGATAGAATCCGGACAGATGAAAATGAATCTCCGTTATTTCGACTTGGAACCGGTTCTTATAAATTTATATAATGAATTTAAGCCGTTTGCGGAAAACAAAAATTTGAATCTGGAACTAAAATTAAAAAGACCTATTCCGGAAGTTTACGGCGATAAGGACAAAATCCGCCTTGTATTGTCGAACTTGATAGTAAATGCAATTAAGTATACAGAAGAGGGAAAAGTGGAAGTCGGTTTGCAGGACTACGAAAAAGAAGCGCGGATTTATGTGCGGGATACGGGTATCGGAATAAGTCCCGAAGACCAGCGCCGTATATTCGAGCGGTTTTACAGAGTCGACAAAAACCGTTCTCGAGAATTGGGAGGCACCGGGCTTGGACTGGCAATCGTAAAACATATAATTGAAGCTCATAATTCGAGGATGGAACTGATCAGCAAGCCGGGCGAGGGGAGCGAATTTGCCTTTAGATTGAGGAAATTTATTAGATAATTAATAATATTATGCATTATTTTTTTCCGAATAAAATTGTGATTTATCTTTTTTTGTAGCAAATTAATATAAAAATATCTAAATTAGTAACCGATTAAGTAACCGTTGTTTATTTAAAAATAAATTGGAGCCGTAATGCAAGCAGAACTTAATCAAAATAGTCCTGTAGCAAAGGTAGGCAAATATCGTTGGACAATACTGGCGCTCGTCTTTTTTGCTACTACAATTAACTATCTCGACAGACAGGTAATAAGTCTTCTTAAAGACGATTATCTGGAGCCCGCATTCAATTGGACGGAAACTGACTACGCCAATATAGTTGTTGCATTCCAGGTTATGTATGGACTCGGCATGCTTTTTATGGGTTGGCTTATCGATAAATTGGGCACAAAAATCGGATACGCGCTTTCGCTCACTGTTTGGAGTTTGGCTGCAATCGCTCACGCTTTTGCTAAAGGCACACTAGGCTTTATGGTAGCAAGAGGATTCCTCGGACTGAGCGAAGCCGGTAACTTCCCGGCTGCTATCAAAACGGTAGCCGAATGGTTCCCCAAAAAGGAAAGAGCGCTTGCCACCGGTTTGTTCAATTCCGGCTCTAATGTCGGAGCTATTCTCGCTCCTCTGACTGTTCCGTTGATAGCGGTTCTCTGGGGCTGGCAGTGGGCGTTTATTATCACCGGCGCAATCGGTTTGCTCTGGCTGATTTTCTGGTTCATGATATACGAAATTCCTTCCAAACATAAAAAATTGTCGAAAGAAGAATACGAATATATCCACAGCGACAAAGACGAACAGGTCTCCAAGGAAAAAGAAGAGGAAAAAGTAGGATGGCTCAGTTTGTTGACTTATAAACAAACATGGGCGTTTGTTATCGGTAAGTTTTTAACAGACCCTGTTTGGTGGTTCTATCTGTTCTGGCTCCCTTCGTTCCTCAATAAACAGTACGGTATGACAAAAACAGACCTCGCGCTTCCGATTGCTCTTGTCTATACAATGACAACATTCGGCAGTATTTTCGGCGGCTGGTTATCGGGTTACTTTATCGAAAAAGGCTGGACTGTCAATAAAGCCCGTAAAACCGCCATGCTTGTGTTTGCATTATTGGCTCTGCCCGTTGTATCGGCGCAGGCATTGGGAGTTTATTCTCCCTGGATCGCGATTATTATTGTCGGTATCGCAGCTTCGGCGCATCAGGCATGGTCTGCTAATATTTTTACGACTACGTCTGACATGTTCCCCAAAAAAGCCGTTGCATCGGTTACCGGTATCGGCGGCATGGCAGGAGCAGTGGGCGGTATTTTGATTGCTACTTTAGCAGGATGGGTGCTCGACCATTTCAAAGCTCTCGGCACAATCGAAACGGGTTACTATGTTATGTTCCTCGTTTGCGGTTCGGCTTATTTGATTGCATGGTTCATCTTTAATCTCCTTGCGCCAAAAATGGAAAGAGTAGAAATTTAAAATAAAACGGAATTAAAAATGAAAGACATATTTATCAAAGATAATTTTCTGCTAAGCAATAAAACCGCGGAAATTTTATACCATGAACACGCCGTTAAACAGCCTATTATCGATTATCATTGCCATTTGCCTCCCGACGAAATAGCGTCGAACAAAAAGTTCGAGAACATTACGCAGGTGTGGCTCAACGGCGACCATTATAAATGGCGCGCAATGCGTACAAACGGCGTAGATGAAAAATATATAACTGGCGATTCGACCGACAAAGAAAAATTCATGAAATGGGCGGAAACTGTTCCATATACTATAAAAAATCCTCTTTATCATTGGACTCATATGGAGCTCAAAAAGCCGTTTGGTATTTCCGATAAATTACTCAATTCCGATACGGCGGAAGAGATATGGAACAGAACGGGCGAACTCCTGGCGACGGACGAGTTCTCTACACAGGGAATTATACGTCAATGGAATGTGGAAATTATTTGCACAACCGACGATCCCGTGGATTCTCTGGAGTATCACAAGAAGATTAAAGAAAATCCGTTCGGAACGAAAGTGCTGCCCGCATTCCGTCCCGATAAAGCAATGGCTGTCGAAAACACGCAGGAGTTTTTGAAATATCTGGCTAAACTGGAAGAAGCTTCCGGTGTATCGGTCAACAGTTTCGAATCCTTTTTAGATGCCATTCGAAAACGCCACGACTATTTCCATGAAAACGGTTGCCGGCTTTCGGATCACGGCTTGGAATCGGCTTATGCTGAAGATTATACGGAATCGGAAATCAAATCGATTTTCAAGAAACTGCTCAACAAAGAAAATCTTGATAAAGAAGAAATACTTAAATTCAAATCCGCAATGATGTACGAATTCGGAGTAATGGATTGGGAAAAAGGTTGGGTGCAGCAATTGCATCTCGGAGCCTTGAGGAACAACAATACACGAATGTTCCGTCAATTAGGACCCGACACAGGTTGGGATTCGATAGGCGATTTCGAGATGGCTCGTCCTTTGGCTAAATATCTGGATAAACTTGATACGGAAAACAAATTAACCAAGACAATTCTGTACAATCTCAATCCTGCGGACAATGAACTCTTCGCAACCATGATCGGCAATTTCCAGGACGGAACGGTTCCGGGCAAAATGCAATACGGCAGCGCATGGTGGTTCCTCGATCAAAAAAGCGGAATGGAACGACAGATCGACGCGCTCTCGAATATGGGACTTTTAAGCAGGTTTGTCGGTATGCTAACGGATTCACGCAGTTTCCTCTCTTATTCGAGACACGACTATTTCAGAAGGCTTCTCTGCGATATTCTGGGAAGAGAAATCGAGGCTGGACTCATTCCGAACGATCTGAACTTGGTCGGTAAAATGGTCGAAGATATTTCTTATAACAACGCTAAAAATTATTTTGATTTCGGACAATAACAAGGAGTTATCATGGAAATGCAGAAGCTTTTTGAGGAAGTGGAAAATAAAAATATTGTTAAAAACGATTTGGTAGACCTCACTATTGGAGAGTCATTAAAAATAAAGGCTTATCCTTTATCGGTATTGAAAAAAGACGATGTTTACTTTTTTATAGGCAAAGAAAATTTTGACAAATTTCTTTTTGTAATTACCGCAGGCAAAGGAAACGGAATGTTGGATGAATTCGAAGGGGAATTGATCGATCCCGGTAAGGACGTGACTATTAAAAAATGCAATTTAACCACAAAGAACAGAAAAGCAGTTCAAAAAATATTCCCGCACACAGTGCCGGTAGTGTTGGGGCTGTGCAATTCTTTCGGCTGCGGCGACAGACTCGGAGTTGCAAATGCAGGTCATATCAGAGCGATTAAACAGAGCAGTTTTCGTCCTATTCTCGCTCAACAGTCAATAAGAGAGTTGACCAGAACCAACAGAACTCCTGATGATGTTATGGACGCCGCCGTATGGGCTGTTATGCAGGAAGGATATAAAGAAGGTTTCGGATCGGACGCCGATCACCTAAAAACTTTCGAAGATATTGATTTGATGCTCAGTGCGGGTTTTACAATGTTTACATTCGATCCGAGCGAACACGTCGATAACGAAGCCGACAACTATTCGGAAGACCAATTAAAACAGAAATTAAATGAAGTCGACTGGAACGGACTGCAGGATACCAGCGCCGATGCAGCAAAGCGTTATGTGGATATGACTTTTAATATCTCGGAACGACTTTCGCTTACAATAAAAGAAACCGATTTCTTGCGCGCTTATGCCAAATACGGAAATGCAATTGCTCATATAAAAAAGATGTACGATTATCTTGCATCCAAAGCCGACAAAGGCTCTTTCGAAATTGAAGTCTCTGTCGACGAAACGGAATCGGTAACCTCGCCGTTTGAACATTTCTTTTTCGCCAACGAGCTGAACCGTCTCGGCGTTAAATACGTAAGTCTTGCGCCGCGTTTTATTGGCGATTTCGAAAAAGGAATCGACTACAAAGGCGATTTGAATGTGTTCAAAACTGAGTACGAAAAACATCTCGATATTACAAAATATTTCGGAAGCTATAAAATCAGTCTCCACTCCGGAAGCGATAAATTCTCGGCTTACCGGGTAATCGGATCTTTAAAAGGCGCTTATACTCACGTTAAAACAGCAGGCACAAGTTATTTGGAAGCATTGCGGGTTGTGGCGGCTAAAGAGCCGGAGTTATTCAGAGAAATTCTCGATTTCTGCCGCGGTTTGTACGAAACCGAAAAGAGAAGTTATCACGTTTCGGCCGATATTAACAAGGTTAAATCCGCAAGCCAATATTCCGATGCGGACCTTCTCGAATTGTTCAATCAAAACGACGCAAGACAGGTGCTGCACGTTACTTTCGGAAAAGTACTGACGGAAAAAGACGCTTCCGGTCAATTCTTGTTCAAAGACAAGATTATGAAATGTTTGGTTGAAAACGAAGAAACGCATTATGAATTTCTCGAAAAGCACTTTCTAAAACATCTGGAGTGTTTCGCGTAAAATGGAAAGAAAAAAAATATTAGAATCGATACTTCAAAGAAAGGCTGTAGCCGTTCTTAGAATTAAGGAACCGGAAAAACTTAAAAAAGTTATCGAGGCAATAGCCGAAGGCGGAATAACCGTCGCCGAGATTACTATGACGGTTCCTAATGCAATTGAATTAATCCAAAAAATGAGCGACGAGCTCGGCGAAAATATAATTGTCGGCGTGGGCTCCGTGCTTAATGCCGAAACTGCCGAAGCTGCGATCAAAGCCGGCGCAAAATATGTTGTGAGTCCAGTTTTCAAAAAAGAAATTATAGATAAAGCTCATCAAATGGATGTGCCGGCAATGCCTGGCTGTTTTACGCCGACGGAAATTCAAACTGCATACGAAGCCGGCGCGGATATAATTAAAGTATTCCCGGCTGATGTGCTCGGCATGAAATTTTTTAAAGGAATTCTTGCGCCTATGCCGCATTTGAAACTGATGCCGACCGGCGGTGTAAATCTTACAAATGCCGGCGAATGGTTGAACGCAGGCGCCTGCGCAGTCGGAATCGGTTCGGCATTACTCGACAAAGAAGCTATTAAAAATGAGAACTATTCCGTTCTTACTGAAAATGCCCGCCTTGTGGTCAAGAGTATTAACGAAGCTTTAAATAAATAGGAGCGGTAATGAAATATTCAATGGACGACATTAAAGGAAAAGTATGCGCTGTAACGGGAGGCGGAGGCGTTATCGGTTCGGTTTTTTGCGAAGGATTAGCTGAAGCCGGAGCCAAAGTCGCCGTCTTTTATAACTCCAATAAACAAAAAGCCGACGCGCTCGTAGAGAAAATCAATTCCGCAAATCCCGGAAGCGCAATAAGCGTTCAGGCAAATGTGCTCGACAAAGATTCGCTTCTGAATGCAAAAAAAACTATTAACGAAAAATTCGGCAAGCTTGACGTGCTTGTAAATTGCGCCGGAGGCAATCATCCCAAAGCGACGACTCAACTCGAATTTATGACAGACAAAGATTTAGAGGATATCGGCAAAAGCTTTTTCGGACTGGAACTGGAAGGGTTCAGAAACGTATTCGATTTGAATTTTATGGGAACCGTATTGCCGACTATGATTTTAGCGGAAGATATGCTCGGCAGAGGAGGAGTAATAGTAAATATATCGTCGATGAATTCGTATAAACCGCTGACAAAAATTCCGGCTTATTCCGCGGCAAAAGCAGCGGTAAATAATTTGACCGAGTGGCTGGCTGTCCATTTTGCCAAAGTCAACATACGGGTCAATGCAATTGCTCCGGGTTTCTTTTTAACAGATCAGAACCGGTTCTTGTTGGTCGACAAAGAAACCGAACAATTAACCGAACGTGGCAAGAAAATAATTAACGGCACTCCGATGGGTCGTTTCGGCGAGCCTGAGGAACTGGTCGGCGCTTTGCTCTATCTTGTTTCCGATATTTCCAAATTCGTTACGGGCGTTGTAATTCCCGTTGACGGCGGATTTAACGCTTACAGCGGCGTTTAATAAATCGTAATCATAATTTTGTCGAACGATTAAATACAGGGATTTAATATGAGCACAGGACTTAACATCAAAAAAGAAGGACAATACGATTTAGTTTCACTGGGAGCGCTGGTTCATCGCCTCGATCCAGGAATTATTCCTTTTAGAAAAGCTACAGAATGCAAAATACACGTTAGCGGCGGCGAATATAATGTTGTTGCCAACCTGGCTGATTGTTTCAGATTGAAAACGGCTGTTGTTACCGCTCTGGTAAAGTATCCCATCGGCGAATTGATTCGCGAACGCGTACGCGCAATGGGAGTTGAAGGAATTTATAAAGAATTCGAACATAACGGAGTCAACGGTCCCAATATGGCTGCTGTCTATAGCGACAGGGGATTCGGCTCCCGCGCTCCTGTAGTTTTTTATAATCGTTCCAATGAAGCTGCGGCTTTACTGAAACCCGGCGACATAAATTGGGACGCGATATTTGAAAAAGGAGTCCGATGGTTCCACAGCGGCGGAATTTTTGCGGCTTTGTCCGAAACCACCGGCGAACTGATTATCGAAGGAATGAAAGCCGCAAAAAAATCAGGCGCAATTACCAGTTTCGATTTAAATTACAGAGCTAAATTATGGAATATCTGGGGCGGAGAAGAAAAAGCCGCAGAGGTTATTTCGCGAATTGTCGAACATGTGGACGTTTTAGTCGGCAACGAAGAAGACCTTCAAAAAGGTTTGGGAATTCCGGGACCGGAAGTTACCGCTAAATCGAAATTAGACCCTTCGGTTTTCCTTGCAATGATTGAAGACGTAACCAAAAAATTTCCGAACGTTAAGGTAGTAGCTACAACATTGCGAGAAGTTCATTCGACAAATCGCCATAGCTGGAGCGCAGTTGCATGGATCAACGGACAGTCGTATCAGGCTCCGACAGCTCAGCTCGACGTTTACGACAGAGTCGGCGGCGGCGACGGTTTTGCGTCGGGATTTATATACGGACTCTTAAACGGCGAAGAACCGGAGCAAGCTGTTAAACTCGGCTGGGCTCACGGCGCTCTGCTTACTACTTATCCGGGAGATACCACCATGGCGACAATCGACGAAGTACGGGCTTTTGCCAAAGGCGGTTCCGCACGAATTCAACGTTAGATTTCTTACGCGGGTAAATTCTTTACCCGCTTTTTTTATATGAGGTATTTATGATTTATTGCGCAGTCGGTTCAAAAGATACGGAAATTAGTTTGAACCTCGCTAAAGAATATTTGTATGAGGCGCTCGATAAAATCGGATCGAGAAAGAAAATCCTTGCCATTCCACCGGATTTTACGAGATTTCATTCTAAAGCAGGCGAGCTAACTCATTATATTTATGAGTATTACGGCGACCGTCTAACGGATATTCTTCCCGCTCTCGGAACTCATGCTCCGATGACCGAAAACGAGATAAAAACTATGTTCGGCGATATACCATTGAATTTGTTCCGCGCTCACCGCTGGCGGGAAGACCTTGTTACTCTCGGTACGGTACCCGGGGAATACGTTTACGAAGTTTCCGAAGGGAAAGTAAAATATCCCTGGCCCGCTCAGGTGAATAAATTACTGGTCGAAGGAAATTTCGATTTGATCCTTTCTGTCGGACAGGTAGTTCCTCATGAAGTGATCGGAATGGCAAATTATAATAAAAACATATTTGTTGGCACGGGCGGCAAGGAAGGAATCAACAAAAGTCACTTCCTGGGAGCAGCTTACGGAATGGAAAAAATAATGGGCAGGGCAGACAATCCAGTCCGGAAAGTGCTTAATTACGCCTCGGATAATTTCGCGAAAGATTTGCCGATCGTCTACATTTTGACCGTAATCGGAAAAAACGAAAATAACGAACTTGTTATACGAGGTTTGTTTATAGGCGACGACTACGAATGTTTTATAATGGCAGCCGACCTTTCTTTGCAGGTAAATTTCGAAATGCTCGATGCGCCTCTAGAAAAAATAGTAGTATATCTCGACCCGCATGAATTTAAGAGTACATGGCTTGGCAATAAAAGCATCTACAGAACAAGAATGGCTATTGCAGACGGCGGAGAGTTGATTGTGCTTGCTCCCGGGCTGAAAGAATTCGGCGAGGATAAAGAAATCGACAGGTTAATCAGAAAATACGGTTACAGAACTACGCCCGAAATTCTTAAATTTGTGGAAGAAAACCGGGAACTTCAGGAAAATCTGAGCGCTGCGGCGCATTTGATTCACGGTTCTTCTGAAAACCGTTTTACCGTAAGATATTGTCCAGGTAATTTATCAAAAGAAGAAATTGAAAGCGTTAATTTCGAATACGGCAATTTGAATGAAATGTTAAAAAAATATAATCCTGAAAAATTAACGGACGGTTTTAATACAATGCCCGACGGAGAAGAGATATTCTTCATTTCGAATCCCGCTCTCGGTCTTTGGGCGTATAAAGGAAGATTTCAAAATTAAGGAGATAAATAAAAATGAGTAAAGCAGATATCGGTTTGATCGGACTTGCTGTAATGGGCGAAAATCTCGTCCTCAATATGGAAAGCCACGGATACACCGTAGCGGTTTATAACAGAACCACTTCCAAAGTGGACGATTTTATCAACGGAAGAGCCAAAGGCAAAAATATAATAGGAACTCATTCTCTCGAAGAATTGGTTTCGAATCTTAAAAAGCCACGCAAAGTAATGTTGATGGTTAAAGCAGGAAAGCCGGTCGACGATTTTATCGATGCGTTAATCCCTCTTTTGGAAGAAGGCGACATCATTATCGACGGCGGCAACTCGAATTTTCAGGATACTATACGAAGAACTAAATACGTTGAAGAAAAAGGCTTGCTTTTTATCGGGACGGGAGTTTCCGGCGGCGAAGAAGGCGCGCTGAAAGGACCTTCAATTATGCCGGGAGGTTCGCCGAAAGCCTGGGAATATGTAAAACCGATATTCCAATCGATAGCCGCAAAAGTGGAATACGGCTCGCCTTGCTGCGATTGGGTCGGAGAAAACGGCGCCGGTCATTTCGTTAAGATGGTTCATAACGGCATCGAATACGGCGACATGCAGTTGATTTGCGAAACGTACCAGATTATGAAAGACCTTCTGGGACTTACTTACGACGAAATGCATCAGATTTTCAAAGAATGGAACGAAGGCGAACTCGAAAGCTATTTAATTGAAATTACACGCGACATACTGGCTTATAAAGACACAGACGGTCAGCCGCTGGTTGAAAAAATACTCGATACGGCAGGACAAAAAGGAACAGGCAAATGGACAGTTATCGCATCGATGGAAGCAGGCGTTCCTCTTACGCTGATCGGCGAAGCCGTTTATGCAAGGTCGCTCTCGGCATTGAAAGAAGAAAGGGTCGAGGCTTCGAAAATTATTTCCGGGCCCAAACCGAAATTTGAAGGCGATAAAAAACAATTTATCAAAGATTTAATGCACGCCCTTTACGCCTCGAAAATCATTTCGTATGCGCAAGGCTTTATGCTGATGCGCGAAGCGGCAAAAGATTACGGCTGGAATCTTAATTACGGAGGAATTGCTTTGATGTGGCGCGGAGGATGCATTATCCGTTCTAAATTCCTCGGAAAAATTAAAGAGGCGTATGATAAGAATCCCGAATTGTCTAATCTGATTCTCGATCCTTTCTTTAAGGAAAAAGTGGAATCATCGCAGGAATCGTGGCGCAGAGTTGTTACTACTGCAATAAACAACGGAATTTGGGTGCCGGCTCTATCGACTGCTTTGAATTTCTTCGACGGCTACCGACAGGAAAGACTTCCTGCAAATTTACTGCAGGCGCAGAGGGATTATTTCGGAGCTCACACTTATGAACGCGTCGATAAACCGAGAGGAGAATTCTTCCATACAAACTGGACGGGACATGGCGGAACGACATCTTCGACTACATATAATGTCTGAATTTATTAAATTTGCGGATTACTTTATAATCAATTTGGGGGAGTTATATGCAAAACAGTGATGTCAAAAAATTAGCTGCGAATACTATTCGAATACTGGCAGCCGAAGGTGTCCAGAAAGCAAATTCGGGTCATCCGGGAATGCCGATGGGAATGGCGGACGTGGCTATGGTTCTTTGGACCGAATTTCTGAAACACAATCCCGACGACCCGAAATGGCATAACAGGGATCGGTTTGTATTGTCTGCAGGTCACGGTTCGATGCTTATTTATACTCTGTTATATCTGAGCGGTTACGATATTACGCTCGACGAACTGAAATCTTTCAGACAATGGGGAAGCCGGACGGCGGGTCATCCGGAATACGGTCTTCTTCCCGGCGTTGAAACGACAACCGGACCGCTCGGACAGGGATTCGGAAACGGAATCGGAATGGCGATTGCCGCAAAAATGACAGCGGCTCGTTTCAACGACGATAAAAATCGACTTTTCGGCAATCACTTTATTTATGCAATTGTAAGCGACGGAGATTTAATGGAAGGCGTTTCGCACGAAGCGGCTTCGATTGCAGGTCATCTCAAACTCGGCAACATAATTTATTTCTACGACGACAACAATATAACTATCGAAGGCGATACTTCGATTACTTTCTCGGAAGATATCGAAAAACGATTCGAATCCTACGGATGGCAGGTGCTGAAAACAGACGCTTACAATCACGATGAAATACGCGCTGCTATAATAAAAGCTCAGCAGGAAACCGAAAAGCCGACAATTATTATTACTAAATCGCATATCGGTTTCGGAAGCCCGAATAAAGTGGATACTGCCGGCGTACACGGTTCGCCTCTCGGCGAAGAAGAACTGATCGAAACGAAGAAAAATTTGGGCTGGCCCGTCGATAAAGAATTCTACGTGCCCGAAGATGTAAAAAAATTATTCGAAGAAAGGAGAGCCGAACTAAAGAAAGAATACGACGAATGGCAGAAAAATTTCGAGGAATGGAAAAAGAACAATCCCGGAAAAGCCGACGAATTTAATAAATATATTACAAATTGGCTGCCTGAAAATATCGACGAAGAATTACTGAATGCGGCTCCGAAAGAGCCCGGCGCAACAAGATCATTGTCCGGAAAAGTAATTCAAAAGATAGCTCAACTTGTGCCGAATTTTGTCGGCGGCTCGGCTGATCTGGCTCCTTCCACAAATACTTACATGAAAGAATTCGATGCGGTAGCTCCCGGAAAATTCGAAGGTAAAAATTTCCATTTCGGAATACGCGAACACGGTATGGGCGCTATTCTGAACGGTATGGCGCTTTACGGAGGATTCAGACCCTTCGGCGCAACTTTCTTTGTATTCTCCGATTATATGCGTCCGACGATAAGGCTTGCGGCATTAATGGAAATTCCCGTTACGTATGTATTCACTCACGATTCGATTTTTGTGGGCGAAGACGGCCCGACACACCAGCCGGTCGAGCATTTGCCTGTTTTAAGGGCAATTCCGAATGTAACCGTATTCAGACCCGCCGACGGAGTGGAAACCGCAATGGCGTGGTCGTTTGCGCTTAAACATAAAGAAGGTCCTGTCGCGCTGGTTTTGACGCGTCAAAAAATCGAAGCTTTTGAAAGAAGACCGGATTTCGAACCGAAGGAAGTTCTCAAAGGAGCTTATATAGTTTCGAAAGAAAAAGGCGATAAACCCGATCTTGTAATTGCAGCAAGCGGCTCAGAAGTTCCGGTTGCAGCCGAAGCGGCTAAATTGCTATCCGGCACTTATTCGGTGCGTGTTGTTTCGATTCCTTCGAAAGAACTTTTTGTTAAACAGAGCGACGATTACAAAAAATCGATTTTCCCGGAAGACGCGCCGGTAGTTGTTGTCGAAGCTGCTTCGATGATGGGATGGGGCGACTTATTCCGTCAAAAACTTCTTACAATCGGAATGGAAAGATTCGGCGCCTCTGGTCCGTACAAAACACTTGCCGAAAAATTCGGCTTCACCGGTCCGCAGGTAGCTGAAAAAATTAAAGAATGGCTCGGTTAATTTGATTTAAATTAAGAGCGGAGATTATTTCTCCGCTCTTGTTTTTTCTTTTTATGCCCGGTATTGATCGGAATTTAATAAGCGGAAAGTTTTTTATTCTAAAAAAGTTTTTATATTTAAAAGCAACTGAACAGTAGAATTAAAACATTTTTCAGCTTGGTTTGAATCTGATGTGTAAAACAGTTTCCCTTTTATTACGTAAGTTGTTCTTTTAGTTGAATAAAAATTTTTGTTATACTAAGTAAACGTTTAATTTGAATATAAACAGCGAGGTTGAGATGGAAGTACGTTACTCCCCCGATAAAAACGGCTTTAAGAAAATGACTACCGACGAACTTCGTCAGTCGTTTTTGATCGAAAGCCTTTTTGTCAAAAACGAAGTTCCGATGGTCTATTCGGACATCGACAGGTCGATTACAGGCTCGGCGGTGCCGGCAGGAAAAGAACTTACATTGACCGCATCAAAAAAAGAAATGGCGGCTGAGTTCTTTTGCGAAAGAAGAGAAGTAGGAGTTTTGAATATCGGCAATAAAGGAAAGATTATCCTCGACGGCGCAGAATACACGATGAATTTCAGAGACGCGCTTTATATCGGCAGAGGAACGAAAGAAGTAAAATTTTTGAGCGACGACCCGAATAAGCCCGCCGAGTTTTATTTTGTCAGTTATCCCGCGCATAAAGAATATCCGTCTAAGCATATCAAATACGAAGACGCAATTCACAGAAATCTGGGCTCTATGGAATCGTCGAACAAGAGAACTATTCATCAATATATATTGCCGGAAATTTTGCCTACATGCCAGCTTGCAATGGGCTTGACTGAATTGGAAGAAGGATGCGTGTGGAATACAATGCCGGCTCATACTCATCAAAGACGTTCAGAAGTGTATATGTATTTCAATTTAAGCGAAGACGATTTTGTGGTTCATTTGATCGGAGATCCGAAAGAAACGAGACATTTGATTATCCGGGACCGCCAGGCTGTATTATCGACGAGCTGGTCTCTCCACTCAGGCTGCGGAACCAAAAGCTATTCTTTTATCTGGGCTATGGGAGGAGAAAACCAAGCCTTTGACGATATGGACCACATTCCAATGAAAGAATTAAGATAAAAAATAAATTAACGGAGGTGTTGTAATGATTCTCGATAAATTCAAACTCGACGGTAAAATTGCGTTGGTTACAGGCTCGAATCAGGGAATCGGTCAAAAATACGCTCAGGCTCTGGCTGAAGCCGGCGCCGACATTATAGGCGTTTCATACGTTGATGATTTTACCGAAACCGAAAAACTTGTTAAAGCTGCTGGTCGTAATTTCAAATCGTATGTAAGCGATTTTTCCGACAGAAAATCGCTCTACGGTTTTATCGAACAGGTTAAAAAAGATTTTCCGCGTATCGATATTCTCGTAAATAACGCCGGCACAATCTTGCGCAAACCGATAGCCGAACATCCGGACGAGTACTGGGATAAAGTCATAGAAGTCAATCTTTCGGCTCAATTTATATTGACGCGCGAAATCGGAAGAGACATGGTCGAACGGGGCTACGGCAAAATTGTCTTTATTGCCTCGCTTTTGTCTTTCCAGGGTGGTATATTGGTGCCGGGATATGCCGCTTCGAAAGGCGGCGTTAAACAATTGACAATGGCGTTTGCCAACGAATGGGCTTCGAAAGGCGTCACTGTAAACGCAATTGCTCCGGGTTATATTGCAACAGAGAATACTCGACAGCTAAGGGAAGACCCCGTAAGAAACAAAGCCATTCAGGATCGAATTCCTGCAGGCAGATGGGGCGTTCCCGAGGATTTAATGGGCGCAATGGTTTTCCTCTGCTCGGATGCTTCAAGTTATGTTAACGGTACTGTTCTGGTAGTAGACGGTGGTTGGATGGCTCGATAGGTAGTCAACAAATAAAAGGAAATAGCGTCATGAAAGGAATACTGTTTGTTATTCCTTTCCTTATTTATTCTTGTTCTTTTTTTAGTAACGTTGAAAAGGAAAGGGCGCTCGAAAAACCCGTTCTCCTTAAAACAATCGAATTGAATTATCCGAAGGAAGCTTTGGATAATAATATTCAGGGCAAAGTGGATTTAATGATTTTGGTCGACACCACGGGAAGCGTAAGCGACATTAAACTGATTAAATCGTCAGGTTTCAAAATTCTCGATACGGCTGCGATTAATTATTCGAGTAAGTTGAAATTTCTTCCGATTAAAGAGGACGGCAAAAAAGTATCCCGGTGGATTAAGTGGAACGTCAATTACAAAATAGACGAAACGCCGATGGAAACGGATAAAATTAAAATGTTAGTTTTCTACAGAGCGTCCGGTTACGTGCACGAATCGACCGAAACGGCAATCGATATGTTCTGTAAACTTGCCGATACTTACAAGTTCAGCATCGACTGCTCGGACGATTCCACTAAAATTAATACCGATAATCTGAAAAATTACGATCTGCTGGTCTTCCTTAATACGTCGGGCGATATTCTGGATGAAAAAGGAAAAAAAGCACTGGTCGAATTTTCAAAATCCGGCAAGGGCTTCGTCGGTATTCATTCCGCCGCGGCGACTTTGGAAAATTGGGACTGGTACTGCAATTTTATTGGCGCGTGTTTCGACGACCATCCCGAAATTCAGGATGCCGTTATAAGAGTTAAAGACAGGGATCATCTTTCCACAAAACATCTGCCGGATTCTCTCGTGTGGAGAGACGAATGGTACAACTGGAAAAAATTGCCCGAAAATGCGGACATCCTTTTGACAGTCGACGAAAACACTTACAAAGGAGGAAAACACGGGGATTTTCATCCTGTATCGTGGTGTAAGGAAATCAATAAATTCAGAGTCTGGTATACCGCGTTGGGGCATCTGCCGGAGCATTATACCGACCAGAATTTCATAAAACATATTGTAGGCGGAATTTATTGGGCTGCAAATAAATAGGAGTATTGTTCATGCTGTACAGAGAAATCGGAAAATCAGGACTGAATGCCTCCGTTATTGCATTCGGCGCGTGGGCTATTGGCGGCTGGATGTGGGGAGGCAGCGACGAAAAAGAAAGTATCGACGCCATTCATGCGGCGATTGACAACGGAATCAACCTGATTGACACCGCTCCCGCATACGGCTTCGGCTATTCCGAAGAAATCGTAGGCAAAGCCGTTAAAGGCAAACGGGATAAAGTTTTAATCGCTACAAAATGCGGATTGAGATGGGATCTGGAAAAAGGAGAATTCTTTTTCTATACTACTGAAAAAGGCGCCGCGGATGAATCGACTCCCGGCGCAATGAAAATTTATAAATACCTCCATCCCGAATCGATTCGTTATGAAATAGAACAAAGCCTGCGAAGGCTTGGGACGGATTACATCGATTTATATCAAACTCACTGGCAGGATTCGACCACGCCGATAGAAGACACAATGGCGGAGTTGACCAAGTTGAAAGACGAGGGAAAAATAAGAGCCATCGGCGTCTCGAATGCTTCGGTCGAACAGATGAAAAGATACGGAGCGATCGATTCCGACCAGGAAAAATATAATATGCTCCACAGAAAAATAGAAGAACAGGGCAATCTTGACTACTGCTACGAAAATAAGATTGCAGTGCTGGCATACTCGCCGCTTTCGCAGGGCTTGTTGACTGGTAAAATTTCACCCGACAGAAAATATAACGAAGGCGACTTGAGACGCAACAATCCGTTATTCACTCCTGAAAATATTACAAAAGTCAATTCAATGCTGAAAGAATTCGAACCGATTGCAGAAAAACATAAAGTGTCTACAGCGCAATTGGTTTGCGCGTGGACTTTCAACAGAAAAGGGATTACGCATTTGTTGTGCGGAGCAAGAAACAGAAGTCAAGTAATAGAAAATGCCGGAGCGGGCTCGGTCGAATTGAGTCAGGAAGATATTAATAAAATTAATTCCATTTACTCGAAATATTTCGAACAGTGATTAAAGTAAAGAAAGAAGAACTGAAAGATATATTCAGGGATAAACTGAAATCGCGCGGATTTAGTGACGACGACGCCGGGCTGTGCGCAGAAATTTTTACTGATAATACAGCCAGCGGCGTCTATTCGCACGGCATCAACCGATTCCCGCTTTTTATCGATTACATCGACAGGGGATTGATAAAGCCCGCAGCCAAACCCGAATTAAAAAAATCGTACTCGGCGATTGAACAGTGGGACGGTAATTTCGGACCGGGACCTTTAAATGCCCATACTGTAACTAAAAGAGCAATGAAACTTGCCGATAAATACGGCATCGGCTGCGTTGCCTTAAGGAATACAAATCACTGGATGAGAGCGGGATATTTCGGATGGATGGCAGCTGAAAAAGGATATATATTCATTTGCTGGACAAACACGATCCCAAATCTGCCGCCCTGGAACGCAAAGCAAGCCGCTACGGGGAATAATCCGATTGTATTTGCAGTTCCCCGCAAAGAGGGTCCCGTAGTGCTCGATATGGCGTTGTCTCAATTTTCATACGGAAAAATAGCCGATTATATAAATAAAAATCGCGAACTACCGTACTTCGGCGGTTTCGACTCGGAGGGTAATTTGACCCAAGATCCCTCTGAAATAAACAAAACACAGCGGGCTCTGCCAATAGGACTTTGGAAAGGAGCCGGATTGTCGCTCCTGCTCGATTTAATCGCTTCTGTTCTGTCGGAAGGAAATTCGACGGCAGATTTGGCGAAATCGGAATACGATACGGGAATGTCGCAGGTATTTATAGCTATTAAACCTCTCTTCAACGATAAACTCGAATCGTACGTCGATGAGATTTTAAATTATTATAAAAGCGCCGAACCCGTTTCTGTCGACGAAGTTATTTATTATCCGGGAGAAAGATCGGCTTTGTTCAGAAAAAAGTGCGAAGAAGAGGGCATTCCGATTGAAGTGCAATTATTGGAAAAAATTAAAGCGTTATGAAATTTTTTATTATTTATTTAATAATTGCGATGACAGGCATACTTGCTCAGAGCAAAACAAATTTATTAATAGTAACGGGCGGCAAAGCAGTCGATTCGTCTTTTTATGAGATATTTAAAGAAAATGAAAATATAAATTATCAAGCGGTAGCCAAGCCCGAAGCATTTGATTATTTCGACGACGATTCGTTGTCGAATTATGACGTAATTCTTTTTTATGATACTTATCAGGAGATTAATTCCGAACAGAAAGAAGCTTTGCTTTCGATTTTTGAAAAGGGAATCGGTGTACTGTTTCTTCATCATGCAATTGTGGCTCATCAGGAATGGGATGAATTTAAAAAAATTACCGGCGCAAGGTATCATTATAATCCGTATTTATTCGGCGGATTAAAATTCGGTCCTTCGACTTATAAGCACGATCAGGATTTCGAAGTAATCATACTCGATAAGAATCATCCGGTTACAAAAGGGATGGAAAATTTTCCAGTCCACGACGAGATTTACATAAATATAGAATATGCTGAGGGGAACAATAATTTACTGGGCGCGGATAATTGCGAGTCGGCAAAATATTTGGGGTGGACAAGGCAATATAAAAACTCCGGTGTGGTTACGCTTTTATTGGGTCATGACATTCATGTATATAAAAACGAAAATTTTCGAAAATTAGTCTCTAATTCGATTGAGTGGCTAAAAAAAGGGAAGTAGACTCATAAATCTATTGACATTAAAACAAAATTTTCGCAACTTAAGTTAGCGATTAAGTTAAGCATATAGCTTAATTTCACAAACAATAAGTCTGGGAGGTTAACATGCCTAAAAAGCTACTTTTTTTGTTAATTTTTGCATTTTCCGGTATGATCTTTGCACAGAATGTCATTATGGTTGATCCGGGCGACGGCTCGCTTACAACGGCAATCGAAAATGCCAGTTCAGGCGATATCCTTGTTTTGATTAACGGCGCTGAATATACAACGTCGACGGCTAACTTTGCCGTTTTGAAGAACAAGCAAATTACCATAAAAGCCGAAGAACCGACTGCGGAAGTAAAACCGATTTTGTACAGCAATTTTACTCCGGGTGAAAATTCGCCAAGTGAATACTTCGTTATGGACGAAGGGAGCGCTTTGACGCTCGAAGGACTCGAAATAAGAGGCGACAGCCCGATGGCTCCCGGTACCGCAGTTCAAACAAAACTTATCTCTTATCCCGTGCCTTTGAACGAAATTCAGGTTGGTAAACTCTATATTAAAGACTGCGTTATTCACGATTTCCTCGGCAACATGGTCGACGGCGCTTTCGACGAAACGCTATACAATGTTGTCCAGGATACTATTATGATTCATAATACGATTGTCTATAACCTCGGCGACGAACCGGGAAGCGGTACCACAGGTTCAGTAGTTCAGTTCAAATACGCAAATTGCAAATATTTTGAAGCTAAGAACTGCACATTTTATCACGTAAACGCTTACGGCTTACGTTTCGAAGGCGGCTCCAGTTATCCAAATACATTTCCACCGACAGGTCTGATTGACCATTGTACATTCAATGACGTCGGAGGAGGTAAAAATATGATTCTGGTAGAGCATTCCGACAACGATTGGGTAGTTTCTAATTCAATCTTTTCTAATGCTCAGGATAAAACTGAAAAAGTACTCTATTTCAAAAGAGCTTCTTCCGATATGCCGCCGATTGCAACATGGCAAAAATTGTGCTTCTGGGAATTGGGACCTAACCGCGATTTGAGATGGGTTACAATTCCTTCGGAAAACGATACTATTTATATGAACCCCGACTATCTCGATCCTGAAAACGGCGACTTTACGCTTCCTGCAGGCTCGCCGTTGCTTACATTCGGAACCGACGGCGGTCCTATCGGCGACTTAAGATGGGCAGGTAATGCTGTTTCCGTAGAAGAAAACGAAATACTCCCGACGAGCTTCAGTCTGGAACAAAATTATCCCAATCCGTTCAATCCGACTACAAATATCTCGTTTACAATTCCGGAAGCAGGCTACACAAAACTTGCCGTATACGACGTTTTGGGTAGAGAAGTAGCCGTGCTGATCGACGGTCAATTGAACGCGGGTAATCATAACGTTACGTTCAATGCCGGAAATTTATCGACCGGTATATATCTCTATAAACTTACATCTAAAGAAACTTCTCTTGTACGTAAAATGATGCTGATTAAATAACGGAATTTTATATGTGATTAAAAAGGCATCCTGCATATTGAACTAATACTTTCCCGGGATGCCTTTTTTATGATTTCTCCGGATAATCGATGAAGCATTCTATTAAATACTTAATTCTGCTGCTTTTTATTCAATTAACAATCGTCTCGGCGCAGCAACCGGCGTTCCCGGGAGCTGAAGGCTGGGGTAAATACACTATTGGCGGAAGAGGCGGACGCGTATTTGAAGTTACTAACCTCAACGACAGCGGACCCGGAAGTTTGAGGTACGCGGTTGAAGCTTCTGGACCCAGAACGGTTGTATTCAGAGTGTCTGGCACCATTCATCTTAAGTCCGACCTTTCAATAAAAAATCCTTACATTACAATTGCAGGACAGACTGCGCCCGGCGACGGTATTTGTGTCGCCGATTATCCGTTAAAAATAGACGCCGACAATGTTATAATAAGGTATTTGAGATTTCGACTGGGCGATAAAACCGGTTTGGGAGCGGACGGCGACGCTATGAGCAGCCGGTATCATAAGAACATTATTATCGATCACTGTTCCCTTAGCTGGAGTATCGACGAAACCATGTCGCTCTACTGGTGCGAAAACTTGACGATTCAATGGTGTATAATCAGCGAAAGTTTATATTCTTCTACGCATGAAAAAGAACTGCACGGTTACGGCGCCATTTGGGGAGGAAAAAATTCGACGTATCATCACAATCTTTTCGCTCATCATTCGAGCCGCAATCCTCGCTTTGCCTCGGGAAGCGGCAATACCGATTTCAGGAATAATGTGATTTATAACTGGGGCTTCAACAGCATTTACGGCGGCGAACTGCACGAGCAAAAAGACTCGGAAAGCCCCGCTAGCAGAATTAATCTTGTTGCCAACTATTTTAAACCGGGACCTGCGACAAAAGAAGGCGTTAAAAATCGAATAGTGGCGCCGAGCACACGAAACGGTTTGCTCGACTACGGAAAATGGTACATTGCCGAAAATTTTGTCGAAGGAAGTCCGGAGACAACACAGGATAACTGGCAATACGGAGTTCAGGATGTCTATCCTCAATATAAAGACTCGATAAAGTCGAACAGCCCGTTTGATTATATGCCGATAACTCAGCAGTCTGCCGGGGAAGCTTATTTGCTTGTGTTGGACGGCGCCGGAGCCGTTCTGCCGAGAAGAGACGCTGTCGACAAAAGAATTATCGACGAAGTCCGTAACGGTTATGCAACTTACGAAGGTAAAACCTACAGAACAAAACAAGGATTTTCCGACGATCATCCGATAACGGGAATTATCGATTCGCAAGATGAAGTAGGAGGATGGCCGGAATTAAAACAGGGACCGGTACCAGTCGATTCCGACCATGACGGTATGCCGGACTTTTGGGAAACAGAAAACGGTCTTAATCCTCAAGACGCTTCAGACGGAAGCTCGTTTGCCGAAAACGGTTACACGAATCTCGAAAATTATCTTAATTCGATAACAACATTTCCGGATTTTATTCCAACGCCTTCCGAATTGCGGGGCGAATTAATCGATTTTTCCGATGTACAATTGACATGGAAAGACAATGCCGATAACGAAAACGGTTACAGAATTGAACGCGGAGTTAAATCGGATAATTCCGAAATCCTGTTCGAACCATTAACCGAGACGGAAAAAAACGTAAATTACTACATCGATTCGACAGCGGAAGAATTAACAGAATATTATTACAGAGTAAGCGCGTTCAACGATTCATTGACTTCCGATTATTCGGATACTTTAACCATAGTTACATTAAGCGCAACGTCGCCTCCGTTAAAGGCTGAAAATCCTGCGCCGTTCAATAAAGAAAGTTTTGTTTCATTAACGACTGCTCTGGAATGGGAGACGGGATTAAACGCAGAATATCACGAAGTCTATTTCGGCGCTGAAAATCCGCCGCCGTTTGTTAAATCGGTTACGGAAAATTTTTATAAGCCGGGAAATCTCGAATATAACACAAAATATTACTGGCGTATAGACGAAATCAATTCCAACGGAAAAACCGTAGGCGATACCTGGTATTTCATAACAAAAAAAAATTTGTCGCCGCAAGTTATCGCTTACTGGAAATTCGACGAGGGCAGGAACTTTGCCGTTAACGACTTTATGCAATTTCATATTAACGGGACTGCTTATTTGATGAATGAAAATTCCTGGACGGAAGGAATAAACAATACCGGGCTTTTTTTTGACGGTATAGACGATTATGTGGAAATGCCTCATCACGGCGCAATTGATTTTTCAACGGAAAGTTTTTCGGTCTCCCTTTGGTTCAAATTGAAGGATATGAAAGAAACTTCGATGTATTTGATTAATAAAGGCTCGTTTGAAAAAGACCTTGCAAATAAAAAATCGGGAAAATGGTACGGCATTGAAATAAAGAATAACGAACTTCGTTTTGCAATCGACGACGATACAATTAAAACTACAGCCAGGTTAACTAATCTTTCAAATTATCTTTCTGAAGGATGGAATAACGTAATTGGAGTGAGGGACGCTCAAAACGGAAAAGTAAGATTGTTCTTAAACGGTTCGCTGGTAAGCGAAACTGACGACATAACGGGAGATATCTCCGAAAGGGAAAATTTATTCGTCGGAAACAGTTCCGATAAAAACGCTCCGTTTTCAGGTATATTGGATGAAATAAAAATATTCAACTATCCGGTAGACGAGACTGAAGCCGAGGGAATATTCGGACAGTACATAACGTCCGTGGCGGAGAAAGACGAACTGCCAAATAGTTTGGAATTGAGCCAAAATTATCCCAATCCGTTTAACCCGGAAACATTAATAAAATATACACTGCCGGAAGACGGACGCGTTAAATTGAGATTGTACGACAATCTGGGAAGGGAAATCGAAACTCTTGTTGACGAATACAAAAAGTCCGGTGTATATACATATCGATTCAGTTTGAATAAATTGCCGAATAAAAATTTATCCAACGGAATTTATTATTATCAACTTACATTTGAAAATAACAGAATAACCAAAAAAATGTTGCTACTCAAATAACAGGAGCCGACGTGAAAAAAATACTCTCATACTTGTTCTTTTTTGCATTTCTGACCGGTACGGCATCCGGACAAAATAATGCCGTTGTAAAATGGGATTTAATTGAAAATCAGGAAGTAACGTTTACGGAAGGAAATATTTTAGGACTGCCCGCCATTGGGCATAATATGGAAGTAAAAGATTATACAGGCGTTCTTTCGGATAATTCGACTGGACCGCTCGGGAAATATCAAAGATGGTGGACGGGAGATAACTGGCCGGATGAATCGTCCGATAATCCCGAAAGATATATCGAATTTGCCGCTTATCCTGTGCAAGGATACAAAATAACCGTTACAAACATTTCTTTCTACATGAATGCCGGCGGTACCGGCAAAATGAAAGCCAATGTATATTATTCTACGGCGTCGGATTTCTCCGATCCGGTTAAGTTAAACGGTAGTGATTTTATCGACGTTGGCAGGGACACCCAGGATAAGTACTCGTTTGACATAACCGAGACAATAACCGACCAGCAAAAAATATATGTCAGAATTTATCCGTGGCTGCCGGACGGATCGACTAATCCTTATAAATATATTTTTCTGCAAGAATTTTCGATATCGGGAATAGCATCGGAATCCGGAAATCTATTGCCATTGACAGTAGTGACCAATCAAGCTAGCGGCATAACGTCGTTTACCGCGGTTTTAAGCGGCAATATAATTTACGAAAATAACGACGATATATTGGAAAGAGGATTTTGCCTTAACACAACCGGCAATCCCACTATCGACGACATAAAAATTGTAGCGGGCAGCGGCGCGGGTAATTTTACTGTAATGGTCGACAGTCTTCAACCCAATACTCAGTATTTTTACAAAGCATACGCTAAAACAGCCGACGCTATTTATTACGGTATCGAAATGAAATTCGACACTAAAGGCGTGCCTTCTGATATTGTTGCATTTCCCGGAGCGGAAGGATACGGAAGATTTACTTCGGGAGGACGTGGGGGGGACGTCTACGAAGTTACAACGCTTGAAGACAACAATTCGCCCGGCAGTTTGAGATACGCTGTTAATCAGTCGGGTCCCCGCACGATTGTATTCAGAGTCTCCGGCACAATACGACTCAAGTCGAAGCTTTCAATTAAAAACGGAAATCTTACAATTGCGGGACAAACCGCTCCGGGTGACGGTATTTGTATTGCCGATTACCCGGTTACGATCGACGCCGACAATGTAATCGTGCGATATATGCGTTTCCGTTTGGGCGATATTTACGGAGTAGAAGACGACGCTTTTAACGGGAGGGAAAACAGAGATATTATTATAGACCATTGCTCGATGTCGTGGAGCATAGACGAAGCCGCGAGTTTTTATGACAACGAGAATTTTACCATGCAGTGGTGCATTATTAGCGAGTCTTTGAACGAATCGAAACATTCCAAAGGAGCGCATGGTTACGGTGGTATCTGGGGCGGAATGGGCGCTACTTTCCATCATAATTTATTGGCGCATCACAGGAGCAGAAATCCCCGTTTTAACGGAAGCCGCTATCACCGTCAACCCGAAAAAGAAATTGTCGATTTCGTTAATAATGTAATTTATAACTGGGGCGAAAACAGCGCATACGGAGGCGAGGAAGGCAATCAAAATGTGAGATTGAATTATTATAAAGCCGGTCCCGCAACAAAATCCGGAGTCGCTTACAGAATTGTAAATCCTACTACTGACGGCGGTACAAATACAGGTTTCGGCAAATTTTATGTCGCCGACAATTTTGTATTCGGATATCCCGACGCAACTGCGGACAACTGGGGCAAAGGCGTTCAGGGAATTACGTCCGAAGTTAAAGCGCAGGTGAGGGTCGATGCTCCTTTTCCGATTGCGGATGTTACCGTTCAATCGCCTGAAGAAGCGTTTGAATTGGTATTGCAAAACGCCGGAGCTACTTTACCGAAACGCGATCCGGTTGACTCGCGTATTGTCGAGGAAGCGCGCACGGGTACTGCTGCATACGGTAATAGTTGGGGAGGCGGAGGCAAAGGCATAATCGATTCTCAGGAAGACGTAGGCGGGTGGCCCGAATTGAATACGTATAATGTTCCTGTCGATTCGGACCACGACGGAATGCCCGACGACTGGGAAACCGCAAACGGGTTGGACCCGAATAATCCGGAAGACCGGAATTACGTGCGCGAGGACGGTTATACTTTTCTGGAAATTTATCTGAACGAACTTGCTACTATCACCGGTATTCCGGAGAACGGCAACGAAATTATAACGGATTTTACGTTGAATCAAAATTATCCCAATCCGTTTAATCCGGCAACCAAAATCGATTTCAGTTTATCGAAACGAGGTTATGTAAAATTAGCCGTTTATGATTTGCTAGGACGGGAAATTGCAAATCTTTATACCGGGCTCCTTAACGCAGGTTATCATTCATTTAATTTCGACGCATCCGGAATCTCCAGCGGGGTTTATTTCTACCGGCTCGATTATGACGGTAAATCGATAACAAAGAAAATGATTATTTCAAAGTAAGTTTATGATAAAAAGAATAATTTGCATCGCATTAATTTCTTTTGCAACTCTGCTTTCGCAGAACAATCAATCGGTATGGACGCCAGACAACGGCGACGGAACATATAAAAATCCGGTTATACACGCGGACTATTCCGACCCTGACGTTATTCGCGTCGGAGAAGATTATTATATGACCTCGTCGAGTTTTTCTCATTTCCCCGGTTTACCGATTCTGCATTCCAAAGACCTGGTTAACTGGGAAATTATCGGTCATGCCGTAATCCGATATCCGATAAAAGAATTCGATAAACCGCAACACGGCAACGGTATCTGGGCGCCGTGTATCAGATACCATAACGGCGAATTTTATATCTATTACGGCGATCCGGACTACGGTATTTTTATGACTAAGTCGAAAAATCCGGAAGGTCCCTGGCAGCCTCTTATATTGATCAAAAAAGCCAAAGGATGGATTGATCCTTCGCCTTTGTGGGACGACGACGGTAATGCATATCTTGTTCACGCCTGGGCGCGCAGCCGTTCCGGTATTAAACACAGATTAACTTTGCATAAAATGAGTCCCGACGGCGAATCGTTGCTCGACGAAGGCGTTTTGATTTATTGCGATTCGTTAAAACATCCTACTTTGGAAGGACCGAAATTTTATAAACGCAACGGATATTATTACATCTTTGCACCCGCCGGCGGAGTTCGGAACGGATGGCAGGTTGCGCTGCGATCTAAAAATATTTACGGACCGTATGAAGATAAAATCGTACTCGAACAGGGCTCCACATACATAAACGGACCGCATCAGGGCGGATGGGTAAAAACGCCCGAAGGCGAATCGTGGTTTGTTCATTTTCAGGATAAAGACGCTTACGGCAGAATTGTTCATTTGCAGCCGATGCGTTGGGAGGACGATTGGCCTGTAATGGGTATTGACTACGACGGCAACGGAATCGGCGAACCTGTCTTGAATTATAAAAAACCGAAAGTCGCCGTTAATTCCGAAATTAAAACGCCTCAAACAAACGACGAATTTGACGCCGATTATCCCGGTTTACAGTGGCAGTGGCAGGCTAATTTCGATTCGTCGTGGACAAGTAGAAAAGTAAGGAAAGGATGGCTCAGGATTTATTCGCAAGTTGTAAACGATTCGATTCGTAATCTTTGGAACGTGCCCCAATTGTTTATGCAAAAATTCCCCGCTCCGGAATTTAATGCAATTGCAAAACTCGAATTTAATCCGCAATCCGGGAGCGAATTTGCCGGCTTGATTGTCTTCGGTTTGGACTATTCTTATATCGGCATCAGAAAGAAAAACGACGGCTACACTATCTATCAGGCAATTAACAAAAACGCGGATATGGGAAACCAAGAAATAATTGTTGAAGAGAAAAACCTTTCGACAAATCTCGTATATTTAAGAGTGAGCGTAAGCGATGGCGGGTTTTGCGATTTCAGTTACAGTTCGGACGGAATTAGTTTCAAAAGTGTTGGAAACAAATTCAAAGCCCGCGAGGGGAAATGGGTAGGCGCAAAAGTTGGGATTTTCTCTTTAAATTGGAATAAAAATAATAATAACGGATACACTGATTTTGATTGGTTCAGATTCGAACCGTAATTTTTTACAATAAAAGGCGGGAGTTATTTATGACGGACAAACTCAAATTATTTATTGTAATCTTCTTGGCTCTTGTCGCTCTATCGACAATAACAGAAGCTCAAACAAAGAGCCGTATAATCGGTAGAGTGATCGACGAGCAAACCGGAGAGCCGCTCTTCGGAGCTAACGTAGTTATCAGGGATACTTATCTCGGAGCGGCAACGGATATCGACGGCAAGTTCTTTATTGTGAACGTGCCTGTAGGTACATACGATATCCAGATATCGATGATCGGCTACGGCACCCAAATTGTCGAAAATGTTGTAGTGTCCGCCGATCGCGTAACGAATCTCGAAATTGCCCTAAAACCTTCGGTTATTGAAGGGCAGGAGATAATTATTACGGCAAAGAGAGACGAACTTCATAAAGAAGTTTCGAACACGCAATTGGTCGTTTCTTCCGGGCAGTTGCAGGACGCTTCAGGCGTTCGGGAAATAAACGCATTTCTCGCTAAGTTGCCCGGCGTATCTACCGAAAACGGATTTCTTACGATCAGAGGCGGCAGCGCGGATCAGACAGGAGCTATGGTGAACGGTTTGTCGTACGTCAACTCTGCCGTTGGAAATGCGGAAACTTCTATTCCGATGAGCGCCGTCGAACAGGTTTCGTTGCTTTCGGGCGGTTATAATGCAGAATACGGTAATTTCCGTTCCGGATTAATTAATATTACTACAAAAAGCGGTTCCAAAGACGGATATCACGGAACATTCTCGTTTTCGGCAAATCAGCCGCATTTGAAAAGGTTCGGCGCTTCATTTTACGACCCGCATAATGACGCCCTGAGAGCTTACCTCGATCCGGAAGTTGCTTTTATCGGCACAGATGCGGCATGGGCGGACGACCCTTATATGCGCGAACAAAATCCCAAGTTTACTGGCTGGATTACTCAAGCCGAAAATTACAATAGAGGAAAAGATCCTGAAAAGCAAGTTACGCCTTTTCAGCTCTATTTGTTTGCAACATGGATGCACATGGCTGAGCCTGATTACGATGGTTTGCGCAATTTACCCGACGAACTGAAACAACAAATCGGTTATTACGAAATTCCCGACGAACAGAAAAGTCTTTTTGCATCGCACAGGATGAAAGAAGAAGGAAGAGACTGGAACTTTGACGGCGGATTCGGAGGACCGCTGCCGTTGATCGGGAAATATTTGGGCGACGCTACGTTTTATATATCGAACAATTCAAGCGAGCGTTATTATGTAATGCCGTTGACTTTGAGAAGCCAGAAATCGTATACGACTTTAGCTACAATAAAATCAACTCCTTCGGAAGGTCTTAGCGTTTCTTACAACGGATTGTGGAAACGTCAAATCGGTCTCAGTCCCGTAAGACCGCCGTGGGGCGACGCTCCAAATGCAGGTAATGCCGGCGGCTTTATGCCGATTGACAACATTAAATATGTTGCCAACAATCCTGAATACTGGTATGACCAATCATTTTATCCGATATTAAATCAAACCATTTTAATGAACGGAGTTACGATCAATAAAGTGGTTAGCAACAGCACATATTGGGAATTTACAGCGGGATATCTGTACATTAAAAATTATTCGCCGACCGGAGACAACAGGGATACATCGATAGTTACTAATTTCGGACCTATTTATGTTGACGAATCTCCGTACGGCAAATGGCAGTTTGCATCTCAACATAAAGTAGGCGATTTTACATTTCCGAGTTATGACGGACCTCCGGGCATCCCTCGAAGATTTGCGCGTAAGGAAGGCGATTTATACGATCGAACCAAGGTTCGCCAATTGCAGTTGAAATTCGATATAGCTTCGCAGATTAACGAGCACAACTTTTTGAAAGCGGGCTTGGAATATAATTACATCGATATTAAACATAACTTCTGGGAAAAGTGGAACCAGAACGCGTATAATACATACGAATTTAATTATCACCGTTGGCCCAGCCAGACCGCCGCTTACATCCAGGATCAAATATCGTATGAAGGCTTGGTTGCCAATTTAGGCGTCCGATTCGATTATTACTACGGAGGCGGAGGCAAATGGCCGTCGGGCGATCCGTTTGCGGAAGAAGTTTTCAGACCCCAGAAAGTTGATACGTCTCTCTACAGCATTCTCGAACAAGGCAGATCTTACATCTGGGAAATCTGGGAACAATACGACAAAGATCATCCGGGATTTTTGCAGCCTATTAAGAATTTCTTTACAGTCAGCCCGCGTATCGGCGTCTCTTTCCCCGTTACGACTAACTCCAAATTCTATTTTAACTACGGTCATTTTCGTTCAAATCCGCCTTATTACACAATGTATCTATACCGTTACAGATATGATAAAAACGGATTGTACGATATGTCTAATCCGAATCTGGAGCCGCCCAGAACTATTTCTTATGAGTTGGGTCTGGCTTACAATTTCATGGAAGGTTACTTGTTGCAGCTTTCCGGATACTATAAAGACATAACGGGTCAAGCCGGAGAAGTTCAGTATCAAACTTCGAGCGGCACGCTGAATTACGACGGACTTGCAAATAATGAGTACGAAGACGTTCAGGGATTTGAAGTCACGCTCTCCAAAAATGATCAATCGTGGTTTAATTTCTGGGTCAATTTTAACTATATGTTGAGTAAATCGGGATTGACCGGTAAACAAATAATCTCCGACGTAACAATCAATAACGACCAGGAAGGTCTATATCAGGGGAATGAATCGCGTGCGCTGCCCCGTCCTAAAGTTAACGCCAATGTAACTTTCCGTTCTCCGATGGATTGGGGACCGGAAATTCTCGGCGCAAAGATATTCGGCGGTTGGAGTATGACAATCTTCGGCGAATGGTACGCCGGTTCGTACTTCACGTATAATCCGCTCGGCAAACTTCATATTAGCAATAATATGCAATGGCCCGATTATTATATGATTGACTTGAAACTCAATAAAGCCGTCGACGTAGGTCATCTTAAATTAAATTTCTACGTCGACATCAGCAATCTGTTTAATTTCAAAGTCAGTTTAATGCGTTACGAATATGCATTCCAGGACGACAACGACCTGAACAAATATCTTGCGTCGCTTCATCTGCCGATGTACGATTCGCCCGAATTCGACCAGTTGAGAGAAAATCAACCCGGTTACTACATTCCGGGCGACGATAAAGTTGGCGATTTGCGTTCGGACGAAAAACCGTACATAAACGACCCGAATTATTCTTTCTGGCTCTTCGGACAACCCAGAGACATATGGGTCGGCGTAAGGATTGATTTTTAATCAGAATAAAACGGAGATTTTATAAATGAACGGAAAAAAATTATTAACGGTTTTTGCTTTTCTTCTGCTGGCATTGCAAACTGCATACGCGCAACTGCCGCCGGAAAGAGAAGTAGCTCTGATGAAAATGGGAAGGGTTTGGATCGGAGTTACTGCAAATGCGGATAAAGGCAACTTCGATTACAGAGCAGGTTTCTTCCCGAACGATTACAACGTCATCGGCTTCAGAGGTCAATACAGAGAACTCAACACTGGTTCGGGATTTCAGATCGGCACAACTTCCGAATGGCCTAATCCGTATACCGGATTAATCGACACTTTGCCGATTTACGGTCCCACTACAGATGAATTCCCGATAGGTAAAATAACCAAACCGATGACAAATTATATCCGTTACCGGTATCCCGCGCAGGAAGTAAATTTTCAATCAGTCGACCTGGAAAACTTCGGCGTTTATGATCCGTCGAAATTTACGGGAGGCACTTACGACCAGATTATTGAAGTATCGAGCGAATATGTTTACGGTATCGAAATGCACAGAAAAATTCTGGCATGGAGTCAGAATTACAATGACAATTATATAATATTCGAAGTGACTTTTGAAAATAAATCCGATTTTACCTTCGATTCGCTTTATATTAAAATGGAAGGAAACGGAGCAAACAGTTATTACTCGAAAGGGATGACGCCCGCAGTGCCTTACAATGAAAGACCTGTATTGACGCGTGTATGGAACCATTATTACGGCGGAAGAATCGGAGATACGGCAAGGGTATTTTATCAATACAGCGCGGACGATCCCGACAAACCGGGCGACGATATGGGAGCTCCTATAGTTACTCAGGACGGCAGGCTGCTTTTCAGCGATATCTATTTCTACTCAATTATACATGCATCCAAACAACCGTTTACAAATCCCGCGGATGACGTGGACGATTTTCTGCAACCGAGAATTACATACGCCGCAACTGCAACAAGAATACCGTACAACGTAGAAAACGATCTCTACGGCAGCAAAAACTTCTGGGCTTTGGCAGGCGGATTTTCGGACTATTTTCCGATGACCGGAAATGTTTGGCCTGAAACTCATCACGGCGGTAATTCAGACGAACTGAACGTTTATGATTATTCGGATTATCCCGGCGGCACTAAGCAGGGCGCTAATCCTATGATGGTAAGCGTTTTCGGTCCCTACGAAAAATTCGAGCCGGGTCAAAAAATCAGAATCGTTTACGCTTCCGGAATAGCCGGACTGTCTTATCAAAAAGCGATTGAAGTAGGTAGGAAATGGTTGAACAAGACTCTCGAAAATCCTCCGAATATGCCCGATCCTGAAAAAGGCTGGCTGCCTAAAGAATTTGCCTTCCCGATTGACGCAACCGAAATGGATAAAATTAAAGACCGTTGGATTAGCAGCGGCATCGATTCGGTTATGTTAACAGCTTACAGGGCAAAATGGAATTTCGAACATAATTATCAAATACCTCAGGCTCCTCCTCCGCCATCCGAATTGACAGTAACGGGTTACGGCGACGGAGTAGAAATCAAATGGTCGTGTCCGGACGCCGAAGCGATGCCTAATTTTGCCGGATACCGTATTATGCGCAGGGTGTCGAATCAGGACACGGTATTTTACGAAACAATTTATGATTCCGACGCAAACGACAGAGGACTTGAACACGTCTTCAAAGATCAAACGGTTCTTTACGGCGCCCAATATTATTATTACGTACAGTCGAAAGCTAAAATTGACGAGAACGACCCGAATGCGGATCCGACTACGCGCGGTAAAATGCTCTACAGTTCGCGAGTTCTTGTGCCGAATATCTACTGGGTAAATCCGCCCCGTCCTTCTTCTGACGATCTGTCGAAAGTAAGAATTGTGCCGAATCCGTATAACATTAACGATCCGCTCTTAAAAACTTACGGATTTACCGACCAGAGAGGTATTATCTTCTTTAATTTGCCGGGAACATGTACGATCAAAATATTTACAGAAAACGGCGATCTGGTTCAAACAATAGTACACGACGACCCCGCCCGTTCAGGTTCGGTAACTTGGGATATGTTAACTTCAAGTCAACAGGTGATCAGCAGCGGCGTTTATATTGCGGTTATCGAAAAACCGAACGGAGAACTGGCATATCATAAATTTGTCGTAGTAAGATAAGGAGAGCATGAATAATGAAATCAAATAAAATTATATTGACTATAGCAATTATTCTGGTATTCGGCATTAATTCATTTGCTCAGGTCGGTTTGAACAAACTTGCTCAGAGCACAATGAATTTTATGCTGGTCAGCGTATCGCCAAAAGCCAGCGCAATGGGCGAAGCTTTTTACGCCGTCGGGAATTCCGCAGATGCAATCTTTTATAATCCTGCCGGCATTGCAAATACAAACAATACTCTCGACGTAAGCTTTAATTTTACTCAATGGATCGCCGATATAAATTACCTCGCGGGCGCGGCAGTTTATAATATGGATAGTTACGGCGTTCTTGGCGTTCATGTTATGACGGTTGACTACGGCGAAATAATCGGCACCACTCTTATCGATCCGTCGCAGCAAAGTCAATATCCCGACGGATATATTGAAACGGGTCCGCTTTCGAATGTGGGCGCTTATTCATTCGGTATTACGTACGCAAAGAAAATTAGCCCGCAGTTTTCTATCGGAGGAAATATTCGCATTGCCGGTCAGAATCTGGGCGAGAATCTGTTTTTTGACGGTACAAGTCGTCAAAATAAAGCAACCAAGTTGGTCTTCGACGCCGGCGTGCTTTATAATACCGGATTCAAGGATTTCCGGTTCGGAATGGCTATCAGGAATTTCTCTTCGCAAATTAAAAGGGAAGAAATTGACGAACAAATGCCTATCGTCTTTGCAATGGGTACGGCTATTAATCTCTGGAAATTCATCGACGAATCCGCGGATAATCAGCAGTTGACGTTGGCGGCGGATTTTATGCATTATAACAATTACTCGGAAAGAGTAAATGTCGGCATCGATTATACTTTTATGAATCTGATTTCTTTGAGAGCCGGCTATCAGTCGAATCGCGATATTGCATCGTGGTCGGCAGGCGTAGGACTTCAAACCGAATTTGCAGGCAATAAAATTGAAGTTAATTATTCTTACTCGTACATAAAGATATTCGATAACGTCAACAGATTGTCCGTCAATTTTGCGTTATAAAAAGGAGAAGGCATGTTTAAAAAGACAATTAACATTTTCATCGGTATTTTATTGGCGGCAGGATTGGCAAACTGCCAGAGCGGAAAAAAATTCACTCATGATTTATGGTCGGTTAAATTTGCCGAATCGTTTCTGGCAAGGCATCCCGGCGCGGTGACATACGACCAGTATATGACGAAAGACAATTGGAATTACGAGCAGGGCTTAATGCTCGAATCGCTCCGTAAAATGTACTATTACACGGGCGATAAAAAATATTATCAGTTTATTAAAGATAATCTCGATCAATATATTAACGAAGACGGTAGTATAAGAACTTATAAATACTCGGATTTTAATATCGATAAAATAAAGCCTGCAGGCGCGGTGCTTTTTGTTTATCAGGCAACAGGAGAGAAAAAATATAAAATAGCGCTTGACACGCTTTACAAACAACTTATAAATATGCCGCGAACGGGAAGCGGCGGATTCTGGCATAAGAAGATTTATCCTTATCAAATGTGGCTCGACGGGCTCTATATGGGTCAGCCGTTTTATGCGGAATATTCCAAGGTCTTTAATCTGCCCGAGAATTTCAATGATATAACGCATCAAATAAAACTTGTATACGAAAAAACACTCGACAAAGAAACCGGGCTTCTCTATCATGCGTGGGACGAAAGCCGCCGGCAAAAATGGGCTGATTCCGAGACCGGTAAATCGCCCCATTTCTGGGGAAGAGCTGTCGGTTGGTATATGATGGCGCTTGTAGACGTGCTCGACTTCCTGCCTCAAACGCATCCTGACAGGCCAACAATTATCGATATTTTGAACCAACAAACCGAAGCGCTTCTGAAAGTGAGGGACGATTCCACAAATGTTTGGTATCAGGTTTTAAATATGCACGGTAGAGAAGGAAATTATCTTGAGGCTTCGGCATCATGCATGTTTGTTTATGCAATTGCCAAAGGAGTCAATAACGGTTATTTGCCCGAAAAATATTTAGATGAAGCTCAAAAATCGTTCGAAGGAATTTTAAAAGAATTTGTGAGGCTCGAAGACGACGGCTATTATAACCTTTACGGCACATGCCGCGGCGCAGGACTGGGAGGCAATCCGTATCGTGACGGCAGCTACGAATATTATATAAGCGAACCGACGAGAATTAATGATTTCAAAGGATACGGTCCATTGATTATGGCTGCTATGGAACTCGAAAAAGCCGCAGCATTGAAAAAGAATAACGCTCGTGTTACTCTCGATAACTTCTTCAATAACGAATACAGGAAGAATAAAGTCACCGGTGAGTTGGAGCCTTTCCATTATATCTGGGAAGACACTACCGATTCCGGTTATTATGAATTCGGTAATTTATTAAAAAAATACGGCTCTTCAATTGATGAGCTTAATGAAGCTCCTTCCGGGTCAAATCTTGCTGACGCCGATGTCTATATTGTCGTCGATCCCGATACCGAAAAGGAAACCGAAAAACCGAATTATATCGAATCGAAAGATGCGGAAAATATTTATAATTGGGTTCAGAACGGCGGCATCCTTTTGATTCTGGCTAACGATAAAGGAAACTGCGATTTTGAACACTTAAACAAATTGGCTAATAAATTCGGTTTCTCTTTTAACGAAGTCAGCTTGAACAGAGTGGACGGCAAAAAATATGACATGGGCGCGTTCGTCAATCTGCCGTTTAATCCTATTTTTGCAGGCGTCGATAAAATCTATATGAAAGAAATTTCTACGATTAAAAATTCTGAGCCCGTAGAAACTTTGCTCGATAAAGACGGACAGGCGGTTATGATCTTTAAGAAGGTTGGCAAAGGTTATGTCTTTGCAGTCGGAGATCCTTGGATTTATAACGAGTATATCGACAATCGCAGGTTGCCTGTTGATTTTCAAAATTATAAAGCCGCTGAAAACTGGGTAAAATGGATTCTTCAACTTAACTATGTTTCAGAAAATTAAGAGAGAGTCATGATAAAGAAATGTATTTATCTATTGGCAATTTTAACCATTGGAACTCCGTTGTTTGCGCAGAGCGGCATCGATGACGAAATAAAAAAATATTATAAAGATTTGCCTTTTGAAATGCCTTTGGTGTCTCCTCCCGAAATCCCTGAAGCGGAATTCAATATCGTCGATTTCGGCGCAGTAGGAGACGGATTGACTAAAAATACAGAGGCGATTAACAATGCTATTGCCGCTTGCTCTGAAAAGGGCGGAGGTAAAGTTATAGTTCCCGCCGGCATATGGCTGACTGGTCCTATCGAAATGAAAAGCAACGTTAATTTGTATCTCCAAAAAGGAGCCTTTATTCAATTCACAAAAAATTTCGACGATTATCCTCTGGTGCTGACAACTTATGAAGGAACCGAGCAATACAGATGCCAGTCGCCCATTAGCGGGTGGAATCTTGAAAATATTGCTATTACCGGATACGGCGTTATTGACGGGGGAGGCGACGCATGGAGATATGTAAAAAAATCTAAATTGACTGAAAGCCAGTGGAAAGAATTGGTTGCATCGGGCGGAGTTGTGGACAAAAAGAATCAATGGTGGCCCTCGGAACAGGCTATGAACGGACAGCGAATTCTGGACAGTTTATTGGAAGCCAACGGTAAACTTACGAAGGAAGATTATCGGAAGGCGCGCGATTATCTGCGCCCTGTTATGGTAAACTTTGTTAAATGCAAGAATATTTTGCTTGAGGGCGTAACTTTTCAAAATTCACCCGCGTGGAATATTCATCCTTTGATGAGTGAAAATATTATACTCAAAAACGTCACAGTCAGAAATCCGTGGTACTCTCAAAACGGCGACGGCATCGACGTGGAATCTTCAAAGAATGTTATCATATACGATTGTAAGTTCGACGTCGGGGACGACGCCATTTGCATGAAATCCGGTAAGAACGAATTCGGAAGACAACGCGGCATACCGACTGAAAATGTTATAATTGCCGATTGCATCGTCTATCACGGTCACGGAGGTTTTACTATCGGCAGCGAAATGTCGGGCGGCGTAAGAAACATTAAAGTTACCAATTGTAATTTTATCGGCACGGATATCGGTCTTAGATTCAAAAGCACAAGAGGAAGAGGCGGCATTGTCGAAAATATTTATATCGATCATATTTATATGAAAGATATTCCTACCGACGCTCTTAGTTTCAACATGTATTACGGCGGACAAGCTCCTACGGAAGACATTCCGTTGTCGGAAAAGTTGAAAAACAGGAAAGTCCTCAAAGTCGATGAAACGACTCCTCAGTTCAGAAATATTTTCCTGAATGATATTTATTGCATCGGAGCGAAAGACGCTGTCGTTATTCAAGGTTTGCCCGAAATGAAAATTAAGAATATCGTATTGAATAACGTTGTGATGACGGCGGACAGAGGCGTCTCGATATTCGATGCCGACGGAGTGGAACTTAAGAATACTAAAATAATTGCCCGCGAACCGGTAATAAGAATTTTCCAGAGCAAAAACGTATCGATTGAAAATTTCGATACCGATTTTTCTCTCGAACAAATTATTAAACTGGAAGGCAACGAAACGGGCAGCATCCTTCTTAAAGGAAAGAACGCAGACTTGTTATTGAAAAAATCGAAATGCGAAGGCGTTTCCGGAAACGCAATAAATGTAGACCAGTAATTTTGGACGGGGCGTTATATCGCCCCGTTTTTTTATAATATGAATAACAAATCGAAAATACTAATACTGTCCTTGACATTTCTTCTGTCGACGTTTTCCCTTAAAGACGTTGTATATTCTCAATCGCGCGTAAAGATATCCGACATTAAAAAAATTATTCGTAAGTCGTGCGAATTTATGGACGGGAACCTCTCGGTTGAAGGCGGCTATGTCTGGTATTACAAAAAAGACCTTTCAAGAAGATGGGGAGAACTCGAAGCTTATCCTTCCATGATCTGGATACAGGGTAACGGCACTGTAGCTATGGGACATTTATTTCTCGATATTTATGAAACATTGCAGGACAGTTTTTATTTACGTCTTGCCGGTAAATCCGCAGCGGCGTTGATGAAAGCTCAGCTCGAATGCGGAGGCTGGAATTACCTTGCCGATTTCGACGGCGAGGAATCGTTAATTAAATGGTACGACACAATCGGTAAATGCGCATGGCGTCTCGAGGAATTCAATCACTATTTCGGGAACGCCACCTTCGACGATAATTCGACAGCCGGAGCCGCGGAATATCTTTTACGGTATTATTTGATAAGCCGCGACGCCTCTGTAAAAAAAAGTCTCGATAAGGCAATAAGTTTTATTTTGGAAAGCCAGTATCCGAACGGAGCCTGGCCTCAACGCTATCCGATAGCCGATTCGACCCACTATTCAGCTTACTATACTTATAACGATTATGTTATCTGGAATAATCTGAAATTTCTGATTTTATGCTACGTTTCGCTGGACTATACTCATCTTTACGACGCTATTCTAAGAGCGATGAATTTTTACATTATATCCCAATACCAAAAGCCTCAAGCCGGATGGGCTCAGCAATACGATTTCAATTTGCAGCCCGCTCCCGCCCGAACCTATGAACCGGCGGCTCTCGATCCTCAGTATACCGCTCATCACGTTGAAATGCTGATTAAATTTTATGAAATGACCTGCGATAAAAAATATTTGGAAATTATTCCCGATGCGCTGGATTGGATTGAGTCGGTTAAATTTAACGACGACGAAGAAAATTGCCGAGCGCCTAAATTCGTAGAACCCGTTACAAATAAAGCTCTTTTTATTCACCGTACGGGTGGCAATTCGGCAAACGGTAAATATTATATCGATTACGACAGTAATATGACCGTAATTCATTATCCGTGCATTTCCACTATTAATCTGAAAAGGATACAAGAATTATATCAACACGCCGATTGTAATCGATACGGGTACGAAAAATTTTTATTCCCTTTCGAAATCAAAAATCAAAAAGCAATTGAAATCTTTAACCTCGTTTCGGACTATCTGGAACTCGACCACGAAAAATCGAGAAGAAAAAGTAGGGAGTTAAACGACAGGGAAAAAGCCGGATTGATTAACCGGATTATTTCAAGCGAAGATACAAACTTTTGCTGGTACACTGAACGCGTTTACGTCTCAAACGAATTTATCGGATTCCCTCCGCCCGATAAAGATACAACTAAAGTTTATGCGGTTTCTTACGTCGGCGATAAGTACGATACGTCGCCGTATCGTAATAATACCGGCGAAGAATATATTTCCACCGCCAATTTTATACGCAACGTTAGAATTCTTCTGGAATACATTAAACAATCGGGAAATTAAGTATGAAAAAGTTTTTACCGCTTTTATTGATTCTGATGGTTTCGGTTGTTTTCGCTCACGAAAAATACGATATAGTAGTAGCTCAAGACGGCACAGGCGATTGCAAAACTTTAACCGAAGCCATTAAAAAACTGCCGATGTTCAGTTACAGGCGGGTTACAATCTTTATTAAAAAAGGAACGTACAACGAAAGAATAAGAATCGAAAGAGATTATGTTACGTTGATAGGCGAGGACAAAGACGAAACTAAAATTGTATATAACCTCCCGAGGGAAGAATGGAACAAAAACCCGGATAACATCGGACCGGGAGTCGTTAACATATACGCGGACGACGTTGTGTTAAAAAATTTGACGATTGAAAACAGCCAGCCCGAAATAGGACCTCATGCCTTTGCTGTATACGGATTCGGCACAAGAACAATAATTTACAACTGCAATCTTATCAGCAAAGGCGCCGATACGGTTTCGTTGTGGAATTATAAAGACGGGATGTATTATCACGCAAAGTGCAGTTTCACGGGCGCCGTCGATTTCGTTTGTCCGCGCGGCTGGTGCTTTATTAGGGATTCTAAATTTTACGAAGTTAAAAAAACGGCGGCTCTGTGGCACGCCGGCGCATACGACAAAAATCAAAAATTCGTGATTAAAAACTCCTTCATCGACGGCGTCGAAGGGTTTCAACTTGCACGGCACCACTACGAAGCTCAATTCATTTTTATCGATTGTATCTTTTCGGAAAATCTGTCCGACGCGCCAATTTATCGCGTTACTTACGAAGATACTACACGCAACAGAATTTTTCATTGGGGCAAAAGGTATTACTTCGAAGGATGCAGGAAAGAAGGCGGCAATTACGATTGGATGAACGATAATCTGAGCAGGGCGGGTTATTATAAAGAAGAAATTACTCCCGCCTGGACTTTCGATTTCAGATGGGACCCCGAATCGACCGAAGGTCCGTCGATTATTGAAAAGAAAATCGACGGAGAATTTCTTGTAATTAATTTTGACGAACCGGTAACAGTGCACGGCATTCCCGAATTAACAAGTTCAAACGGCACAAAATTTATTTATGTCTCCGGGAATGAAAATTCAACAGTAAAACTCAAAGCCGGCAAACCGTTGAAAAAAGACGATTGCGAGGGATTGAGAATTACGAACGACGGCGAAATATTCAGCAGTAAAGCTTCCGTCCGGCAGCGGAACGTTCGATTGAATTAAAATCGCTTTTACGGGTTTGATTAAATTGGAGCGAATACTTAATTTAATTTCCGTGTTTGAATGCAAGTTGAAAGAAAGGGGATAAGATGGCAGACGAATTGACGCAAAACATTATTCAACCGGAAATTGAAGAAGAAACCACTGTCGATTTACCGTATCGCGTTATTCTTTACAACGACGACATCCATACTTTCGACGAAGTTATCCGTCAATTAATTAAAGCTCTCAAATGCAGCTTCGAACAGGCGAAAGCCTATGCATTTGAAGCTCATGTAAAAGGCAAAGCAAAGATTTTCGAAGGAGAACTGAGCGAATGCCTGCGAGTAACTTCCGTGCTCGAAGAAATTGAACTTCATACGCAAATAATTGCGTAAAATATCATATATTTACTGTCTATTTTTCAATTAAATGAGATGAAATAATGCAGATTGGTCTGGTAGGTTTACAGTTCTCCGGCAAAACTACCTTGTTTAATACCTTATCAAAAAAAGAATCCGACCCGTCAATTCAAAAAGAAGAAGCCTCAATCGAAGTCGTTAAAATTCCCGACGAACGTCTCGATAAATTGACGGAAATATTTCAACCGAAAAAGAAAGTCAACGCCACGATAGAAGTTTTCGACATTCCGGGACTCAAAATGTCGGACGACAATAAAGTGCGAATTACAACCGCATTTTTGAATAACGTAAGAAATAACGACGCTCTTTTTTACGTTATAAGGGCTTTCAAGGACGAATCCGTGCCTCATCCGATGGGCAGTGTGGACCCGGTAAGAGACATCGAATTTCTTGAAACGGAGTTTTTATTGTCCGACCTGGCATTTCTCGAAAACCGTCTGGAAAAATTGAAAAAAGACGTTCAGAAATCGAAAGACGAAAAACTGAAAAAAGAATTGCCCGTTATCGAAAAATGCTACAGTCATTGCGAAGCCGAAAAGCCTTTAAGAACTCTCGATCTTGACGAAAACGAATTAAAACTTCTTTCGGGTTATCAGTTGTTGACTCTCAAGCCGCTTGCTATCGCGCTTAATTTCGACGAGAATGCAATTCCTGTCGTAGAAGAAGAAACGGAGAAAGTTATATCCGCTTTAAAGGAAAAGAGCAATCCTGTTATTCCTTTCTTTGCCCAGATAGAACTCGAACTTTCCAAATTGGAACCGGAAGATCAAAAAGTCTTTATGGCGGATTACGGAATTAAAGAATCCGCGCTCGCAAAAATCCTCAGAACTTCCTACGAAATGCTCGGTCTTCAATCGTTCTTTACAGTCGGAGAAGACGAATGCAGAGCCTGGACAATTAAGAAAAATTATACCGCTCAGCAGGCGGCGGGAGTAATACATACCGATTTCTATAACAGGTTTATCCGGGCGGAAGTTGTGCATTACGACGATTTCATTAAATACGGCTCGTTCAATAAATGCAAAGAATCGGGCGCGTGGCGTCTGGAGGGCAAGGATTACATTGTGAAAGACGGAGATATCATTTCAATCAGACATAATTAAGGAAAATTAAATGGCTGCAAATCTATATAACCTCGAACCAAAAAATGTATGGAAATATTTTTATCAAATTACGCAGATTCCGAGACCTTCGAAACACGAAGAAAAAATTCTTAATTATTTGAAAGAGTTTGCCGGATCGAAAAATCTTGAATACATCGAAGACGAAGTCAAAAATATTGTTATAAAAATTCCTGCTACAGAGGGCAAAGAAAACGCGCCCGCAGTTGTATTGCAGAGTCATGTGGATATGGTTTGCGAAAAGAACAAAGGTACCGAACACGATTTTTTCAAGGATCCGCTCGAGCTTGAAATCGACGGCGACTGGATTAAAGCTAAGGGAACTACGCTGGGCGCTGACAACGGTATCGGTATGGCTGCGGCTCTTGCAATTGCGGACGATAATTTTGAGCACGGACCGATTGAACTTCTATTTACCGTTGACGAAGAAACCGGCTTGACGGGAGCAAGCAACCTCGATAAAAATATGCTCCGCGGGAAATACATGATTAATCTTGATACCGAAGAAGACGGCATTTTTTATATCGGTTGCGCGGGCGGAATGGATACCGTTGGCGTTTTTGACATTCAAACGGAGCCGGTTAACGGGGATGTCGAAACTTATACTCTTTATGTGGGAGGATTGAAAGGCGGGCATTCCGGAATGGAAATTTCCGAACGCAGGGGAAACGCTATTAAAATTCTCGGTTTTCTGCTCGATAAATTACAAAATTTCGAAATCAAGATTTCCTCGATTGCCGGCGGATCGAAAAGGAACGCAATTCCGAGAGAAGCCGAAGCAAATATTTTAATCAAAAAAGAAAGGCTAAATGACGTTAATAAAACTATTTCCGGTTATTTAGCCGAAGTAAAAAATGAAATCGGAACCAACGCTTCGGATCTCGTAATAAAACTCGATAAATCGAACGAAAAAAATCTTACTGCATTTACGAATGAATTTGCAAGCAGAGTTAACAACGCCATTATAGCTCTGCCTCACGGCGTTGTCGAAATGAGCGAAAAAATTGGCGGTTTGGTGGAAACATCCACCAATCTGGCTACGGTTGTGATTGAAAATAATAAATTGCGAATCGGAACAAGCCAAAGAAGTTCGGTAGAATCGGCTAAAAAGAGAATCGGTAGAACCGTAAAATCTGTTTTCGATCTTGCGGGAGCAAGCGTCGAAGTAGTCGACGGATATCCGGCATGGCAGCCCAATTTCGATTCGGAATTATTAAGAATTGCTTCCGAAGTTTACGAGAAAAGCCATAATGAAAAGCCTGAGATTAAAGTGGTTCACGCCGGACTCGAATGCGGCATTATAGGCGAAAAATATCCGGGACTCGATATGATATCCGTAGGACCCACCATTACGGGAGCTCATTCGCCGGACGAAAAACTTAAAATAAACGACGTTCCCAAATTTTACGATCTGGTAAAAAAGATAATTACTGAAATTGCAAGCAGGGGGTAGCAATGAAAAAAGAGCTGAAATTGTACGACGTGCCCAAAATCGAATCGATTCAGGAAATGATACTCCGTTCCGGAAACGTTTATTCCGATAAGCTTGCATTGGAAGACCTCAACAATACCCCGATTTCGAGATTGACATACGCCGATTTAAAAAGGCACATTTTAAAGTTCGGCACCGCTTTAAAGAAACTCGGAATTAAAGAGAGAACGCACGTGGCGGTAATCGGAGAAAACAGAGTTCAATGGGCGCTCAGTTATCTGACCTGTATGACGTTCAATTATGTGGTCGTTCCAATCGACAGAAATCTGACCGACAATGAAATATTTAATATCCTGCATGAATCCGATTCCGAAGCAGTTATTTTTTCGGGCAACTATTCGAGCGTAATTGCCGAAGGAAAAAATGTTCTGAAAAAACTGAAATATTTCATCTGTATGGACGAAACAAAAGAAGACGAAGACTTTTTATCGATGCCGGAACTTATAAATAAAACCGAGCCGGCTAATGAGAGCGAACTTCCTCGGATCGACCCGAACGCAATGGCGGAAATTATTTTTACTTCCGGTTCTCTCGGCAGGGCAAAAGGAGTTATGCTTTCACAGAAAAACCTGGCTTCGAATCTGATGGATATGGTGAGTATGATTTTAATTACCGAACAAGACAGGTTTTTATCCGTATTGCCGATGCATCATACATACGAATGCACGTGCGGAATGTTGTGTCCGATGTATACCGGAGCTTCGGCGCACTACGCAAGGTCGTTGAAAACCGTCGTCGACGACCTGCAAAAAGTAAAAGCAACTATTTTATTGGGAGTTCCGCTTTTATACGATAAAATGTTCAAGAGAATAATAAAGGGCATTAAAGAAGACAAAGTAAAATCGTTAATTGTGCCCCCGCTTTTGAAATTGTCGAATCTCTTTTCGTACGTAGGATTGAGTAAATTCAAAAAGATGATTTTTTCGGAACTTCACGAAAAATTCGGGGGAGCAATTAGAATTTTTATCGCGGGGGGAGCCGCTCCAGATCCAATGGTTGCAAAAGGGTTGCGCGAATTCGGCTTCAATTTTGTTCAGGGCTACGGACTGACTGAAACTTCGCCGATACTTGCGTTGAACAGACTCGATAATTTCAAAGACGACGCTGCAGGACTTCCGCTGCCGCATGTGGAATTGAAGATAAACGCACCCGATGAAAACGGCTGCGGAGAAATTTGGGCAAAAGGACCTAATGTGATGATAGGTTATTATAAAAACGAAAAAGCCACCTCCGAAGCATTTTCCGACGGATGGTTCAAAACGGGCGACATCGGATTTATTGACGAAGACGGATTTCTGCATATTAACGGCAGAATGAAAAATGTAATTATCTCAAAAAGCGGGAAGAATGTTTATCCGGAAGAAATAGAGGACGTTCTCAATCGAAGCCCGTTTATTCTCGAATCGATTGTCTACGGCGAAAAAGATCCGAAACAGGACGAGGTTATTGCGGCTCAGATAGTCGTCGACGCAGAAGCGTTTATTGAACTTTCCGAAAGAAAAGGAATCGAAATTAACGACGATTTGATTCAAAAAATTATTGCCGAAGAAGTTGATAAAGCAAATAAGAATCTGCCCGCGTTCAAGAGGATAGTGCGTTTTCATATCAGAGAACAGGAATTCGAAAAGACTACGACTCAAAAAATCAAAAGGTTCCTGGTTCTTAAAAATAAAGACTAAAAAAGGTTCGGATTTTTTCTTATAAAATCTTCTGCGGCTTGAACAGAATCGAAGTAGCCGATTCTCACTCGATACCATGCGCCCCTGCCCGGTATGTCGGCTTTGATTACAAACGCATTGTGCCCGAGTCTTTTGAGGTTATTTGCAACCGATTCGGCTTTCCGCTTGCTTCGCCATGCCGACACCTGCACCGTATATTTCCCGCCGGATTCGAAAATGAATTTGGAGACCTTACTTTCTTTACTCTCACTTGATTCTTGCTCTTCGCGCGCTTCGGGACTTTCTTCCGCTGATTCCCGGATTTCTGTTTCAACCGGTTCGACGGGAGTAAGCAGGGTCTCGCCTGTAAATAATCGCGAAGCTTTTTCTTTAACTTTATCCGGCACAACTCCGAGACGGTCGAGACAATATTCGTAGACTTTTTTCATTATCTTGTTCGAGTCGATCGGAACCGATGTTATGTCGGAAGGCAAAAGGCTCCTTAAGTTATTGTCCGTGATAAGCTTCATTTGTTTGTCGTAATAAAGTCTTCCGATAATCGTTCCTCTTCCTGCCGGTATATCAAATAGCGTTTGAGTCTTCAGATATATAACGTCGACTCCGTTAATTTTGTGCGAAACGGGATAGTATTCCATATAGATTACCGTAATATTGTCCGATACTTTTTTTAAAGAAGTCGTATCCACATAGATTTTTTGCGTGTCTGTATCGAGAATGTTAACCCATTTGCTTTCCAGCAATTGACCATGGGAAGAAATTGCGGTTAATAAAAAGATAATTAGAAATTGTCTCTTCATTTAAATGACATTATCGATTATATTTGAATGGTAATTTAAGGATTTCTGATGGAAGAAACATATCATAAATGGTATTCGCAATTTCTCAAAAGAGATTTGGAAATGCTGGTCTTCGGAGAATTCGGAGAACCGGTGATTTTGTTCCCTCATAAAAAAGGGCGCTTTTACGATTGTAAAGATAACGGAATGATTGCCGCTCTCGAAAGTTTAATCGATAGCAGAAAAATTAAGGTTTATTGTCCCGATACGATTGACGAAGAAAGCTGGTATAATTTTTCGGTTCACCCTTCGGAAAGAGTAAAGAAACATCTTTTGTACGAAAGTACGATAATCAAAGACGTTGTCGAATTTACGAAATACGATACCGGGAAAGAACGGGTAATTCTGGGCGGCGTCGATTTCGGCGGCTATCATGCTCTTAACTTATCGCTCAAACGTCCGGAACTGGTTTCGGCTATGATTTCCGTAAACGGCTTTTACGATATAAAGCAATTCATTATGGGGTATTACGACGAAGATTGCTATTTCAATAATCCGTTCGACTATCTGCCGAATTTAACGGACAGGAAATATCTCGATCCGATTGAAAAGATTAAATTTATCTTCGGCGTTATCGAAGGCGATTTATCGATGCGAGAAAACCTCGAAATGTCTTCGATATTCAAATTCAAAAAAATAGGGCATCGTCTCGATTTACGAAACGACGTTCCGAACGGCTGGGACGGATGGAATAAGTTGATGAATGAATATTTAAGTCAATTATTTGATTAATTTGCAAAAATGACTTGATACTAATTAGTATAACGATTAATTTTGCAGAGCCATTTCAAATAAAAGTGCCGAAGTGGCGGAATTGGTAGACGCGCTGGACTCAAAATCCAGTGGGGCTCAAACCCCGTGCCGGTTCGACTCCGGCCTTCGGTACAAATATTAAACCCTTCCTATGTATTACGTCTATGCCATATCGAGTTTGAAAAGAAACTACATTTATGTTGGAATAACAAATAATCCTCAAAGAAGGCTTGCAGAACACAACAGAGGCAAAAATAGAACAACAGCGCCGTACCGACCGTTTGAAATGATATATCTTGAAAAATGTGAAAACAGACCTCGTGCAAGAGAAAGGGAAAAATATTTTAAAAGCGGTAGCGGCAAGGAATATTTGAAGAAAATAGCTCAAACCCCGTGCCGGCCTACCTTGCAATAGGTAGGATAACTTTTAGTAGGAAAGTCTAACTTTCGTAAGTAAAGTCCACTTTTCGTAAGCAAAGTCCGCCTTTCGTAAGCAAAGTCTACCTTTCGGTAGCAAAGTCCAACTTTCGGTAGGCAGGCCTGCCTGCCGGTAGGCAGGTTCGACTCCGGCCTTCGGTACAAATATTAAACCCTTCCTATGTATTACGTCTATGCCATATCGAGTTTGAAAAGAAACTACATTTATGTTGGAATCCTCAAAGAAGGCTTGCAGAACACTCAGCGGCAATGCAATCAAGAATTACCGATTTAGGATTATGATCGAAACCAGAGCAATCTAAACATACATCGAAAAAACATTCATCTGTATTAATGTCAGTTGTTACAACCGGATAAAAATTTTATTTGAGAAAGCATATTTATTATTAAATGGTTGGTATAATTCAATTCGTTTTTAGTCGCAGTTAGTATTGTTTGCCATATCGAATATAATTTATTTACATATTATTCTAATTTAAGCCTGGATTCATTTTTGGAATTTAGACGGATTCTTGCTAATTTTAACATCAAAATTTTTCAAAATAGGTAGATAAAAAATGGCTTTGAAAGAAGGAATTATCGTTCAGGTTATCGGTCCTGTCGTCGATATCGACTTTGAGGACGGACATTTACCCGAAATTTACAATGCAATTAAAATCCCCAGAACCAATCTGGAAGGCAAGGAAGAAGAACTGATAGTCGAGGTTCAGCAGCACTTGGGCGAAAGCCGCGTAAGAACGGTCGCTATGGATACGACAGACGGTCTTGTGAGAGGAATGAAAGCTTACGATACCGGCAATCCGATTGCCGTTCCCGTTGGACCGGAAACTCTTGGACGTTTGATTAACGTAATCGGCGAGGGAATCGACGGACTTGGCGAGATCAAATCCGAGAAAAAATATCCGATACACCGCCACGCGCCGAAATTCGAAAATCTCTCCACAAAACAGGAAATGTTCGAAACCGGTATAAAAGTTATCGACCTTTTGGAGCCTTATACAAAAGGCGGTAAAACCGGTTTGTTCGGCGGCGCAGGCGTTGGTAAAACAGTTATTATACAGGAATTGATTCACAATATCGCCAAACAGCACGGCGGTTATTCGGTATTTGCAGGCGTCGGCGAAAGAACGCGCGAAGGAAACGACCTCTGGCTCGAAATGAAAGAATCAGGCGTATTGTCGAAAACGGCTCTTATTTTCGGTCAGATGAACGAACCTCCCGGAGCGCGTCTTAGAGTAGGACTTACAGGATTGACAATCGCAGAATATTTCCGCGACGAGGAAGGCAGGGACGTTCTTCTCTTTATCGATAACATATTCCGTTTTACTCAGGCAGGTTCCGAAGTTTCGGCTCTGCTCGGACGTATGCCATCGGCGGTGGGATACCAGCCGAACCTGGCGACTGAAATGGGCGAATTGCAGGAAAGAATTACTTCGACATCAAAAGGCTCTATTACGTCAGTTCAGGCAATCTATGTGCCGGCAGACGACTTAACCGACCCCGCGCCCGCTACGGCGTTTTCGCACCTCGACGCTACGACGGTTTTGAGCCGTCAGATTGCCGAACTCGGTATTTATCCCGCAGTCGATCCGCTCGATTCTACTTCGAGAATTCTTCAGCCTGATATCGTCGGATGGGAACATTATAACGTAGCTCAACAGGTAAAAGAAATTTTGCAGTCGTATAAAGATTTGCAGGATATAATTAATATTCTCGGTATGGATGAATTATCGGAAGAAGATAAAACTATCGTAAGACGAGCCAGAAGAATTCAAAGATTCCTCAGTCAGCCGTTCCACGTTGCCGAGCAATTTACAGGCACGCCGGGTAAATACGTTAAACTCGAGGATACAATCCGCAGCTTCAAAGAAATTCTGGAAGGAAAATACGACGACCTTCCCGAGCAGGCATTCCTCTATGTAGGTACGATTGAAGAAGCCGTTGAAAAAGCTAAAAGATTGCAAAAATGAAAGAATTCGAGCTCGAAATAATTACGCCTTCGAAAGTGGCGTATAAAGGGAAAGTAAACGCCGTAACGGTTCCCGGAACGTTAGGCAGCTTCCAGATTCTGTTTAATCACGCTCCTCTTCTGAGTTCCTTCGAAATAGGACGCATTAAAATCAAACAAGGGGAATCGACTTCCGAATTTACTACCGGAGGCGGCACTGTGGAAGTACTCGATAACCGCGTGCTTATTCTGGCGGACAGTTTTGAATCGAAGGAAGAGATTGATGTTGAAAGGGCTAAAAACGCGTATCAAAGGGCAAAGGAGAGATTGAGCAGCCATTCCAAAGATATCGACATTCCTCGAGCCGAAGCCGCTCTGGCTCGCGCCATTAACAGACTAAAATTTACCGGAAGTTTATAAAAAAAAGGTCATCCCTGTTAAAGAGATGACCTTTTATTAAAAGGCTAACCGCATTTATTTTACCGAATCGAATCTCTTTGCCACTTCGTCCCAGTTAACTACATTCCACCAGTTTGTAATGTATTCGGGTCTGCGGTTCTGATATTTCAGATAATATGCGTGTTCCCACACATCCAAGCCCATGATCGGGAATCCCTGTACTTCCGATACGTCCATTAAAGGATTGTCCTGATTGGGCGTCGAAGTAACGACGAGTTTGCCGTTGCTCAATACTAACCATGCCCAGCCGGATCCGAAACGCGTAGCTGCCGCGTTGTTGAATGTTTCTTTGAATTTTTCGAACGAGCCGAAAGTTCCGTTGATTGCATCTGCCAAAGCTCCCGAAGGCTCGCCGCCTTTGTTGGGACCCATAATTTGCCAGAAGAGCGTATGATTGTAATGTCCGCCCCCGTTATTGCGAATTGCAACGGGAAGTTTTGAAACTGTCTTGAATAATTCTTCAAGGGATTTGCCTTCGTATTCCGTGCCTTCTACGGCTTTGTTAAGATTATTTACGTATCCTGCATGATGTTTGTCGTGATGTATTTCCATTGTACGCGCGTCTATATAAGGTTCCAATGCGTCGAAGGCGTACGGCAATGCCGGTAATTCGAATTTACTCATTTTATTATTACTCCTATTATTGAATGAATTTAATTTATTCGTAAAATTTTCCGATTTAATAATGACAGGGGAGAGAAATAGAAGTCCTGCACTCTTTAAGAAATTACGTCTTTCCATATCAAACTCCGAACGATTCTCCGCAGCCGCAGGTTTTCTTTGCATTCGGATTATTGAAAACAAAACCTCTGCCGTTTAATCCGTCGCTGAAATCGAGAACAGTGCCGCTCAAGTAAAAGAGGCTTTTGCCGTCTACGAATAATTTCAAGCCGTCTTTTTCGATCACTGTATCGCCTTCTTTCGGTTCGGCGTCGAATCCTAATTGATATGTTAATCCGGAACAGCCGCCTCCTTTTACTCCAACTCTCAAACCGTGAGTTTCGGGTATGTTATTTTCTTTTTTAATTCTGTTGACTTCGTTGACGGCTTTTTCGGTTATGTCTATTTCCGACTTTATATTAGTTTCTGTTGTCATTTTAAAAACCCTTTCTAAATTCAAGCTGCTGTATTATTAACATTTTCCGAAGGCAAAAAATTCAAAAACCAGGCGTTATTGGAAATTTTTTTCAAAATATTTTCGCCGACAAGATAATCCGCAAAGTCGTAGGCTAATTTTTCGGATTCGGTGAAAGATAATTTCTTTCCTTTAGTTTCGAAGTAAGCTTTTATTGCGTATTGCAGGTCTCTGAGGAACAGATTCGATTTTTCTTCGATCGGATATTTGCCTTTCATAAAATTCAAAAATATGATTTTCGAGTTCTTTAATTCGTCCAGGTAATTCATATTAACTCCTAAAAAATTTAATTATTATCGGGCTGCAAACTAAAAAAATGATACTAATAA
>NZ_JBPSEG010000012.1:0-107043 GCF_051488665.1 Melioribacter sp. Ez-97 | reverse complement strand
TTTTTCGATTAATCAATATAATTTATTAGATTACTCTCCAAAATTTTCAAAATCCGATATCATCCTCGAAATATTTGAAAAAACAGACCAAAACGGAGATTTATTGTGGAAACATACCTGATATTCATAATAATACTTTTTGTGCTGGCTATATCCGATTTGATCGTTGGCGTTGCAAACGACGCCGTCAATTTTCTTAATTCCGCCATCGGTTCGAAAGTGGCTCCAAGGCATATTATTCTGGTAGTTGCCGGTTTCGGCGTTGTAGTCGGAACATTGTTTTCCAGCGGTATGATGGAAGTGGCGCGCAAAGCAATCTTTCATCCCGAAATGTTCTATTTCAGCGACGTTATGACGATTTTCGTAGCCGTTATGTTTACCGACGTTATTTTGCTCGATATGTACAATACTTTCGGAATTCCGACTTCCACAACCGTGTCTCTCATATCGGGTCTGTTGGGCGGAAGTCTTGCCGTATCTTTTATTAAAATTTCCGAAGCGGGACAAAGCATAGATGAAATCGGAAATTATATAAATACCGCGCGCGTATCGGGCATCTTCTCCGCAATATTCTTGTCCGTGCTTATTTCTTTTATAGCAGGCTCCGTAATACAATTTATCTCGAGATTGATATTCACATTTGACTATAAAGAAAGGTTCAGAAAATACGGCGCAATCTGGGGCGCGCTGGCTTTGACCGCAATTACTTATTTTATTTTTATCAAAGGAGCCAAAGGCACAACGTTTCTTTCTAAAGAAGACGTCGACTGGATTCTATCCCACACTAAAACAGTATTGCTGGCGAGCGTAATTTTCTGGACGGTCGTTTTTCAATTGCTCCTCTGGTTTACGAAGATTAATATTCTAAAACCGATTGTGTTGATCGGGACATTCTCGCTGGCGTTGGCATTTGCGGCAAACGACCTTGTGAATTTTATCGGAGTTCCGCTGGCTGGTTTGAATTCGTATCAGATAGCTTCGATGAGCGATAATCCTTTGAATATGACAATGGAAGCTTTGAAAGAGCCGGTCAAAGCAAATTCGGTTATTCTTGTTCTGGCGGGTTTTATTATGATCGGAACTCTCTGGCTCAATAAAAAAGCCCGCTCGGTTACGAAAACCGAGATTAATTTGGGAAGGCAGTTCGAAGGATACGAAAAATTCGAATCGTCGGCTCTTGCCAGAAACATTGTAAGAATCGGATTGAATGCCGGCTACACAATTAAAAAAATCATTCCGAAGAAATACCTGAAAAAACTGGATAAACGTTTCGACGTCAACAAAGCAGAATACATGAAATTAAAGAAAAAAGAACGTCCGGCATTCGACTACATCCGCGCTACGGTCAATCTGATGGTGGCAAGCAGTCTTATTTCGGTAGCCACGTCGTATAAACTTCCACTTTCGACAACTTATGTGACTTTTATGGTCGCAATGGCAACATCTTTTGCGGATAAAGCCTGGGGACGCGACAGCGCAGTCTACCGCGTTAACGGAGTATTAACCGTTATTGCAGGCTGGGTTTTTACGGCTTTTATCGCGGTTGCAATAAGCGGCGCTATTGCCGCGCTGATTTACTACGGAGGTGTTGCGGCGGTTATTATTATCTTTGCGCTTGTCGCCCTTTCGATTGTGCGCACTAATCTGCTTCATCGCAAGAGAGAAAAGAAAGTTAAAAAGGTCGAAGAATCGCTGCTCGAAGAAGAGAAAGCATTTCTGTCGAATTCGTTCAAAGAAAACCTCGACAATTATCTGAAAAACGTCGATAAAATTTATTCCGGAATCTGCACTGGTTTATCGGCTGAAAAACGGAATAAATTAAAAAAATCGAAAAAGCAAACTAAAGAACTGGAAGAAGAAAGCGCGGTTCTGATTAATAAACTGTTGTACAGCGCTCAATTTGTCGACGGATTGGAAGATAATGTCGAATTCGGAAAGACGGTAACGGCTATCGGCGACGCCGCCCAGAATTTAAGAGATATCGCCAAAGAAGCGTTCGAACATATCGACAATAATCACTCCGGACTAATTAAAGAACAAATAGAAGATTTGAAAGATTTAAAAGACGCTCTCGAGTCAGTCGTTAAAGCCTTCGACCCGGAGAAGAAAAAGAATTTTAACGACAGATATGAAAAAGCGAAGGATTTGATACGCAAGCTCGACAAAAGCCAGATTAAATATATCAAACAGGGAAAATTGAAAGCCAGGACGAACCTTTTGTTCCTTAATATTCTTTTTAAGACCGAAGACATTCTCGATAATCTGAAAGCGATAAATGAATTTCTGAAAAACGGCGAGAAAAAATAAATTCGAAATAAAGAAGTGAACACAAGGATAAAAAGATAACGTATCCTGAATAACTTCGGATAAATTAGGATTAGGTTTGAATTTTTAAGAAAAAAATCGTAATTAGCAATGTAAGTTAAAACTGATATGGGGCATATGGAGGCAAATAATCAGAAACTAAACGATTTAGCGTTCTATTTCCTGATGGGAATTCTGAGCGTAAGCGTAGTCTACATTATCGGCTATTTATTATACGATATATTAGTGGCGTAAAATACCTCTTTCTGAAAATCGAAAATTAATTTCGATATATAAATAAGAAAGGGGTGGATATGAGGAAATCAATCGGTTTCCTGTTGATTTTCCTTCTTCCGCTCGGGGCAAATTTCTATTCACAGGATCTCTCGCTCTGCGAATTCATCGGCAGAAGCAGCGGCGAAGTCATTAAAAAATTCGGCAAACCGAAATTCCACGACAAAAGCAATCCCGCTATGGAATGCATCTTCTACCAAAACAATAAAGCAAGAATGGCGTTTATTGCCGATAAAGACGGAATATTTCAAATACAGGTCGATTTTATGTACAACAACAAAGCCCAAGCTGATAAAGCTCTCGGCGAATTTCTCGACAAATGCGCTACGAAGAATCTTGAAGTCGATACTTTGAGCGCGGCGGATTATAAAATTACGGGCAAAGGAATCCGGATGGAACTGAGCATGTTCAACAATACTTATACGAAAAAATACGAAATCAAATTCAAAGCCGAGAAGACAGCCTGGAATTAAATTGCAATTTTAACACCCGTAGCCGCTTCGATCATTTCGGCGCTGACGTCCCAGAATTTTTTTCTCAAATTTTCGTCATGGCAGATTGACGAGGGACGCGCCTGCTTTTTATCTATAAAATAAGCCCCGGTTATATTTGCAACTTCTTCCGAATCGGCAAGATAGACCGAAGTTTCGGCTCCTTTTTCCAACGAATCTCCTTTAATGCTGAAACCCGCCCGCAACAGTTTTGTGTCGATTACTCCCGGGTGCAGCGCGTTTACCGTAATATTTTTGTTATTCAGACGTTTAGCCAATTCAATCGTAAAAATAATATTTGCCAGCTTCGACAGAGCGTATGCGCCGTAAGGGTCGTAATGAATTTCCGCGTTAAGATTATTCCAGTCGATCTTTCCGTTCTGATGAGCGATCGAACTGACGTTTATAATTCTGCCCGGCTCGGCGATGACGTCCGAAAGGAGATAAGTCAATAACATATGAGCCAGATGATTTACTGCAAAAGTTAGTTCGTAGCCGTCTCCGGTCAACACCTTCTTTTGCGAGTAAACTCCGGCGTTGTTGATCAGAACGTCGATTCGAGGGCAGCTTTGTTTAATTTCTTCGCTCAATTTTACTAAATTGCGGAGCGAGGATAAATCAGCTTGAATGCCGTCGATTTTAACTTGCGGATATTTCTTTTTGAGTCCTTCCACGGTCGTTTCGATACGCTTCTTGTCGCGGCCGTGAATAATTATATTATAACCTCTTTTTGCCAATTCGTCGGCGGTTTGTTTTCCGATTCCGTCCGTTGAACCTGTAATCAGTATTGTTTTTCCGTTCATATTCCACCGTATTTATTTTAAATGCAAATATAATAAGTTATCAGGACAATATATCTTTATGAAGAAAAATTTTTTATTAAATTCCGTAAGTGAAATAAAGAGATAATTTTGTATTTTTAATAAGACAATAATATTCTTTTCTCTATGATGGTGAATTTATGAGAAATATGACGGAAGAAGTGCTGATAAAAAAAGATATCGAACCGAAGACTCTGGAATCGCTGAAAAAAGCGAAACAAAAGTTTGAAGAAGTATTCGGCGATTCAAGGAACGCTGTCGGAATAACGGCTCCGACCGGATTGATGATCCTTGGCGACCACACGCATTATAACGACGGAATTTTGTTATCGGCGCCTCTGAATTCTTATACAACCGTAATTTTGCGAAAGAGAAAAGACTACGAAATAAAAATTTACAACGCAATTAACGGGACTTCGAGAGAATTTAATTTTTTTGAAATACCTGCGGAAACCGACGTTTATTTCAAATATGTGGTAGGTATTGTCCGGCTTTTGAAAGCCGATAATCTGATCAACAGAGGTTTCGAAGCGCTTTTTGTAAACGACGCTCCCGATTGTATCGGGCTGGGCAAATTCTCTTCGATACAAATAGGTTTCTTATGCGCGCTCAGGAAAGCGTTTCGCTTGAATACCGACGGATTATTGAATTACGTTCATAATAACGAACTCGAATTGCTGGGCAAAATTTCAAATGTCGCGCAGCACCATACAATCCGAAATTCCAAAAAGAATAAATTCTTTTTTATCGATTTGAGAACTTTGCAGGAAAAACAATACAACTACAATTCAGAGTACGACCTTGTTATACTCGACACGCGGAATAAAATTATCGATTCGCTGTCGATTTGCAACGAAAGAATTGAAGAATGCGAAATCGGCGTCAAAGGATTGAGACTTTATATCTGGGGCATCAAAAATTTACGCGACGTAAATCTGGAATTCTTGCTGAGACATATTCATATGCTGCCCCGAAGGATATTCAACAGAATTCTCTATAACGTGCGGGAAAGAATACGAGTTGAAGAAGCGATAGAAGCTCTGAAAAAGAAAGATTACAGAGCCTTTGGCAAAATAATATCGCAATCGCACTGGAGTTTGTCGGCGGATTACGAATTGAGCGACGATTCGTGCGATTTTATAGTGCGCAATTCTGAAAATATCGACTGCGTCTACGGCTCCAAAATGATAAGCTGCTCTCAATACAGAAGCACGTTTCAGCTCGTTAGAAAAGAATGCGCGGCGGATTATATCGATCATATTAAAAAATTATATAACGAAAAATTCAAAAAAGAGTTGATTGCATATCGCTTTCAACCTGCCGAGGGCATGAGAGAATACACTTCGAAAGATTTGGAAAAAATCTGAAGTGTGATACGAGGCGCTAACAAAATTTCGGCGACAAATTCAACTTGATTTTAATGAACCTTAATTATACATTTTCCCGTGAATTTTATGGAGAGTAAATGGATTATAACTTTTTCGACGGTTTCAGCTCCGAATACAGCGACGAAGAATTGAAAGAAAAAATCGAAGCCTGCAAAAACATCATTAACGAAGGTCGAATTCTTACGAATATTGATTTAATAGAAGATACCATTCAACTGTGCATCGACTACGATCTCGTAGAGGACGGACTATATCTTACAAACGCATTATTGCAGATTACGCCTTATAATTATGAAATCTGGCATTTTAAAGGCGTCTTCCTGAACAATATGTTCAGATTTACCGAAGCTTATAATTGTTTCCGTAAAGCTCTGTCGCTCAATCCGAACGACGTGGATACTCATATCAATATCGCCATTGCGGAAGACAATCTCGGCATGTTCGAAGAGGCGGTTGAGTCGCTTGAAAAGGCGCTCGCCATCGATCCTCACAACGAAGAAATACTCTATAATCTCGGAACGCTTTACGAAAAAAAAGAAAAATATTACAAAGCCGTCTCGTATTTCAAAAGGGCGGTTGAAAAAGCTCCCGACTATCTGGAAGTCTGGTACGAATTGGGATATTGTTATGAATCGATGGGCGAACTTAAAGACGCCCTTGCAGCTTACGAAATGTATCTTAACGGCGACCCGGAAAATTACGCCGGCTGGTACAATAAAGGAATCGTTCACCTTCGTCTGGAAGAATTCGAAAAAGCGATCAATGCATTCGAACTTTCGATCGCTCTTAAAGACGATTTTTCGAGTTCCTGGTTCAATTGCGGCTACGCTTACTATAAAACCGGCAAATATAAACAGGCGATGACCGCTTATAAGAAAGCTCTTAAAATCGATCCCGACGACGAAACCATTTATTACAATTTAGGGCAGACTTACGAGGAGATGGGCTCGATTGCAAACGCGATTAAATGTTATACCGAAGCCATCAATCTCGATCCGGATTATTACGAGGCGTATCTTGCCAGAGGAAATTGCTACGACGCTACGGGAAAATTCCAGCTGGCGCTGAGAGATTTCAATAAAGCAATTACAATAGCTTCGGAGCCCGTGGACGCCTGGTATGCAAAAGCCGACCTCGAATATTCGCTGGGTAAATTGAACGAATCGATCGAAAGTTATAAAAACGCAGTCGAAATAGATCCCGATAATTTTAACGGCTGGCTGAAACTTGCAGAAGCTTATTTCGAAGTGGGCAATTGGCTCGAGTCGCTGAAAGCTTACAAAGAATGCATCCGTATCGACAAAAATTACGCGCGAGCTTATTATTCGATTGCCAAAATAAATTTTCTGCTCAGTCATACTCAGGACGGAATCGAATTTCTCAAAAAAGCTTTTGAGCTTGATCCGAATATCAAAACCGAATTTACGAATGATTATCCCGAAATCAAATCTTCCAAGTTGTTCAATAAACTGATCGACGACAATAAATAGTTTCTTCCGACATGCAAACTCAAAATAAGTTCAATCATAATACAAAGATTATCGGAATCATAGGACACCCGATTAAACATTCGTTTTCGCCTTTGATGCACAATCTCGCATTCGAACTGACAAAGCTCAATTATATATATCTGCCTTTCGACGTGCCTCCGACGCTTTTAAAAGATTCGCTCAAAGGCATGATTGCTCTCGGCATAAAGGGTTTCAACGTTACAATTCCTCTCAAGGAAAAAGTAATTCCGCTGCTGAAGGATATTTCCGAAGAAGCTAATATTATCGGGGCGGTAAATACGATAGTCAACGACGAAGGCATTCTAAGAGGTTATAATACGGACGTTCTCGGCGTAATTGAATCCTTGAATCCTTATAAGGAAGAATTACAGAATTCCGTGGTTACTGTTATAGGGGCGGGCGGAGCAGCTCGAAGCGTTATCTATGCATTAATCAGACATTTCAAAGTGGAGCGGATTAATATTGTCAACAGAACGGAACAGATTGCCGAGTCGTTGAAAGAATATTTCTCTACCAAAATGCTGTTCAATAATATTAAAGCTTACCCGCTTGTGCCGCCGGATTTGGTCAATACGTTCAATTCTTCCAAGCTGATTGTAAACACCACATCGATGGGAATGTTTCCCGATATCGACGACGCAGCCACGACCATACCCGAATCTTTTAATAAAGAACAGATTGTTTTCGACGTTGTCTACACGCCGATTAAAACAAAATTGTTGAAATTAGCCGAGTCGCGGGGCGCGCGTATTATTACCGGATTGAGAATGTTTGTCGAGCAGGGAGCAAAGTCGTTCGAATTGTGGACGGGCGAAGAAATGCCGAAAGATAAAATTTACAAAGCAATCGAATCGTATTTGATAAATAATTAAAAAATGCCCCGCTGCTGAGCGGGGCGTTAAGTTTTTATAATTTTACTCTTTTCTGAGCTTCCTCTGCTACTTCCGCCGAAACTATAATTCTGCCGCACGATTCGCAGGAATAAAGCCGTTTGTTTTGTTTTATTTCCAATTGTCTTTGAGGCGGAACGATATTGTGGCAGCCCGAGCAGGCGGCTCTGTTGATAGTAGCGATGGCTTTGCCGCCGAGCGCTTTCCGGATTCTCATGTAAGTGTTGTAATCGGGTTTTCTTACTTTCGCCGCCGTTTTTTCACGGATTTCCTTTAGCTTTACTTCTTCTCTTTCGTTTGCTTTTATAATTTGCTTTAAATCGGCTTCTTTTACTTTGAGCTCTTCGTTAAGAGCGTCGAGCTGCGGTCTTATTTCTTCTATTTCGCCTTTGAGTTTTTCGATCAGGTTTTCGAGTTCTATGTTTTCTTCTTCGAGCTTTTTAATCAATTCCTCCGCATGGTCGATCTCTTTTGTGAGAGCGTCGTATTCTTTGTTGTTTCGCACCTGATAAAGCTGGCTTTTGAATTTTTTCAAATTCGTCCGGAGACGTTCTATTTCTTCGTCGTTGTCTTTTCTCTTTTTGAGGGAATCTTCCTTTTCGGCTTCTTTGGAGTTGATTTGTTCCTGTATTGCTTCGATTTGGGAAGTGAGTTCGTTGACGGCTGCGGGCAGATCTCCCCTCAACTCTTCGAGTTGGTCGAGTTGGTCGTCAATTAACTGTAATTCGTAGAGTACTGTTAATCGTTCTAACAAATTATTTATCTCCTTTATGTTTATAAAACTTTATCGGGTTTGTGCTGCGCGTGTATTTGTATACTTTAATTTTTTTGTCGTTTATAAATTTTTCAATCCTCTTTTTAACTTCGTCGAGTACAACAACCTCTGTTTCGTAATGTCCCGCGTCAATAAGATGGATTTTGTCGAGAGCGTCGTGAAACGTGTGATATTTTATATCGGCTGTAATAAACGCGTCCGCTCCCGAAGCAATTGCGCGTCCGAGAAGTTCGGAGCCCGAACCGCCGCAAACGGCAACTTTATGAATTTTTTTCTGATTCCCTTTTGAATATCTGAACGATTCGAGCCTCAGAGATTTTTTTACGTGTTCGTAAAAATCCGAAGGCGTCATCTCTGCAGGCAAATTACCGATACAGCCGGCTCCGAAATTTTCGTTTTCGTTTTTCAGCGGATAGATATCGAACGCCGGCGTTTCGTAAGGATGATGCCTGTCAATAACGTCGAGTATTTTCGGGAGGAGCCATCTTTCGGCAATCAATTCGAGCCGCATTTCGGATACTTTTTCGAATGAGCCTTTTTTCCCGATTACGGGATTAGAATTTTCGCTCCCACGGAACGTGCCTTCTCCTTTTAACCGGAAACTGCATTTTGAATATTCGCCGATAATACCTGCGCCCGTTTCGAACAATTTTTCTGAAAGCGTATCGACCGATTCCTCCGGCGCGAAAACAACGATTTTGACGCGATTCGAATCGGCATTCTGAAGAAATTCGATATTTTGTAGATTTAATTTTTTTGCAAGGGCGAACGATACGCCGCCTTTGGTAAAGTCGAGATTGGTATGAGCCGAATAGACCGTTAAGCCGTGTATTATAATTTTTTCAATCAGATTGTCTTTGTCGAATTCGAGTTTTTTAAGCGGGGTGAAAATAAGCGGGTGATGCGTAAAAATAAAATTGCATTTCTTTTTGATGGCTTCCGAAACAACGTCGCGATTCAGTTCGAGGCATATCAGAATGTTTTTCAATTCTTTGTTTCGGGAGCCAATTTGAATGCCGACGTTGTCTCTTTCCCAGGCGGCTTCCTTTGGCGCCCAGTCTTCAAGATATTTTATCAGTTCGCCTGTTTTCATATATATATATACAAAAAAAATGCACCCCGATTTTATTGGAGTGCATTTTTACCTTTAAGAATTATTACTGTACGACTCTGGTATTTTCGTTTTGTAACTAAATGTGTCCATAATTATGTACAAAAATATGATTTCCGGTCTTCAATTTCAATACCGTCTAAAAATTAATCTTTTTCGACCCAATTTCCGTCTTCTTTTATTAACTCGATCAATTCGTCAAGAGCGCGTTCCGACTTAATATTCTTTTTAACTATCTCTTTCCCGCGGTAGAGCGTAATTTTGCCCGGACCCGAACCGACATAACCGTAGTCCGCGTCTGCCATTTCGCCCGGTCCGTTTACGATGCATCCCATTATGGCAATTTTAACCCCTTTCAAATGTTCGGTTCGTTTACGGATTTTGTTCGTCACTTCGACAAGGTCGAACAAAGTTCTGCCGCACGAAGGACATGCTATATATTCGGTTTTGGATATTCTTGTGCGCGTGGCTTGCAATATGCCGAACGACAATCTGTTGATTAATTCGGCGGTCTTGCTTTCGCCTGTTTCCCCGGATGGAGAGATCCATACGCCGTCTCCCAGTCCGTCTATCAACAGAGCGCCCAAATCGGTCGACGAGTAGAGCATTAACTTTTCCGCATCGTCCGTAGAGTAGCTGCGGCGAATGACTACCGGATTTTTAATGTCGTTTTCAATTAAGTGAAAGAAGACCCTCCTCTGCTCTGCCATTCCGTGCAGATTACCGGTAGTTAAAACGAATATAATGCGGGGGTCGTTCTTGATGATTTCGAGCGATTTGTTTTTTATGTCGTTAATGTTGATTTCGACGAAATTCATCACAAACGATTTTGAAATCGCCTGAGCAAAGTCTTTCGCCGAACCGAAATAAGGAAAATATTCGGTTTTGTTTTCCGATTTTATCCATTCGTCGTAATCCAGAATCGGTTTGAGATTTGTCGGCAGATTAAAGGCGGGAATTTTTTTGCCAAGATAAATATAATCCGCGGATTGGTCGGAGTAATTCCATTTGTCAGTTTCGCCGTCGTATGAGTATCCGATCGGCTCGAGTTGACTTTCTTTATTTAAATCGACCGACGCAAAATCGGCAATAACTTTCGGAACGTTGGTGCCGCCGAAATCAGACACTTCAAAAGTTTCGCGCCGCTTGTAATTGAAGGGATCGATAACGGACTTTTTAATTGAAGGAATCGATTCGTGTCCGCTCCTGTCCGCATATCTTCCTGCCAGGGTAATTGCAACGGGTATTTCGTTTTCGGGTTCCTCCGTTAAAGAAACGCGAATCGTATCTCCTAAACCGTCTTCTAATAATGCGCCGATTCCCACAGCCGATTTGATTCTTCCGTCTTCGCCGTCCCCGGCTTCGGTTACTCCCAGATGCAAAGGATAATTGAACCCTTCTTCTTCCATTTTGTTTACGAGCAGTCGATAAGCCTGTACCATTACTTGCGGATTGCTGGCTTTCATCGAAAGGACGATATCGTGAAAATTTTCGTCTCGGCAGATACGGACAAATTCCAGCGCCGATTCCACCATTCCCAGAGGAGTGTCGCCGTAACGGCTCATTATTCTGTCCGACAGAGAACCGTGGTTGGTTCCGATTCGAATCGCAGTGCCGTATTCTTTGCAAATTTTAAGGAGCGGGACAAACCGGTCGCGTATTCTTTCGATCTCTTCCTCGTATTGTTTGTCGGTATATTCGATTCTCTGGAATTTCTTTTTATCCGCATAATTGCCCGGATTGATTCTCACCTTTTCTACAATGCGCGCGGCTGTTTCAGCCGCATTCGGAGTAAAATGAATATCGGCAATCAGCGGGGTTTTATATCCTCTCTTGCGCAGCTCTTTTTTGATATTTTCCAGATTGCGAGCTTCGTTAATGCTCGGCGCGGTAATACGAACGTATTCGCAGCCTGCTTCGATCATGCGAATCGATTGTTCGACCGTGGCTATTGTATCCATTGTGTCCGTAGTGGTCATCGACTGGACTCTGATCGGATTGTCGCCGCCGAGCGGAACGCCGCCGATATTAACTTCTCTCGTTTTATACCGTTTGTATCTCGTTGCGCTTACGCAATATTTGAATTTTTCTATATCCATTGATATTGTCATTTTTTAATTAAACCGACGAACGATTCGGCGAATTCGACAGCCGCTTTCGGGTCGCGCGCCGTTATTATGCGTCCGTCTGCGAAGACCGGTACGTCTTTATATTGAACTCCTAACGATTCGAGTTCGGGCTTGTCCGAAGGATAACAAACGGCAAAGTCGCCTAAGACTCCCGCATTCGCTAAAATTAAAGGCGCGCTGCATATTGCTCCGATCGGTTTATCTAACCGGTTAAATTCCTGAACAATTTTTATCAGTTTTTGATTCCCTTTATAGTTCCTGGCGCCTGAGCCTCCGACAATTATCAATCCTCCGAAATTTACCGGATGAATGTTGTATAATTGTATGTCGTTTTTTACTTTTAACCCCGAAGAACCGACGCAAATTCCCGTTGCATCCGAAGCAATAAAGAAATTAATCCGCTCCCGTTTGAGCAAGGACGTAATTGCGAGATATTCCTCTTCGCTGAAATCGGTTTGAGGGATAAATAATAACAGACTTTTCGGAATCAAAAAATTTCTTTCCATGATGGTTATCGCTAAAATAACAATATTAAAATTGACGGGCAATGTTGATTCGGTGCCGATTAAAGAATTAAGTTTACAGGAATGATAAGAAACGGTTTGTGGAAATGAGAATTCCCGACGCAAAGATAGACGAAATACGAAACGCAGCGGACATTGTAGACGTGATCAGCCGGGAAGTCTCTTTAAAGAAACGCGGCAAGAATTTCGTCGGGCTCTGTCCTTTCCATTCGGAAGACACGCCCTCTTTTACGGTCAGCAGGGAAAAACAGATTTATCACTGTTTCGGATGCGGCGCCGGCGGCGACCTGTTCCGGTTTATGATGGAATTCAAAAAAATCTCGTTCGTGGAAGCCGTTCAGGAAATAGCCGACTTTGTGGGAATTCCGATCGAGCCGGAAAGCGGTTATTCAGAAAAATATAAAGCACAGGAAGAACTCTACGACATTATGTCGGCGGCGGTCAGATATTTTACCGAAATTTTGCATAAAAGCAAAGAAGCCGAAGAAGCGAGAAACTATCTTGTCAAAAGAAACATCAAACCGCCGACGCAAAAACTGTTCAATATCGGGTTCGCTCCTTACGGGTGGGACAACTTTTTGACTTTTGCAAAACAAAACGGCATCGACCTTCAAAAAGCAAAAACGCTCGGATTAATCGATACGAAACAAAACGGCGAATATTACGACAAGCTGCGCGGTCGTATAATTTTTCCGATTCATTCGACCAACGGCAGAATTATTGCATACGGCGCGCGCATACTGGACGATTCCGAAAAAGCCGCAAAATATATCAACTCTCCCGAAACGCCGATCTATTCCAAAAGGGAAGTTCTCTACGGACTCTTTCACTCGAAAGAAGAAATACGCAAACTCGACAGAGCGATTCTGGTGGAAGGTTATATGGATTTGATTTCGCTCTTTCAGGAAGGAGTTCAAAACGTTGTCGCGTCGTCCGGCACTTCGTTGACAGAAGAACAGGTGACGCTGCTTTCGAGATTCACAAGGAATATTTATGTTTTATTCGACGCCGACGCCGCGGGTCAAAACGCGGCTTTGCGAAGCATCGAAATTCTTTTGAAACACGATTTCGACATTAAAGTGGTTTCGCTTCCGGAAGGCGAAGACCCGGATTCTTTCATCAAAAAACACGGGCGGGAAAAATTTCAGGAACAACTTCAAAAAGCTCAGAATTTTTTTGAGTTTACGACTTCCAAGTACGCATCGGAAGGGAAATTCGACGACCCGGCTACTTCCGCAGCTGCTTTGAGGGAAATTATTAAAAGTCTGGCTCTGGTTAAAGACGAACTGAAATTGAATTTTTATATCAAATCGATAGCCCGAAAATTCAATCTGCGCGAAAAACTGATCGAAAAAGAATTGGACGAATTTCGTAAGAACGCTTCCGGAAGAACGGAAACCAGAAAAGCCGCCGCGCCGGGTTACTCAAAACCGAATGTAACCGCCGCTCAAAAGGCAAATCCGTACGAACGCGAATTGGCGCGCCTTTTATTGAGCGGCAAAGAAGAGATTGTCGATTATATCCTCGAAAAAGTCGGCTCGGAATCTTTCAGCCATCCTAATCTGAAAAAGATTGCCGAAATCGTAGCCGAATGTCACAAGCAGAACAACGTTTCGACCGCCAATATTCTCGACCATATAACGGATGAGAATTTGAGAGAATTTTTACGGCTCTGGCTGATGAAGGACGAGCAGATATCGACTATCAGCGATAAATGGGATAATTTTTATATAAGCGGAAAACTCGAAAAAGACACGCTGGAACACGCAGTTCAAACCGTAAGAAATTACTTCGTCTATAAAATAGAAGAAGAAATAAAAAGCAACAACGAATTGATTCAAAAAAACAACGACGAAATGCTTCATCTGGAATTGCTTAAACGCAACAAGGAATTATACGAACAAAAGAAAGAACTGTTGAACAATTGAGCTGAAAAATGAATTACAATCCTTCCCTTTACGAAATTAACATTCGAACATTTCTGAAAAGATTCGGAGAAGACGCAACGCTCGAAAAGATACCGCGCGAGTACTGGCTGGAACTCCGATCCAAAGGAATCGATTACGTCTGGTTGATGGGTATCTGGAAAACATGCGAGGAAAGCGTCGACAAATATTGTTTTGAAGATTATCTGATAAAAAGCTACGACAAAGCGCTGGGCGACTGGCGCAGGCGCGACGTTATCGGGTCGCCTTTTGCAATCGACAAATACGAAATTAATCCCCGGCTCGGATCCGAGGAATCGCTGCTGAATTTGAAAAACGAACTCAATGATATCGGGATTAAATTAATTCTCGATTTTGTGCCGAATCATTTCGGAGCCGATACGAGCCTGCTCCGCGAAATTCCCGACATCTTTTTGAAAGCGGACGAATCGAATTACCTTAAAGACCCGCATACTTTTTTCAAACCATTCGATAACCGGGAAGAATATTACGCCCACGGCAGAGACCCGTTTTTCCCGGCGTGGCAGGATACAATTCAGGTGAATCTGCCGGGTCGTAAAGCCCGCAATTATTATATCGATATTCTCGGCAATATGACCCGGCTCTGCGACGGCGTTCGATGCGATATGGCTATGCTGGCTATGAATAACGTTTTCAAAAATACCTGGGCAGGCGTCTATAATAAATCGGAAGAAGAGTCGGATGTCGAATTCTGGGAAGAAATTATTGGAGCGGTGCGCTCCGTAAGGAACGATTTTATATTTATCGCCGAAGCGTATTGGGATCTCGAATGGAAATTGCAGCGGCAAGGCTTCGATTTTACGTACGACAAAAAACTGACCGACAGAATTATTGCGGGTTATGTGAAGGATATTCACGATCACCTGATGGCTGAGGAATCGTATCAAAAAAAATCCGTCAGGTTTATCGAAAATCACGACGAAGAAAGGTCGGTTACGCTTCTGGGCAAGGAAAAGGCGCTGGCAGCTGCCGTAATCATCAGCACTATCCAGGGAATGCGTTTTTATTTCGACGGGCAATTCGAAGGCAAAAAAATTAAACTTCCGGTGCAGCTCGGCAGAGAACCGGTCGAACCCGTAAACAATGAAATAAAAAATTTCTACGACAAGCTGCTAAGCATTGCGTCTTCGGACATACTCAAGAAAGGGAATTGGACTTTGCTGGAACCCGATCCCGCATGGGAAGGTAATTCAACTTATTTGAATATGCTCGCCTGGGAATGGACTTATCAACACAAAAATTGCCTGGTGGTTATTAATTTTTCGGATAAAACGTCTGCCTGCAGAATTAAGCTCGATTTGCGGGATTACGACGATGAAATTTTTCTCAACGATTTGCTGAACGATAAAGTTTACAGACGAAGTTCCGAAGAAATTATTATGCATGGTTTGTACATCGAGCTCAAACCGTATGCGTCTCATATTTTTATGTGGGAATAACCGCGGCGTTAATTCATTTATCATTTAAACCATTCGATTTTTAATTGAAATTAGCGCACACTTTATAATTTTGATTATAAAAATAATTTGTTACTTTTGTCATGTTGCTTATCATACTCTGCAGGGTGCTGTAATAATCGGTACGTTAGAAATTTCTAAAAAGGTGGGGAGATGGGAAGCAAACCGAGGGAGAATTTAATTTCAGAAAAAGGTAAATTCGAAACGCTCATATCTCTCTTAAATAATTTACCTGTTCCCGCTCTCCTGTGCAAAAAAAGACCCCGCAGAATAATAGCGGCAAACAAAGCCGCCGCGCGTATCTACGGCTATTCCTTGAAAAAAATTCAGCAGTTGAAATTCGACGATTTACTGCCGGATAAAAAAACTCCCGCCAAACACAAAACCCGTACGGGTAAAGTAATAGACGTAAAACTTGCCGAAGAAGAAATCGAACTTAACGGTAAAAAGTTTCTCTTAATTCAAGTATGCGACGTTACCCGGGAATCTCAGGCGTTCGATAAACTACTCCTTTCCGAAGAAAAACTAAGAACAACGCTCTACAGCATAGGCGACGGAGTTATCGTTACCGACGAAAAAGGACGCATTACGATTATGAATCCGGTCGCCAAAAAGATGACAGGATGGAAAGAAAAAGACGCCCGGGGAAGGAAACTCGATACTGTCTTCAAAATTATTAACGAATACAGCCGGAAGAAAGTCGAAAACCCTGTTAAAAGAGTCTTACGGGAAGGTATAATAGTCGGACTGGCAAATCATACGCTCCTTGTTTCGAAAGACGGAAATGAATATCCGATACTCGACTGCGCCGCCCCGATTAAAAACAGTCAGGGTAATTTGACGGGAGTAATTCTCGTTTTCAGAGATCAGTCCAAAGAAAGAGAAGCTCAAAGGAAAATTGAAGAAGCCAGTAAATTGTCAGAAGGTATAGTCGAAACAATCAGAGAGCCGCTCGTAATTCTCGACAAAAATTTCCGAATAATAAGAGCGAATAAAGCTTTCTATTCGACGTTTAACGCAAGTCCGGAAAATGTTGAAGGAAAAAACTTATTCGATATTGAAAATAAAGCCTGGAATATTCCCGAACTGAAAAGACTGCTCAAGAAAATTCTTCCGCAAAACACTTCGTTTAACGATTTCGTAGTCGAACATAACTTTCCGGGAATCGGCAAAAAAACAATGCTCCTCAATGCAAGAAGAATTTACAGGGACGGCAATAAAACGGATAAAATCCTTCTGGCGATCGAGGATATCACCGTAAGGAAAAAGTCGGAAGAAAAAATCAGAAAATACAACCGACTTTATGAAGTTTTGAGCAATATTAATCAATCGATTGTGCGCATTAACGACGAGGAGAAGTTAATAAAAACCATTACGGAGATAGCCGTTTCGAAGGGCGATTTTAAATTGGCGTGGCTTGGCAAGCGCGACGGAAACATACTCAAAGAAGCATCGAAAGCGGGCAGAGGCGAACTTTTCCCTTACGACAAAATCGACCTCGATAAAGCCGATTCCGGTTTGTTGAAAGACGTTTTGCTCAAGAAAGAAAAAAAGATAATCAATAATCCGAAGGAATATAAAAAAGACAAATATTTACGGAAAGCCGTAGACAACGGAGCGAAAGCGTGCGCCTTGCTGCCGATTACTCCAAATGACAAAACATGGGGCGCGTTAATTTTAGTTTCCGATCAGTGGGAATTTTTCGACGCCGACGAAATTAAACTCCTCGACGAATTGACGCTCGACATTTCATTCGCGCTCGATTACTACAGAAAAGAAAAAGAAAGATTAGCCGCCGAAAAAATCATTCGGGATAACGAAGCTCTTTACAGAACTCTGCTCGAATCGAGCGAGGATTCGATTTATCTCGTCGATCCCGAAGGCAATTATCTTTATATGAACAATAAATATCTTTCGAGATTGGGAAAAGCCCGCGGGGAAGTTATTGGCAAACATTATTCCGAATTCCATACTCCCGAAGGCACGGACGAATTTTCCGAAAGGATTAATTATGTAATTGCAAATAGAAAACCAGTTACTTACGAATACAGAAGCAGCCGCGACGGGCGTTACTTCATTCGCACTCTTAGTCCCGTTCTCGACAAAGTTCGCAATACGGTGAACGCCGTTACAATCATATCAAAAGATATAACCGAACGCAGGATAACCGAATTGCAGTTGAAAGAGAGCGAGGAAAAATTCAGGAAACTCGCCGAATCGACCAATACGGCAATCTTCATCTATAAAAACACAAATTTTGTCTATGCGAACAGAGCTACCGAAGTTCTTACGGGCTACGGTTCGGAAGAATTATACAAAATGAATTTCTGGGACGTTGTTCATCCCGACGACCGTGAATTGATTATCAAGAGAGGGATGGCGCGCCTCAGAGGAGAAAATGTGCCGTCTCATTATGAATTCAGAGTTCTCAGAAGAAACGGCGAAATTAGGTGGATAAGTTTTACCGCCACTCTAATTGAATATCAGGGAGATACCGCGGCAATCGGCACCGCATTCGATATTACCGATAAAAAGATTGCGGAAGTAGCTCTTAAAGAAAGCGAAGAACGTTTCAGGACGATTTTCGAAAACTTAACAGTCGGAGTTTACCGCGCGAGAATTGACGGCAGACTCATTATGGTGAATCCTTCCTTCGTTGAGATGCTCGGCTACGAAAGCGCGGAAGACGTGATGAAAAATCATACAATACGGGACTTCTGCGCGGATATCGATCGGCGCGAACGGTTCTATCGGATATTATTGGAAGAAGGAATCGTTTACCGCTTCGAAGAAATCTGGAAAAAGAAAGACGGAACGTCGATCAACGTAAAAGAGAGCGCAAGAGCGTACAGAAACGAAAAAGGCGAAGTCTCGTTTTACGAATGCGTTGTCGAGGATATCACAATTCATAAAAATGCGGAAAAGGAATTGATCCTTGCCAAAGAAAAAGCCGAAAAAGCTGACCGTTTGAAAACAAACTTCCTTGCCCAAATTTCGCACGAAATCAGAACTCCGATAAACGTAATCGTCAATTTCAACAATCTCATTAAAGAAGAAATTGAAAATTACGTAAGCGACGAAGTAATGGAAGGGTTCTCAGCCGTCGAACAGGCAAGCAGGAGAATTATCCGCACTATCGACCTGATTCTGAACGTCGCCGAAATTCAAACCAACGCGTACGAGCCGATTTTCAGAGAGATAAACATTAAAGAAGAAATTATCGATAATATTTTAAAGGAATATTCTTTTTACGCAAAGGAAAAAAATCTTGCATTGATCGAAACGGTAAATACGGATAATTACATAGCCAGATGCGACGAGTACTCGGTGTCGCAGATTGTTTCGAATCTCGTGGACAACGCAATCAAATATACCCCTTCGGGTAAAGTGGAGCTTGTTTTGAGCCGGAACGAAAAAGACCGGCTTGTTGTCGAAGTGAAAGATACGGGAATCGGTATGAACGAGGATTTTCTTCCTCAGCTTTTCAGACCTTTCACTCAGGAAGAATCGGGATATACCAGGCGGTACGAAGGCAGCGGACTCGGTTTGGCTCTTGTGAAATATTATTGCGATCTGAATAATATCGATATCAGTGTGGAAAGCAGGAAAAATCACGGCACAAAATTTACGCTTACATTTAAATAATATTTATTGTTTATTTTGGTCGGATAAATTCATAAATTTAAGGCATAATAAACGGAAGGAGAGAAATGAGCGAAGCCAGAAAACCCACGCTTCTGATTGTCGAAGACGATTACGAAAATCAGAAATTTCTTCAGCTCTTTCTTAAAAGAAAATTCGAAGTCGAAGTTTGCGACTCTGCGGAAACCTTCTACGAAAAAATGAAAGAAAAAAAGATCGACATTATTTTGATGGATATTTCGCTTAGAGGGAAAAAAGACGGTCTGCAACTCACAAAAGAATTGAGGGAATCCGAAGAATATAAAAATATGCCGATTGTAGGTCTCTCCGCCCATGTTTTTCAAAGGGACAAAGACAACGCTTACAACGCCGGCGTGGATATATTTCTTACCAAACCGATACAGAACAGCGTTTTGATGGAAACTTTGGTTAAAACTCTCGAGAAAAAGACAGGCATTAAAATCGAATAATTTTACAGAAGAACTTTTCGGTTTTTCGCTGCGTCTAAAGGGCACATTTTAAAGAGGAGTATCATGAAAAAAGTAATTTTTTTATTGCTTGTCCCATTCGTATGCTCATTCGGGCAATATTACCATACCGATACGGATTTTCACAAATGGTTCAGATGGCACAAAGGCTCGCCCATGATCGAACTAAATTACGGATTTGCATCACCTGAGCACAAAAAACTTCAGAAAGATTTTGCCGACTTCGGCGCGCTCGATATTAAGCTCGGTTATTCGCGGGTGGATACTTTCGAATTGAATGTTACGGAAGTGAGCGAAAAGTTTTTAACGGGCGGTAAAGTTTCTTCGAAACTGGTTGAAAACGAGGGCTTGGGTTATAAAGCCGACATCTGGAAATTCGGCTTTGCCAAAAGGGAAGGCTGCGGATACAGGTTCGAAAAAATCGGAATCGAACCGTACGTTCAGGAAGGCTTCCTCTGGTCGGATTTCAAACCGGAGCAACTAAACGTTGTCTCGTCGGATTTAATATACGAAGATATCGAATTGTTGAAACGATTCGAAGGGAGAATCCGTTTCGGGTCTAACGTCGAAACGGGTTTGAAATTAAGAATCGGCAGCCATCTGGCTCTTAATGCGGCGTATGAATACAATCAGATTTTCCCGCGTTATCTCTTCTGGAAACACATCGGCAGCATTGCAATCGAAGGCGCGGCGGGTAAATTGCTCGACGAATTTATTGAGGAAGCTGCATATTCTTCGCCTTACGCCGCTCCTTTGATTCATCTTTTGTTGAAGGGCGGACTATCGTATGCGTTCTATGAATTGAGAAAAGACAGAATGAACTGGCCTTTCGAAAGCGAATCCCCGATAAGCTACGCTGCGTTTAAATTAGGCGTTTCCTTTTCGTTTTAAAATAAAAAAGCCTTCTGTTTGGTTTTAAACAGAAGGCTTTTTGCATCATCGTTTTATTAATATTCGTTCCAGCTTTTAATTTCGAGAGCGTCGGGATTTTTATTTACAAGCGCTTCTGCCAGTCTCATTGCAAGCTGACGGTTCGTTATAAGAGGAATTTTATAATCGACGGCCGTACGGCGAATCAGGTAGTCGTTTGTAAGCTCTTCTTCCTGGAAGTTTTTAGGTATGTTGATAACGAGGTCGATCGATTTGGATTTAATTAAATCGAGAGCGTTCGATTTTTTACCGTTCAAAGGCCAATCGACAGTGTCGACTGCAATTCCGTTCGAGTGCATAAATTTTGCCGTGCCGGGCGTAGCGTAATATTTTACGCCTGTTTTCTGGAGTTGTCTCAATGGCTCGAGAAGTTCCGATTTCGATTCGATTGTACCCGAAGAAACCAGTATCGATTTAATCGGAAATCTGAAACCGACCGCTGTCAAAGCTTTCAGAAACGCCTCGTCGAAATCTTTGCCCAGGCATGCTACTTCTCCGGTCGAAGCCATTTCGACTCCCGTAGTCGGATCGGCTCCTTCGAGTCGCGTAAATGAAAACTCCGGCGCTTTTACTCCGACATAATCGTAATTGAACGAAAAGTCGTCCGATTTCTCGACTTTTTTGCCTACAATAACTTTCGTTGCGATATCGATAAAATTTTTCTTGAGCGTTTTCGAAACAAACGGGAACGACCTCGAAGCTCTAAGATTGCATTCGATCACTTTTACTTTATTGTCTTTTGCCAGGAATTGGATATTGAAAGGACCGTTGATATTAAGCGAACGGGCAATATCCGAAGAGAATTTTTTAATCTGACGCATCGTTTCGAGATACGTTCTTTGAGCCGGAAGCACAAGCGTGGCGTCTCCCGAGTGAACGCCGGCGTTTTCAACGTGTTCCGAAATAGCCGAGCAAACAATCTCGCCGTTCTGAGCAACCGCGTCGAATTCGAGTTCTTTTGCGTTAACCAGAAATTTCGAAATAACGACAGGATGTTCGGGCGACACGTCTACGGCTTTTTGCAAAAAGTTTGTAAGCTCCACGTCGTCTGTGGCAATTGCCATAGCGGCTCCGCTCAACACGTATGAAGGACGAACCAGCACCGGATATCCGACTTTGTTGGCGAATTGAAGAGCCTCGCCGATTGTCTTGAGCGCGCTCCATTCTGGTTGTTCTATTCCGAGTTTGTCCAGAAGGGCAGAAAATTTTCTGCGGTCTTCCGCGTTGTCGATCGACTCCGGCGAAGTGCCGAGAATCCGCACTCCTATTTTATGAAGCTTAAGCGCCAGATTGTTCGGCGTTTGACCGCCCATCGAAACGATTACTCCCCGCGCTTTTATTTGATTGTAAATTTCCCAGATTGTCTCCGTCGTAAGTTCCTCGAAAAAGAGAGCGTCGGACTGATCGTAGTCTGTGCTTACGGTTTCAGGATTGCAGTTAATAATTACCGATTTATATCCTTGCTCTCTCAAAGTTTTGCTCGTATTAACGCAGCACCAGTCGAATTCGACAGAACTGCCGATTCTGTAAGGACCGGAACCGAGTATGATAATACTGTTTTTCAACTTGAGCGTTGAATCGTGTTTCGAACAATTGTACGTAAGATAAAGATAATTTGTTTGAGCCGGATATTCGGCGGCTAATGTGTCGATATGCTGAATAAACGGATGAATGTCGTGTTTAACTCGGAGTTTATAAATGTCGTGCGCGTCTTTATCGAGTATGTTGGCAATTTGTCTGTCGGAAAATCCGTGCTGTTTGGCTTCCAAAAGCGCTTCTTTTGTTAAGCGGTTGGAGCTCCGGATTTTCTTTTCTATTTCGACGATGTTCTGGATTTTATAAAGAAACCATTTGTTTATATGAGTAAGATTGTGCACCCAGTCGACGGAATAGCCGCTTTTGAGAGCCTGGACAACGGCAAACATTCGCTCTTCGGTCGGATTGCTGAGAGCTTCTTCCAAATTATCGAATTCGATTTTGGTTCTGCTGGCAGTCAAGCCTTCGACTCCGATGTCGAGCATTCGCATTGCTTTTTGAATCGCCTCTTCGAATTTCCTGCCGATAGCCATAACTTCGCCGACGGACTTCATCGACGAACCCAGTTTCCTTTTGACCAATCGGAATTTCTTCAAATCCCAGCGTGGAACTTTAACAACAATGTAATCGAGAGCGGGTTCGAAAAACGCTTTTGTTACTTTTGTGATTGAATTCGGGAGTTCGTGCAGTCCGTATCCGAGAGCCAGTTTGGCGGCTACGAACGCCAGCGGGTAGCCCGTGGCTTTCGACGCCAGAGCGGAACTTCGCGACAGCCGGGCGTTAACTTCGATGACGCGATAATCGTGCGAATTCGGATCGAGCGCAAACTGAATGTTACATTCGCCTACGATGCCGAGGTGCCGGATTGTTTTAATTGCTATCTTTCTTAACTGGTGATATTCTTCGTTCGTCAATGTTTGGCTGGGAGCTACGACAATGCTTTCTCCCGTATGAATTCCCATCGGATCGATGTTTTCCATATTGCAAACGGTGATACAATTATCGTAACGGTCGCGCACAACTTCGTATTCGATTTCTTTCCAGCCTTCGAGATATTCTTCCACGAGAATCTGGGAAGTATAAGAAAGCGCTTTTGAAGCTAATTTTTCCACCTCTTTTTTATTGCGGCAAATTCCCGAACCGAGTCCCCCGAGCGCATAAGCTATTCGAATTATCACGGGGAAACCGATTTTCTTTGCATATTCAATCGCTTCTTCGGTTGAACCGACGGCTTTGCTCTGCGGAAATTTTACGTCGATTTCGGAAAGTTTATTGCAGAAGAGCTGACGGTCTTCGGTGTTTTCAATCGCTTCTATCTGCGTGCCGAGAACTTTTACTTTATACTTGTCGAGAATTCCTTGTTTGTACAGGTCGAGTCCGCAGTTCAATGCGGTTTGTCCGCCGAAACCGAGAATAATTCCATCGGGTTTTTCACGAGCTATTACGCGCTCCACATAATTAGCCGTAATCGGAAGCAGATAGACCTTATCGGCAAGGTAATCCGAAGTTTGAATGGTGGCGATGTTTGGATTAATTAAGATTGTATAGACGCCCTCTTCTTTGAGAGCTTTAATGGCTTGCGAGCCGGAATAATCGAATTCTCCGGCTTCGCCGATTTTAAGCGCCGAACTTCCGATAATTAATACTTTTTTGTATTTCATCTGCTTTCTTCTTTTAATTAAACATCTTTTAGAAATTCATCGAAAATGAATTCGGTATCGACCGGACCCGGGGTCGCTTCCGGATGAAACTGAACGCTTCTGAACGGCAGTTTTTCGTGAATCATTCCTTCGTTTGAATAATCGTTAAGATTTTCGAACCAGGGCATCCAGCCTTTGGGCAATGTTTTTGTGTCGACGGCAAAACTGTGATTCTGCGAAGTTACATAGCATTTATTGGAGCCGACAACTTTAACGGGCTGGTTTTGACTGCGATGTCCGTATTTTAATTTATATGTTTTAGCTCCCGCCGCCAGAGCAAGAATCTGATGACCCATACAGATGCCGAGAGTGGGCACCTGTTTCTGGATTAATTTGCGGGCGGTTTCTACAAGTTTTTTATACACAACCGGATTGCCCGGTCCGTTTGACAAAACAACGCCGTCGAAATCCTCGTTCGAAATATCGTAATCGTACGGAACTCTCAATACGCGGACGTTTCGGTCGAGCAGATTTGTTATTATGCTTTTTTTACAGCCGCAGTCGACAAGTAGAATTCTCTTTTTACCGCTGCCGTATTCGTATTTCTGTGAAATGGTAACTTTGGAAATTAAGTTGTCCGTGTCGGGATCGTAATAATCGACCGGTTTGTTGTCGGTTATAATTTTTCCGAGCAGCGTGCCGTGCTCGCGTAAAATTTTTGTCAGCCCGCGCGTATCGATGCCGTAGAGACCGGGGATATCGTACGCTTTGAGCCATTCGTCCAAACTTTGATATCCGTTCCAGTGCGAGTGTTTTTCGGAATGTTCCGAAACCACGATTGCTTCTACCTGAATTTTCTGCGATTCGAAATAGAGAGGCAGATCGTCCGAATCGTTTAATTGCGGCACTCCGTAATTGCCCACAAGCGGATAAGTGAATACGAGTATCTGACCTTTGTAAGAAGGGTCGGTCATTGTTTCGGGATAGCCCATCATCCCGGTGTTAAAAACAACTTCGCCCGCTGCATTTCTTCTGCTCCCGAACAGAAATCCTTCGAATACTTTTCCGTTTTTCAATACAAGTTTGGCTTTTCGTTTGGGCGTATTTTTTCTATCTTTCATAGTCTCGTGTATCTCCAAGTTATTTAGGGAGGAAGCCTGCAATTGGATGTATAAATAAATTGTGCAAATTTATGAAAAAAATATTTTCGTTCAAAATTATTATTGCGTTATGACCGGAAAAATAAATAAAATATCGATTATAGTAAGTTTAACCTTAATAATTACGGCTTGTACGTCATCCGTGAGATTTACGTCGAAAACGGAAAAGTCGGCTAATGACTATGAAAATCTGAGAGTTCAAACCGGAATCGCATCTTTTTACAGCGACGAATTCCACAATAAAATAACGTACAGCGGCGAAGTTTACAATATGAATTCGATTTCGGCGGCGCACCCTTTCTTTCCGATGGGAACCCTTGTGCGAGTGACCAATCTTTCGAACAATAAAAGCGTGGTGCTGAAAATTAACGACAGGATGCCTTACCGTCCGGACAGAATAATCGACCTGTCGCTCGGCGCCGCCAGAGAACTCGGCTTTGTTGAAGACGGACTGGCTGAAGTTAAAGTCGAAGTGCTCGAATGGGGGAAGGGGAAAAAATAATCAATCCTGAAACGTTTTCCGTTTTTGGACATCATACCGACAGCAAGCAAAATTCAATAGGAGAAAAAATGTATATAGACGATCAATTAAAAGAAGAATTGCAGAAAGTTCTTTCGGTCTTGACAAAGGACGTTAAGATTGTGTTTTTTACGCAGGAACTCGAATGCCAATACTGCCGCGAAACAAAAGGAATATTGACAGAATTAGCTGATATAAACGACAAACTTCATCTTGAGGTCAAAAATTTTGTTAACGACAAAGCGGACGCGGAAAAATACGGAGTCGATAAAATTCCGGCTACGGTCCTTTTGGACGAAAACGGTAAAGATTACGGAATCCGTTATTACGGAATACCGAGCGGGTATGAATTTGCCTCGCTGCTCGAAGACATAAAAATGCTCGGCACGGGCGTTACCGGATTGCCGAAGGAAATCGAAGAGGAAGTAAAAAAAATCGACAAGCCGGTGCATATGCAGGTATTCGTAACTCCGACTTGCCCGTATTGCCCGCAGGCGGTAATTACGGCTCACAAATTCGCTTATCTGAACGACAATATTAAAAGCGATATGGTGGAAGCAACGGAATTTCCGCATCTGTCTCAGAAATACAATGTACGCGGCGTTCCGAGAACGGTTATAAACGAAAGCGCTTTCCTGGAAGGAGCGGCGCCGGAACAATCCGTGCTTGAAAAGGTAAAAGAAGCTCTCAATACGATTATTGTTTAATATGATAAATAAAAAAACAATAAAGAAAATATTTCCCGTAGCCGCCGGCGCATTGCTCGGATATGCGTATTACTATTTTATCGGCTGTAACGGTAGTTGTCCAATATCGGGCAACCCGTATGTATCGACGCTCTACGGCGCGCTGGTAGGCGCGGTTTGGTTAATCCCCGGTAAAAAAAATGAAGAAGATAAACAAAGAAATTCTGATTGAAGACCTTGTAAATCTGCTGCCCGAATCGGTTACATACTTGATGGAAAAAGGGATACGATGCTTGAGATGCGGCGAGCCGATTTGGGGCACTTTGGAAGAAGCCGCCGTCGAAAAAGGCTTTGACGAAAATCAAATAGACGCATTTGTCGAAGACCTGAACGAAATGTTATCAAAAAGTGATAAATAAATTGAGCGTTATTTATTATCTTTATTTTATTCATAAAAAGAAATGAGGAAGAATATGAAAAAGAAAAATCCCGGCGCAAAAGAAACCAAACAGGGATTAACCAAGAAACAAAGAAGTTATATTTATACAGGATTTTTCGTCGGATTGATACTGCTTTTATTCGTAGTCAATAATACCGGCAGCGAACCCGAAAGAGGACCCTATCCGCCGAATTACGTTCCTGCGGCTCAGCAGAATTCGGTAAAGGCTCCCGATTTTGCGCTGCCTACAACCGACGGCAAGACTTTGAAACTTTCCGACTTGCGCGGAAAAATTGTTATTCTGGATTTCTGGGCTACATGGTGCCCTCCGTGCCGCAAAGGAATTCCCGATTTAATAGATCTTAAAAATAAATACGGCAAAAAAGGACTCGAAATTGTGGGCATATCCGTCGATACCGATACGAAAAATCAGGTTGTTCCTTTTATGAAAGAAAAGGGAATCAACTACCCGGTAGTTTACGGTAATCAAAGCGTTTATATGCAGTATGGCGGAATTAGAGCCATTCCGACGACATTCGTTATCGATCCTGAAGGCAAAATAGTAGCCAGCTACGAAGGACTCGTGCCCAAACTTGCATACGAAAATCACATCAAAAAGATTTTGGGTCTGTAGAAATTAATTAACGAAATTAAAAAAGGCTGTCCCTGCCGAGAGACAGCCTTTTTTATTTTAAAACAAGTCGTCTATTGAAAGATACCGTTCGCCGGTGTCGTAATTGAAAGTAAGGATTCTTGAACCTTCGGGAATATCTGGCAGTTTTTTGTTGATTGCCGCAAGCGAAGCGCCCGATGAGATGCCCGCAAAGAGACCTTCTTCTTTTGCCGCTCTTCGGGCAAATTCGAAGGCTTCTTCTTTAGAAATTCGGATAGCGCCTTCGATCAAAGATGTGTCGAAAATTTGAGGAATAAAGCCGGCTCCGATACCCTGAATGGGATGAGGTCCCGGTTTGCCGCCCGATATAACAGGCGAATTTTCCGGCTCGACGGCAAAGACTTTCAGATTCGGAAATTTTTCTTTAAGAACTTTCGAAACGCCGGTAATATGTCCGCCGGTTCCCACGCCCGTAATCAGGTAGTCGAAACCTTCGGGAAAGTCGTTTAATATTTCCTGCGCCGTGGTTTTAACGTGAATTTCTACGTTCGATTGATTTTCGAATTGCTGAGGTATCCACACTTTTGGATTCGAAGCGGCAAGTTCTTTTGCTTTTTCGATTGCTCCTTTCATACCGAGTTCGCGCGGAGTCAGTTCGAATTCGGCTCCGTATGCAGCCATAATTTTACGGCGTTCAATCGACATCGATTCCGGCATTACGAGTATAATCCGGTAGCCCTTTACGGCGGCGACCATTGCAAGTCCGATCCCGGTGTTTCCCGAAGTCGGTTCGACAATTATGCTGTCGGGTTTTAAGATTCCTTTTTTCTCGGCGTCTTCTATCATTGCAAGAGCAATACGGTCTTTAATACTTCCGCCGGGATTAGACCTTTCGAGCTTTACCCAAACTTCGTATTTGTCGCCGAAAATACGATTTAATTTGAGATGAGGAGTGTTGCCGATTGTCTGGAGTATATTGAAAGCTTTCATTTTATTTTTCCCTTTCTTTTTTAGATTACAAAATCGAGCGTTTCTTCGAACGGTCTGGAAGACCTGATACGCACTTCGCTTTTATTATAAACAACGGAATTCGGAGGAATGCTCTTGATAATCCATGAGTTTCCTCCGATAACGGAATTTCTTCCGATCACAGTATTGCCGCCCAAAATAACCGCCTGCGAATAGATTACCACGTCGTCTTCAATGGTGGGATGCCTTTTTTGCTGAGCGAGATTTTTGTCGACGCTCAAGGCGCCCAGCGTAACGCCCTGATAAAGTTTGACGTTTTTGCCGATAACGGTTGTTTCGCCGATTACAATGCCGGTGCCGTGATCGATAAAAAACGGACATCCGATTTGAGCTCCGGGGTGAATGTCGATTCCCGTTACCTGATGGGCGTGCTCTGTAAGAATGCGCGGAATGATAGGAATTTTCAGTTCGTAAATAGCATGAGCGAGACGATAAATTACAATAGCCCGGAAGCCCGGATATGCGAGTATTACTTCGTCGATACTCTCAGCCGCGGGGTCGCCTTTGTAAATGAATTCGGCGTCTTTCCACAGCATCTCGTTGATTCCGGGCAGCTTTTTAATGAACTCGCCGCTTTTTTCCTCGGCGTTGACGGGAGCCATTCCGTTCAGCAATTTAATCAGTTGTATAAAATCTCTCTTGATCAATTGAAGCTTTGAAAGAATATCTTCTTCCGTATAATAAATTTTGGAAGAAAAATGAGGGAACAGAAAATCTATAATTCCTTCCAGAAAAGCAATCGATTCGTTTTTGAGCGACGAAGTGCATGCGTGCGTTTGCCGTCTCATCAAAATATTTTTTGCAAAATCTGTAAAATTAGTCCTTTCCAAGGATTCCATTTTTTATGCCCTTTAATAATTTCTTAAAATTAATTTTGGGGATTTAAGTATGTATTAACAACAGCAACAAGCGCAGTTGTTGGAGCGACAGCAATTAAGCTGAATTGAGAAAGAAGAGTGCAGTATGGATGTGAAAGTTTTCATATAAATACGAATTACGATTTTAAAAATGCGTTAATAATTCGAAAAGTTCAAGAACGGGCATAAAAAAAGCGGCATACAGCCGCTTTCGTTTGTTGCAAAATAATAAACTTTATTATTTGACAACTTTTACGTCTTGAGCCTGAGGTCCTTTCGGTCCGTCTCCGACTGTAAATTCAACCTGTTGACCTTTTTCGAGAGTTTTGTATCCGTCAACCTGAATCGAAGAGAAGTGAACGAATACATCTCCTCCTTGCGATCGCTCAATAAAACCGTAACCTTTTGTGGCATTGAACCACTTAACGGTTCCGTTTTCACGTTCTGCCATAAAAAAGAACTCCTTAAAAATTTTACTTACTACTAAATCGTAGGCAGAACGCGTCTAAAAAATTTTCATAATTTAGAGCATCTGCTCTACGGGCGAAACTTAAGAATAAATTCGATAATTTCAAAAATAATTCAAGCGGCGCGAATCATAGCGGCAATTTCCATTGCCTGTTTTTGATTGTATTCGAACGCAATTTTTTTGTAATTGATCAGATCGATTATCGTTCCGATCATGCAAATGCCGCCTGTCAGCAAATAGAGAATTCCGAGTCCCATTCTGTCGGTAATGAACCGTTGAATGCCTGCGATTCCGAGGAAGCCGACCAGCGTAAGAAGTAAGATCGTCTGCGGATCGCGCCTGCGGGTTCTGTAAACATTTGCAAATTGCTGGGCTTTTTGGTCGTCGAAATTTTTGATTATACTGGACACAAAAATCTGTTCTTCGCCCATAATTTCGGGCATCAGTTCGTATACGTTAGCCATATCAACTCCGATTTTTTGAAATTAATAATTGTTCTATGAATTAATTTTATTGTGCGGGCTGCAATTAATATCAATGCGACCGCGCCAAGAAAGTGGGATTCGAATGAATTGGCGAAATCAAAATGATAAATGAATCCTATCGAGCGTCCCAATCCGCAGCCAGGACAACTCTCGATGCCAATATTCTTAAAAGGGCAGAGCGTATAATGCTGCGGCGCATAAGGATCTATCGAAGCGAGGTAAATCAGTCCGCATAACCAGAAAACAGCTTCCCACTCGATGTTTTTCAATATGAAGATTAGTCTAATCAAATTTTATCGCTTTTTAACGGTTTAGTCGTATGAAAGGCGGGATAGTTTTAAAAGCCGGCATTTCAGTTACCGTTAAAAATAATTTTCCTTTATGAAATTAATATGATGAATAAAATGCCCCGCAATAATGTAGACTGCCGCCGATACGTTGAAAGGATATCCCCCGATATCTCCTTTCCTGCAGAGCGTTTCTTCGGTCAATGTTTTTATAAACGAAATTGTGGACTTGCGCATATTGATAAAATCTTCTATTAACAATAGGTGGTTTATTTTGCCGCATCCCGAATTGCGGACGTAAAATTCCTGGTCGAAACTTTTCAAATCGGAGCCGTCGTTCCTCGCTGCCGAAAGCATTCGGTAGACAAATATCCGCTCGGTATCGATCAAATGAACGATTATCTCTTTAACGCTCCATTTACCTTCGCTGTATCTGCGGTTGAAATCATTGGCAGTCAAGCCTGCTGCAAAATCATTGAACTCGTCGATTTGATTTTCGAGAACGGAAACAATGTCTTCCGAATCAATCAGATCGATATACATCTTGTAATACGGATGATAATCTTTAGGCGAAGGTTTCATTGTTCCTCTTTTGGTATAATTCTTTCCGTATACGAATCATAGTCGGGTAGAATTCTTTCATAGGGCTCGTCCATCAAAGCCGATGAAAAAATAAAATCCGCCGACGATCTGTTGTTCGCAATCGGAATATTCCAGACGACGGCAATTCTCAAGAGAGCTTTGACGTCGGGGTCGTGAGGCTGCGGTTCGAGAGGATCCCAGAAAAAAATCAGAATGTCGATTTCGTTTTCGGCAATTAAAGCGCCGAGCTGCTGGTCGCCTCCGAGCGGTCCGCTTTTAAGTCTTTTTACTTTGATACCCGTTTCTTCTTCGAGAAGTTTTCCGGTAGTTCCGGTCGCATAAATAACGCAATCTTTAAGTTTGTCCTTGTTGAAAGCAGTCCATTCCAGAAGGTCGCGCTTTTTGTTGTCGTGAGCGACGAGGGCAATCCTCTTTCTGACTGGCATTTTAATTTTTATTTTGTTCTGTTTCATAAGAGATATATTAATTTGTTATAAATCCGCTGAGGTAATAACCTTTGCTTCTGAGGTATGGAAGGTGCTTACCGATAAAATCTTTGACGGCTTCAATTCCGATTACCTTTACAATGCCGCTTCTAATAACTTGCTCTTTTTCCACGTAAACTTCGCCTTTATAAGGAATTTGAGGATTGAAGTCGATATCGTGTTCTTTGGTGAAGGGATGAAGATTCAATTGGAAATCTGCCGGCACTGAACGAACGAGTCCGACAAGTTCGAAATTCGGCACTCCGTCCCGGATAGCCAGAACGATACCGCCGCTGGAACCTTTATTGAAGACGGCGTCTATTAAAAAGATGTTCTTTTCTCTTTTGGGATTGCTCACTAGCGCTTTCGTAATCATTTTATAATTCATCGGATATCCGAATACGTAGACGAAAGTGCCCCATTCCAGTTCGGACGATGAGCCCCACGGGTAATTAAAAGGATTGAGCGCAAAAGCCGCTTTGGGATCGATTTTCTTGCCAAGGAGCGCTACGTCGATATTCTTATCCATTAAAATTATATCGAGCTCTCCGCCGTCGGGAAGGTCGGGAATGTAATTGCTTTGTCTCGATTTAATCGATATGCTTTCGATATATTCGGAAACGCTGCCGTCCGGATTGATAAAATAGGAATAGACTGTATCGGGGAAAGCCACGATGTGAGCTACGGTAAGGTAGAGAATACTTCCGTCCCCTGAATAAATCAAAGTAGCCGTTCCCGATGCGGTGCGGTTGAAATAAACTTTTTCCACAGCCGCGGATTCGATATCTGTCTGCGAGATGTTCTTTCTGGTTAGCCGCGAATTTTCGTCGAAAACATATCCTGTATAGAACGCTATGCTGTTCAGGAGATTGATTGAATTGCTTATCTCTTCTAATTGTTCCGAGGAGCTTTTATACGGAAATTCGCTGTCGTACTTGCCGTCGGTAAGAGTGGGATATACCGAGTCGTAGACGGCAGAGCAGCCGGATAAAATCACTAATAAAACAAGTAAGACACGCACAAATCCCCCGCGCGGAAATTTTTGTTAATAAATGTAACAGAATTTCCGCACTGAGGAAAGAATATTTTTTCAGCCTCTCATTTTGTCGAGCAAATCGTTTAGTAATTTGGCTTCGTTTTCGGTAAGATTCGACAGAGCCCTGTCGAATTCATCGTCGCATTTATCGATCTCTTTTAAAAGGTCGAGTCCTTTCTCGGTAATAATCACATTGGCGCGTCGTCTGTCGTTCGGGCATCGATTTCTATCGACCAGCCCTTTGAGGCGGAGCCGTTCGACCAATCGGGAAGCGTCGGACGTTTTATCGAGCATACGCTCTTTTAGCAGATTTACAGACGCGCTTTCGGGATATTGTCCTCTCAAAATACGCAATATATTGAACTGGTTCGGCGTTATGCCGAACCGTTCGAAAATCGACTTGTGTGTATTTATCAGCCAGTTGTTCGTATAATGAAGATTGACCGTCAGTTTATGAAATTCATTCCTGAATTTTTTCTGTTTTATCTCGTCTTCTAATCTCATTTCGCTTTAATAAGTTCTATATCGATAACAATGTCGACGTCTTCGCTTACAACCGCTCCGCCGAGTTCAAGCAATGCATTCCATTTCAGACCGTAGTCGAAACGGTTGATTGTGCCGGTTACTTTGAAGCCTGCGCGCGTATTGCCCCACGGGTCGTTAACCATCCCGTTGAAAGTTACGTCGAGGGTAACTTCTTTTGTATTGTCGCGTATTGTGAGGTCGCCCACCAATTTATATTTATTGTCCGCAACTTTTTTGAAGGATTTGCCGACGAAGGTAATTTTGGGAAATTTGGCGGCATTGAAAAAGTCGTCCGATTTCAAGTGTTCGTCGCGTTTTTCGTTGTCGGTGTCAATACTGTTGACGTCGATGGTAAAATTAATTTTGGCGTTTTCGAAATTATCGCCGTTAGTTTCAACCGTGCCTTCGTACTCGTTGAAATATCCGGTTACTTCCGATATAACCATATGCTTAACTTTAAAAGCGACTTTGGAATGGGATTTATCGAAATTCCATTTAGTCTGGGCGTTTATTAACCCGGCGGCTAAAAAGAGCATTAAAGATGATAAAAATAACTTGCGCATTGTATTTCTCCTTTTTTTGGTTAGAAAAACTAATTAGTATATGTGTTGTAACATATATTGCAATTAAAGAGTTCACTGAAAATTCAAAAAAAATTTTTCTTGCTTCTGATTAGGTAGATTCACTATTTTTGTAGGCGTTTTTCGAAAGGATTATGTTCTTTTTTAGAAATTAGTTCTGTTCGGTTATCCCGGTAAATCGGGATATCTGGCGCGCAGTATGTCGTCCCGCCGGGGCGGGATCGGATAGCGCCGAAACAAAGTTCTTAAATAAATGGGGTCGTAGTTCAGTTTGGTTAGAACGCCTGCCTGTCACGCAGGAGGTCGCGAGTTCGAGTCTCGTCGGCCCCGCATAGAAAAGCTTCAAAACAGTTTGTTTTGAGGCTTTTTTTGTTTCTGCTCTTCCTTAAAATCCCACTGTCATTGTACCCCACTGTGTACCCATTTTGTACCCACTTTTTTGAGGTACATCCTTTTTATTGTTGGTTGGTTAATATGGTTAGTTAAACTTAGCATCATCTTAAAATGAAATTAGTGATTGCTTCCCTCTTTAGCAACAAGAACAAGTGTAATTTTGCCGGGTTGATATACAACGGTATATTCTTTACCGATTTCAAAACCAATATTGACTAACTGTGAGTTTTTAATTTTTATCTGCGGGACCTTCTTATGATCCCGCTTTGTGCGATGGCTGCTTTCATATACTTTCATCTTATCCCCTCTGGATTAGATTCTTCAAACTCTTTACCGCAGATTTTACATTGCTTGGTTTGAGCAATTACAATATTGTTCAATGAATTAACTGAGTGAGTTTGAGAAATGATTTTAAGATTATTACTACACTCGTGTTTAGGAATCCAGCCGGAATTTTGGCTTTCTTCAAAGAATAATTGCAATTCATCTGGTTTTTGATTTGAATTCATTGTAACTCCTTTTTTTACGAGAATGATAAAAAAGGCGTACTGCCCCACAAAAAACATATTTTGCCCGCTTATCAGCGACTTTGCGTTTTTTATGTAAGGACATGGTGATGTTGTACGATTAACATGATTATTCAAGGCAAGGGCGAATACCGCTAACACTATTATCAAAAGAAATAGCGGTATGAGTTTATATACCCTTGCCCCGATTTATTGATTATGTTAGGTAAACACTAAGCTTGAAAAAGCAGCGGGCGAAATGTGCTTTTAACGTTTTGCGATTAGCAAAACATCAAATTGGGACTTAGTAGGTGTTGACGCCGTGTTTTTGGGTGGCAAGAGCTACGTCTAATTGACGCTGAATATTGTGATTGATTGATAGCCTTGCTGAGGGAATGGAATAAATGCTTTATTATTTATGTAATGAGCGAAATAGGGCGAAGGATTGATTCGTGTGATAATGATAGGACTTCCCTATCAAATAGAGAAGCCCTTGGAAGGATTAAGTTACTAAGACTGCTGTGTAAATGTAGCTGAGTACTGAACTACACTACCTTCAGCCGATTTGGAAGCAACAGCTAAATAAAGAATGCTATTTTGATATTTTGCAGCGATGCTTTGTTGTACTACATCAAGTGGAAGAGTGCCGTTATAAACTGCTGAGAAATCGAAGCCGGATTCTGCTTTGGAGAGTTTGATTACTCTGTACGGATTGTCTTCCGGGTTAATTGGATTATGGTAAACTACAACTGCAGCAATTGATAAATCGACTTCTTCGGGAGAGAATATTGCAACTGAATCCAATGCACCAAGTTCTAAGGTTAGATTATCTGATGCAAGTGTTGCGGTTGTTACAGGAAGACCGAAACCACCAGGAGTGATTATATTGTCCTCAGTTGGTCTATCCGGCGAAGTGTAAGGATAATTGCTTTTGAAGATTGTATTGAAAACACTCATACCAGGATATTTCTCTTTAGTCCAAATAGAAACAAGATCGGGATTCTCCATAAGGAATTTTGAAAAGTTGCCGGTTATACCGAAACGCTTTCTTGCTTCTATAGATTCTGGAGTCTGACTTACTGTGAAAGATGAAGGTCTTGCCGAAAGAATCGTTTTTCCTTCAACAGTTCTTGCTGAGAGGTTTCCGAGTTTACCTCTTAAGTTACCGAGTACACTACCAGTTAAACGTGCCATTTTATTTTTCTCCTTTCTTTGGTTAATGACGACTGAAAAGTATTGAGATAGAGAAAAAATGTAACTGTAGGAATGATTACAGTGTGATTGTATGCTAAGACTATTTACATACTATTCAGATACTATTTAGAAGGTAAGATCGAGGACTGATTTTTTGTTTCTTTCACGAAATAAAATTGAGTTGATGGAATCGAATGAGAGGAAATATTTTTGGGATAGTTGTGAAATGGATTCAATCATCGAATGAGATTTGCGAAGTTGGTTGTAATCGTTTTTGATTTGGAGATTGCGCAGAGCGATTTCATCAATTAATCCAAGAGAATAGAATTCTTTGAATTTGTTATCAGTTAAAAGATGATCGATATTTAATTTTTCCAACTGCATAAATTACTTGGACCAAATTCCCAAATTGTTTTTCATTGCTGTGCGGCGAAGGTTGTAGAATATTTCGTAATACCGCTTACCTTTTGGATAATAGCGAATATGTGCATAACCTTTTTTAAGTAATTCTGCTTGGACAAAGATTGAGTCTTGACCAGCTTTATTTGTAAGCCAAACGTATGCTAACAGTCTGCCGAAAATATCGAATGACTTACCATCAAATGTGAGTTTAATTGTTTTACCGTCAATAAGCTGCTTGGTAAGAACCTTGGCGGAATCTGAGAAGGGTTCAGCCGGTTTACCATTTCTTTCTAATTCAGGTGTGTCTATCCCCAGCATTCTTACGTGTTGTGAATCTGAAAGTACGAAGGTATCACCGTCAATTACGCGAGCTACTTTTGCTTTTACTGTGTAGCCGTAAGGATAATACATTTTATATTGACAATGAATAGTGCCGGAAATAAAAAGAAGAAGTGAAATAAGTATTCCGATACGCGAAAAGGATGATATTAGTTTTGAAAGTTGGAGATATTTATTTGTATGTGTGATAAACATAATCAACTCAAATTCTTTTTTGGAATTTATGAGTTGAGAAAATTTTAAACAACAATCGATGTTTATGTTTGATTTGCCTTTGTTTGACTTGAAGATAAAAATAGGAGCGAATTAGAGATTGGACGTTTTGGACGGAAAATTATGCGGTTTCAAATTGTGATTAAAAAGAAATAGAAATTGTGTCCAAAGTGTCCAAGTTATTTTATGTTCTTTTCTCTTGATAGAAAAGAACCAAAAGATCAAGACTGCAAATAAATTCCTAAAATTATTCTTCATTACTCTACAGAAAAATAACTCCCCCGATAGAATCGGGGTCAGACAGATTTTTCTGTTTAACGCTTCATTGCGAATAATTTTTTAACGGAATTTATTTGAGGTCATTTGAGAAAACATTAATAAAAAAAGTTATTTAAACAAATGAAGTGTTGGTTTTATTATACAAATGCAAGCGGAATGGAGGCGTGTCGAGGAACGAGCCGCCGGAATGAAGCGATATTCAGCTGAAATATTATGTTAGAAAGACCAATGAAAAGTTTAAATGATTGCTTTTACCAATGTAAGCGAATGAAGGGTGTGTCGAAGAATGAGCCACCCGAAATGAGCGATGATGAGCTGACAAGTGTTTTTGTGCCGAGTTTACATAAGGCAACATTATGCGACTTCGATAGAACTACAAATGTTAGTTGGGACTGCCAAAGTTAGTTGCATAATGTTTCTTATGTAACACTGGCTGTCCCAGTTCTTTTGATGAGCTGAGACCTCACGTGAAAGGTTGCTTGAAAATATTTTTCTTTGGGTTGTCTTCAGTGACGTCATTGGCTTCTTTTCTAAGGTAGTTGATGCAATTATGGTGCAAATGATGCGATTATGATTCCATTGTGAGGCGATTGAGGCGATATATTTATTCGCCAACTAATCCGCCTTTGCTTAAGCTCCGGCGGACAGGTCGCCAAAATCGCCAAGTTATGCCTTCACCCAGCCCTCTTACCAAAGGAGAGGGTGAAATAGGTTTTGTAAAAATTTTCGACTAAAAGCAGAAAATTGAATGAAATTTGAAATTATTTTCGAGGATAGAGTTAGTTTTTGTAAATATTTTCCAAAATAAGAATTGTGAGCCAATTGAGTTACTAGCTTTACCCCCAAATAACTGCGATAACGGTCAATTCGGCCCAATTTTGATCATCAATATGCAATTAATATGCAATTGATGTGCAATTTGTGCAATTAATGTGCAATTATTTCAAAGTATAAAATGAGCCGGCGCCTTTCACATTACTTTGAAGAATGAACCCTTTCTCAACTAAATCAGCAAGGTCATTGGTAGCTGTATTTCTAGAACAATCATTTATTTGCTGATAATCTTTGTTGGTGATTTTATTATTCTCTTTCAAATAAAGTACTGCTTGTATTTGGCGGGGTTTAAGTCCAATTTATTGAGGTATTCTTCTGTTAGTATGTCTTTGAAGATTGTAACTTGGAAACCACCGGCGGATTCTTTTCGTAGAAGGGATGATGAGTTGAGACCCACGTAAGAGGTGGGGATTAATAAGATAAAATAGAAGGAACAATAATCATTAAGTGAATGTATAAACTTGACAAAACTTGACAATGTAAAGGGAATCATTTAATTTAGACCTATGGAAAAAAAACTTAATATTCCATTACTTACCGAAAGATCTGAAGAACTCGGCCTCACTCAAACTTCAATTAGTAAAGAATTAGGTGTGTCTAAAGAAGCTGTATCACAATGGTTTCGCGGAGAAACATTTCCTAGACCACAAAAGCTACTTAGTTTAGGCCAATTATTAGACTTGAACTATCGAGATATTGTAATAGGTAAAAAACAATTTGAACCAGTTATTGCCTTCAGAAAAGTCAAGAATGCAAAAACTTCTATAAATCACATCAAAAAAGCTAAAGAAGCAGGTTATAATCTAGAAAAGCTTATTAAATATTTACCTTTTGAGACTGTTACTAAACCACCAGAACTGATAAATCCGAGTACCGAATATAATTACATTCAAACAGCAGTTAAAGTAGTAAAAAAGAAATTAGATATAAAAAAAATCACAATAGATGCTGATGATATTATAAGATGTTTTAATAAATATAAAACTATTCTTATACCGGTTTTATTAGGAAGCAAAAAGAATCACGAGAATGCATTACATATACATTTACCAGAAAGTGCTACTAATTGGGTTTACATCAATCTAGATACAAAAGTATTTGATTTCAAGTTCTGGTTAGTGCACGAGTTGGGACATATTTTCACACCTAGTTTAAAAGGCGAATTTGCAGAAGATTTTTCTGATAAATTTGCCGGAGCATTTCTGTTCCCAGAGGAAATAGCAAAAAAAACTTATGAGCAATTAAAGACAACAAGTTCCAAGAAAAAGAATGCAATCATATTTAATCTTGCAAAGAGATATATAATATCACCCTATACAATACTTTACGAAGTGGAAAAATATGCAACGCATTATAAGCTTGAACCAATAGGCATTGATAAGACATTTCACGCAAACTGTAATAGATTCCTAAATACCTATCAACTAATAAGTGAAAATTTATTCGGAACTGATAAACCAACCGCAGAGGAATATGTAGAAGTAGTAGAGAGGGAATTTGAAACAGTATTCTTTAATGCGTTACGTAAATTAATTAAAGAAGAGAAAGTGAATTATTCATATATTAGGAATGTATTAAATGTATCTATTACAGATGCAAAGGAAATATATACCGTTTTAGATTATGGCCTTCACAAAAATACTACTTGATACGAATGCTTATCTCAGATTAGGCAATTCAATACGACCACTACTATCCGATCCTTTCGGTACTGAACAATACGCTCTATTTATACACAAAGATCTCCAAAAAGAATTAAACAGAAGTTACAGAATACAAACAAAATACTATTGGCTTGATCAGCAAGAATATAGAGAAGAAAGAAAAAAAATAATTAATACAAGCAAAGCAGAGAAGGCAAGAATTGATAAAACTTACGATTTTATTTGGGATTACCAAAACGATGAAGGATTAAGCTTGTCAAGGGAAGATATACTGTGTATAGCGGTTGCGTACGAACTAAAAATTATTCTTGTTACAGATGACGAGGCAATGATTAAAGTAGCAAGGGATTTCGATGTAGATGTAAGAAATACTTTAGAGCTTTTGAAACTAATGAAAGATAATAAAAAAATAGATTTGCCTAAGATAGAGGAGATTGTAAATTATTGGTATTATCTAGATGATTTACCGGCTAATTTTGAGAAAGACTATAAGCGTTTATTTAAGAAAAACCCACCTAAAAAAAGCAAAAACTGGGACCAATGAATATCATATTTCGGGTGCTCCACGAATAAATTCATATCGAAATTCCCAATAATTCCGTTACCATTGATATTGTAATCTTCTCACTACAATTGAATATATTGAATTATTATTCAAATTATACCTAGTTTGCTTCATAGCTTTTTAGAATTAGGGGTTTTGCTTTTTCGAAGTCTTCTTCGTTGTTGATTTTGATTTCTACATTCCCTACTCCTAAGTGACCGATGTTTGATACATCTCTTGTAAATCCTTTTTCAAATGTTACTGACTTAGAATCGAGTTTGAGGTACACTATTACTTGGCTTTTTTGTGGACGTATTTCAACTGATGCAAAGGTTTTGATTTTTAAGAAAGCGTAATAATATAAGAGTTCTTTGTATTGAACATTTTCACCTAAGTTCATTATGAATTCTTTTACCATTACATATAGGTCTCGGGTTTTCTGATCTGCTTTTTCTAGTAATTCTGAAACGGTAGAGTATTTTTGTTTTGATGCTGATGATTTTGTTGGTTTATCAGTTTTTGTATCTGAAGTGGAGTTAACTAATTCAAGTAAGAGTAAATCATCATATTTTTTGTAACGATAGAGTTCTATGTTTCTGTTAATTTGCTCTACAGCGTAGCTGTCATACTTTGTATAATCACCAGCGATACAAATCATTCTTGAGGCAGCCCATTCTATTGATTCTGATGTTTTTTGACCTAGCTTCTTTTGAACTAGTAATTGAAAATCCGCTTTGTGGTCTAGCAGCCAATCTAAGTAAAACAAACCTTGATTGATTACGTTTTCGTTTGTTGATCTTTTGTACTCGATAATTACAGGACAATTATTTTCGTCAACACCCAATGTGTCTATTCTCCCACCGTGTTTTACACCGGTTGGATATTCTGTTGCAAGGAATTTAATACCAAGAAATTCTTCAAGATGATTTTCGATTAGTGTTTGGAGTGATTTCTCGATTTGAACTGATTTGCCTTCGAGTTCTTTTACAGTGTTGTTTTTAATTTGGAAAAGTTTGATGTCTGACATAATAGCTCAATTGTTGTTTACCATTTAGGAATTATTTTATAACCGTTCTTGCTTAACCACTCTACTGCTTTTTTGTACTTGGGAAATATTGCACTAAGTTTAAGCCAAAATTTAGTTGAGTGATTTGGAATTTTTGTATGTAATAATTCGTGATATATGATATAATCAATTACAAATTTTGGAGTATGGATTAAACGCCAATTAAGAGAGATGTTCTTTTTGTTTGAGCAATTACCCCATTTTGTATAAGATGAGCGGATGAATGCACGATTGTATTTGATTTTAGTTTTATCAGATAATTCTTGTAATCTTTCGTTAAGAAAATTCCTAGCAAACTTTTTAATATGATATTCCAGCTTGTCTGCATTAGTAATAAGAATCTTATCCTTTAAGTTAAAATCGAACTTGGAAGTATCTTCATCAATAACACGAAACGGTAAGCCAAAAAGCAATACAGAATTTTTCTTAACCACCGTTCTATGAGTTCTCGCTTTGAAAAAATCGAGCTTATTATTTATCCAGTCCTCTTTTTGAATTAAAATTTTATCTAACCGTGATTTGGAAATGTTTTGGGGTACAATAACTTTTACTTGTAAATCTTCATTTACCTTTATTCTAATATGCTTAACCGATTTTCTTATTATGTTAATATTAGATGAAGTCATTTAATTAATTGCGTAATTTTTAACAAAAATATTCAATAGACCTTCCAATAACTCATCGTTATCATAAATAGATAAAGAATCATATTCGTCAAATTGAGCAAAAAGATTAATGAGTGTTTTCATTCTGTATAATTCCGCATCGTTGTTTTGCCAACCGGAATAAATTGATTTCTTTATGTTGTCTGCAAGACCTTTGGAAAAGTCTTTTAGTAGTTCTTTGTCAGTATCTGTGATCTTATTTTTTAGGAGAGTAAAAACATCAAAAGCTGCTTTATCGTCAAAGCCCATTTTTTTAGGAAGTTCGGAAGCTGTGTTTACTTCAGTAAATAGTTCTGACAGATCGATCAGTAAATCACTAATCTCTTTTGCTTGGCTATCTTTCTCATTAATTAGGTTTTCTAATCTGTCTTGAAACTCTTGATATATGGGGCTTTCATTTTCATTTAACTTAATTATGGTTTCTATATCACGAATAATTTTTTCTGCCTTATCCGAAGGCTCCAAATTTAAGCGTTCAAGATTTTCCAAATAGTTTTCGTCAATAGTGATTTCAGGTAAATCACGCTTGAAGTTAAGCATCTTAGAGTTTTCTTGAATTAGTTTCCGAGTTTTAGCTGCGAAGAATTCTGCATCAAAGGATTGACGAACAAATTCCTCTAGATAAATTTCGTAAATGGTTATAAGCCACAGATATTGATCTTTGTATTTTAATAGTTCAGGATAAGGAGAAATTGCCTCGTAAAGATTAACAACATCCATTACACTTTGTCTGAACTTAGTTTGATCAATAACAGATAAACGCTGAACGATAGCTCTGCTACATTCATAAGAATCTTCTAATTTTATACCATCAAAGTATGACAATGCCGTCTCGATTGCCGGAGGAAAATTCTCAAATAGTTTATGGACGTCTTCAAAGGTCCCGATGTCTTCTGGATCATAATTGAGCGCTTCGTTATAATATTTAAATACACCAACATAGTCAACGATACGTCCGAATTCCTTTTTAATACCGGTTTCTTTTATTTCATAAGGTCTGTTTGTTCTAGCAATTGCTTGCAAAAGGTTGTGATTTTTTAGTGGACTATCTAAATACATAGTTTGTTCTATCGGGGCATCGAAACCGGTAAGGAGCATATTGCAGACGATGAAAATTTTAAGGTTATTTCCGTTTCGTTTTTCTTCTTCCGTAATTCTTCTTTTGAATTTCTTAATTAGTTTCTTTAATTCTCCTTCGGCGAGGTAATGATCTTTGTATAGATTGTATCGATACTCATCATCATAATTGCTTTGTGAGAAAACAATTGAAATTTCTGAAGGATCGAAATACTTAGTTAACTCATTATAATAAAGAACACAGGCTTCTTTATCACAAGCAACAATTTGAGCTTTGAAACCATTTGGTTCGACCGATTCACGAAAGTCTTTTGCAATGTCTTCGGATAAAGCCTTTATACGATCGGGGTGTTTGAGGAAGACCTTCCAAGGTTGAACTTGCCTTGCAACAATATTTGTTTGATCTTCGGTGAGCTCTGCTGTTATATTTTCCCACCCTTCCTTAATCTTATCTTTATCCAATTGCCATTTTTGAGGGCCAAAGGTGTAGTGGACAGGAACAGTAGCACCATCTTCAATAGCTTCTTTAATTTTATATCTATCAAGGTAATCACGAAATGTTTGAGTTGTTTTTAGAATAGGGGTGCCGGTGAAAGCGAAACGGCGAGCGTTAGGTAAAACACGCATCAATTCACTGTGAAAATCACCATACTGCGTTCTATGTGCTTCATCAATAAGTACAATTATATTATCCCGATCGTCAACTTCATCACCAAGAGAATCAAATTTCTGAACAGTTGAAATAATAACTTCAGAAGGTTTGTCTTTAATCTTTGCGCGAAGCTGCGAGATACTTGTAGGTTTAGAAGTATTCGGGAAATCACAATCTTCAAAAGTTCCACTAAGCTGGTTAACTAAATCTTTTCTGTCAATAACTATATAAACTGTTGGGTCTTTCAGTTTATCGTGGTTGCGTAATTTATAAGCTGTGTATAGCATAGTAAGGCTTTTACCGGAACCTTGTGTATGCCAAATTATACCGGTTTTAAGATCATCTTCAACTACACGTTTAACAATTTTATTTGCAGCACGAAGCTGTTGATAACGAGCAACTTTCTTGACAATACCGCTGTCATCGGTTCTTTCAAAAACAATAAAGTTCTGAAGAATATCTAGAATACGAGCGGGCTGCATTAACCCGACAATACCAAATTTCATCTTTTCATAATGCGGAATATCAAGAAAGTATTGACCTTCTTCTTCTTTGAATTTAACATTTTCTGTTGGTTTATCTATTATTGGGTTGGGTGCACTTATATCAATTGAGGAATCTTTCCATTCAAAAAAATATGCTGCGGATGAACCGGGAATACCGTATTTGGTTAAATGACCATTACACGCAACACCAAAGAGATGAGTTTGGAATAATTTAACGGCACGTATTGCATAGGTTGAAAACTGTCTAACTCCTTCTAACCAATTTGTACCTTTTTTTGAACTCGTTTTTGCTTCTATTGGAACGAGAGGAATACCATTTACCAAGCAGACAATATCTACCTTAACTATTTTATAACCTTGTACCCAATATTGACGTGTTACCCAAAAACTGTTATTCCAGATTTCATTAAAGTCGATGTAATAAATGTCTTTGTCTTCTTCATTTATTGTAAGTGTTGTTCCTTCAACAAGGCGTTCTAAGAATTTCTCGTTTCCGTCTATTGGGCTAGGATTATTGAGATTCTGAACTAAGATGTCATAAGCTTTTTTTGCGTCTTCTTCTTCAATGGAGTTTATTGCCATAATTTTGGAAATAAGGACTTGCTCTAAAATTGGATTGGAAAGAGGGCGCTTGTAGGTTTGAAGTTCTTCACTTGTTTTGTATTCCCAACCAATAAGTTCAAGCCAGCCAGTAACCGGTTTTTCTACTGCAAGTTTTTCTGAGATTTTGCTCATATATATCCCAATAAAATTTGTGACAGTATTATGGGCCACCTAGCGGCTAAAGCCCTAGTATTTTTTTGCTTCTTACTATCCGGCAATTTATTTTGCTATTCTTTTATTAGTTCTTGGAACTTGTTTAAGTCTATTCTTTTTTTGCCGGTTAATAGATTTTGCATTAGGGATTTTTTGAGTTTTTCTAAACTTTTGATTTTGTTCTGTTTGTTTTCTATTTGCTTGTCTGTTTCTTTTAACAAATTACTTATTTTAATCTGTTCCTCTTTATCATTTGGTAGTGGGATAACAATTGCCATAATGTTGGAAACATTGATGTTTGCTTGACTGATAGCAGGAGTAACTTTTGATTTAATTTTCTTTATACCATCATAATAATTCAAATAATAGTTAATATAATATGGGTCATTCTCTTCATTGGTTCTAAGACGAATAAGGTAAGAAGCAAAAACGTATTCACCCTCTAAATCGAAGATGCCTACCTTTCCGACTAACTCAAGACTGTTCGTTCGGTTAATGAGAATATCTCCCTTATTGACTTTATACTTTTCAAACTCTTTATTTGATAAGTCTATATACGCCATTGGAGCAGCAATCATTTTACCATTTTCTATATTATTCATTCTGAAAATTGGATATTTGCCAGTTTCATTCATTGCCTTCGACAAGCCATATTGACATTCAGTAAAAACTGAACCTAGTTTTTTGTATGACCAGGTTTTGGGTATCTTTCCATATTTTTCATCTACATAAAATTCATCTTCAGTGCGCCAGGTACCGTCCGGTTTAAGTTTGCCAGATAAGAGGTTTTGCATTAGAGATTTTTTTAGGCGTTCTGCTTTTGTAATAGTTTCTTTTGTTGCTTGGATAAGATCGTCAACTGTGGAGAGTATTTTTGCTATGGCTTTTTGTTCTGGTTTTTCAGGCTTGTATACTTCTAAATTCTTAAGAATACCTTTATCAACGTGTGGTATACCCGAACCAGCAGTCTTGGCTTTTAAAATATATTCTAAATATTTCATTGAATATATGAAATAAAGCTTATCGAATTCCTCCTCATCGATAATTAACTTAGTCATTGTTGAGGCTAGTATACCTTCTTTACTAATAAATATTTCGCCGGCATTGGAGCCATCCCAAAGAACGATTACTTCACTATCACCTATCTCAACAAGCCTTCCGTTTGGCTCAACATACAAAGGCTGAGATATTCCTCTCAAAAATTCAGGTGATAAATATGGCTTGAATCCTTCTTTAAATGAATCAAAGGTTTCAACAGGGGCTTTTCCTTTCTGATAATCTATATATTGACCAATTTTGACTAAGCTTTTACTCATCACTCATCAAATTCAATATTTTGGTTAATTCTTCGTCTTTTGTTAATTCTACTTGACGGAGTTTTACAAAATCTTTTACTGCTTCATTCAAATCAATTTCCTCTTCCGGTTCAAAAGTGTCTACATAACGCGGGATGTTAAGGTTAAACTCGTTTTCTTCAATTTCTTCTAAATCAACGATTGAGAAGTAACGTTTGCGTTCTTCGGGGTCCGCAAACATATTCATAAGTTCTGTTTTAACTCTTTCAATTTCGGCACGCTCTTTTTCGGCATTTTCTTTTGCTTCTTTTATTTTATTCTCTTTCTTTTCAAGAATTTTTTCAAGTCTCTCTAATCGTTTGGTTAGTTTATTCTTTTCTGCTTTTTTAAGGCCGTCTTTTTTCAGCTTTTCTATAATTTCATTATACTGCTTAACTTCTTCTTCGTATTCAAGATCAATTTCGCCTAGAGTAAAAAGAAGATTTTCTTCAATCATTTTGTTCAGACGTTTTTCGTGTATTGGTATAACTCGTTTTGCAACTTCAATATCACCCCAAGCTTCAAGCTGAACGAGTATTCGCAGAATATCGTGAGGCAGTAAAATGTTAAGATTAGATTCTTCTTTATACCATCCTTCGCGGGCGGCGTAAACCATAAGAATTTTATCTTTAATCTCTTCCGGTTTGTTTTTATTGAAAAAGATAATTGCAGCGGGAATGGTTGTACCGTAAAATAAATTTGCCGGGAGAACTACAATTGCTTCGATAATATTCTTTCGTTCTATTATTTTATTGTTAAGATCGCGTTTGCCTTCGATAAAGCCACGGCGTATTAAATATTCATCATCGGCTTTACGGTTTTGACCGTCTTCTTCTTCGGTTTTTTCGGGCTGCCCACGGAAAAGAACACCTTGGGGACATACAACGCCCGCTCTACCATTTTCTTCATCTAAAGAAGCAATTATATGTTGAATAAAGGCAAAATCTCCGTTTGAGTATGGAGGAATACCATAGTCGAATCTATTAAAGGGATCAGAGAAATCTTCTTTGCTTGGGTATTCCATTTGAGGGGAACCATCCTTTTTATATACCGTCTGCCCTTTCTTATTCTTTTTAGGTTTACCGTTACCCCACCAATTTTCTTGAGAGAAAGGAAAGTTAGCAAAGATGTATTTGAATTTTTCTATATCGTTATTTTCATCGAGAAATTTAGGGTCTCGAATTGTATCGCCTTGAGCGATTTTTCCTTCAAAACCGTGAAGAACCAAGTTGATGTTAGCAATAGCCCACGTGTTCCAGACAATTTCTTGACCATAAATTTGTACCGGGTTTTTGCTGTTAGCAGTTGGGTCTGTTTCTTTAACAAACTTAGCTGAGTTAATGAGGAAGCCGCCGGAACCACAATAGGGATCGTAAACTTTGCTGCCTTTTTCGGGCTTAATGTAACGGACAATTATATCTACAACTTCTTGGGGAGTATAGAATTGTGCTGCTACTTTACCGCCTTTGTTTTCATCAGCAAACTTTTTAATTAGGTATTCGTAAGCATCACCGAGAACATCAACAGAAACGTTATCGTTATCCAGCTTAACCGCATCCATATAATTTATAAGTGAAATAAGCAATTCAGGTGAAAGACGTTTACCACCTTTACCGTCGGGAGCGGGAGCGTTCCAATTAACCGCGTTTATAATACCTTGCGGAAGAATGTTTGCGTTAGCTTCAGCAATTGATTGAACGGCATTAGCAAGAACTTCATTTTTCTTTTTGGGCGGAGCATCTTTTACATCTTGCCAAAAGCAGCCATCAGGAATAATGAAAGTGTGTTTCTTTTCCTTGATTGTTTTAAGCTGTTTTGCGTTTGGTTCACGTCCGTATTCTTCTTTGAAAGCTTTTATTTCATTTTGAGTTTCCCAGTGGTAATTGTCTGAGATTCGTTTGAAGAAAAGAAGTGAAAGGATGTAGGTTTTATAATCTTCGACTTTGCTGTAAAGGATTTCCGCAAGACCCCAAAGAGTGTTACCAAGAGCTTGTTTAGATAGCATATATAGAATTAAATTTAATTAAATAAGTATTTATAAAATAAGAAAAATTGGAGAAAATTAGTATTAGTGAGATTAAGGGGCAAAAAATTATTCTGCCTGAGCAAATTGGAAGTATAGGTATATTTTTTATTTGACTATTTAACCATATACTATTAGTTTAAATAAAATAATTCTTTACAAACGAAGATCAGCTACCATATCACGAATCGATCCGAAAATTCTTGAACTAAGATAAGAAATTTGGATGGGACATAAACGGTACGGTCATCTTAAAAAGACTAAAGCTTGGCGTTTAATTGTAAATGAATTAGCCGGGTTTGCATTAGGAACCTCCGAAATATCCTCAATAGCTCAAAAGACTCTTCAAGAAGTACAAGACAGGTACAGCAATCTAAAAAATGATCCCTCCATAAATGCAGGCTTCGAGTTTTTAGTACACGTTTCTTTGGCTTTCCAAAAGGAAAACCCGTTAAAATATCTTGCGGAAAAAAAGATTTTAGATAAAGAAGAACTTTCATTAATAAAATTGGCTAGGGGCGCAACCAAGTATAAAAACAATGAAGTAGTTTCCCACGAATATCAAACATTTGCAAGACAGGCTGCTATAGATGCAATTAACAAATGGTACAGACAGAACATTGAAAGAGGACGAAGTTTATTCAGTGAAGATATTGATTCGAAAGCAATATTTCATAAGGCTGCCAACGGAAGCGGTTTTTGTGAGCTATCAAGATTGTACTTCTCAAAATTGACTGAACGGTATTTGAAGTATTATCTAGAAAGAGAAGCGGCCGCAAAAATTACTAATGTAAATGACAGAAAGAGATTTTCTAAAGAAATTGAGAAAGAAGTAAATCAAATTTCTCAACACGCTTTTGAAACCGCTAAAATTACAGAATCATTTGCTGCGGGATGGTATAACAAAAATGTTAAGAATGCATTCCCGGAAGAAAATGAAATAAAATATTTCCTATCTCGTTCTTTAGGCAAAATGAAAAGCGAACTCTTGATGGAAGAGGAGAAATGAGAGAGTTCGCGGAACATATAATCGCTTGCAATGGAATACATCTAAAAGACGACTTTAAAAATTCAAGGTATTTGGAGCTTAACCATGAAGGCGACAGAGGTAAAAAGAATGTAAATATTTATCTAAATAATTTTGTAGAAAACATATATAAGTTAGACAACAGGTATAAAGATTTATTAGAGATTGCAGCTTATATATTTGCCGCCGACAGACGGACATATAGAGGTAAACCGGATGATAATGAATACCATAGCTGGAGCAGATCATTTAATTTCCATCTACCCGTAAGAGATTATAATTTTTGGAACACATTAGAAGTAAAAGAATTGCTTGAAGAAGCCTTACTCTTTATGAGCGGCGATCATAGTTATAAATTTACGTTTTATAAAAGGAGTAAAGATTTTCCTACCAGTATTTTTGATGATGAGAATTTTACTGTTGACAGACCGGATAATTTGAAGGTTGTGCTCTTTTCAGGTGGGATTGATTCACTTGCGGGAGTTATTGAATTATTAGAAACAACAGATTCGGAAATATGTTTGGTAAGCCACCAAACAGGACTTCCGGGTGTTCAAACTACACAGAAGGGGTTGTATAATGAAATCAAAAGGTTATATCCCGAACGATGTAAGCATTATAAATTCCGCTGCGGTTTAAGCAATACACCTTCAAGAGACGAGACTCAAAGAACAAGGTCGTTTTTATATACTTCAATTGCATTTGCACTTGCAAGAGAGTATAACCAAGATTCTATCTATATTTATGAAAACGGTATCACTTCAATTAACTTTGCCGAGACACAGGATTTAATGAACGCAAGGGCAAGCAGAACAACACATCCGCAAACTATAAGAAAATTAGAAGAATTATTTACAGTTATCGGTGAAAAGCAGTTTTCAATTCAACATCCCTATTTGTATAAAATCAAAACAGATGTTGTTGAGATACTAAAAACACATAATAGATTAGATTTATTAGACAGTTCCGTTTCATGCAGTACAACAAGGAATAAAGCACCCGGCACAACTCACTGCGGTGTATGTTCACAATGTATTGATAGAAGGTTCGCAGTTTACGCTGCAGAAGTTGAGAAATATGATAACACCGGGCTATACCATTTTGATTTTTTAGAAGATGACTTAGAAAAAGACGATATAAAAAAGATATTAACCGAATACATACGGTTAGCACAAAGTTTCGCAAATCAAAACATTGACGGATGGTATGAAGAACGTGGAAGTGAAATTATAGACATAATAGATTTTATTGAAGGCTCTTCTGAATTCGAAAGACTTGAAAAGTTATATAATCTTTGTCGAAGACATTCGAAACATATAGAAAAATCAATAAAGAGAATGCGAGATTTACACGACTCGCCTTATAAACATCCGAGACCTAAATCATTTTTCAATTTGATAATAGGTCCAAGAGTTTATCAACAAAAAACAGACCAAAACAAATCTCCTTCGAGAAAGGAAAAGGGATTAGAAAAAGAGGTTCCTTCGAAAGGGCTAAAGAAATTAGCGAAAGAAGCTTGCGAGAAATTAATCAAACAGAGAATAATTACTGAAGTGCTGACTGAAACCAAGACAAAAAGAAATATCAGTAACTTAGTAGTTGAGCAATTGAAAAAGGAACGCTACATAATCACAAAAAGAAACGAAAATACTATCAGCGATTATTTCAGAAAATTTGAATTACAGCTTAGGAAAGAAAAAAACGGAAACCTAGTAGTAATAGAGAACCGTTTAAAAAGATAAAAAAGGATCATCCCCAAAATCCCCACGAAATCCCCGCTTGTTCCCTTTCATCTTCCCCTTTTTATTAGCGTCAAAAAAAGGAGAAGAAAAGGAAATGAAAAAAGACGCAATAGCAAAGCAGTTGGAAGAAATCAAATCACTTCTTAAAAAGAAAGTCGACCAGGCCAATCGGTATGCAAGTAAACCTCTAAACTTCAACCAGGCTGCGGAGTATCTGGGATTCTCACATTCCTATTTGTACAAACTAACTTCACGAAAGATAATTCCTTGTCACCGACCTACCGGAAAAGTATTGTTTTTCAATAAGGCGGAATTGGATGAGTGGATATTCGAAAACAGAAGTCAGGAGTCAGGAGACAGAAGTCAGAATAAAAACAATGAAGAAGAAGATGAGCCGCCGTAAGTCTGCTTCGATACAATCACAAAAATCGTGATTTACTCAGCAACCGGAAATACGAAGATTGGTTGATTGAGTGATTGGATGATTGGAAAGAAAACTGTTGTAAATAAATATTCTTTGGAAGCCCGCCTACGCTAAAGCTTCCCCCTACGCCACAGCTTCGGAGGACAGGACGGCGGATAGAGATTAAAAAGTTATAAAGAAAAAGGAAAGTCCGGCTACGTTCAAGGAAGGAACTTCGCCGCGACATTTGGAAAGCAAATGGAAGGATTAAATAACATAAATAGTGAGATGCATAATACCGGAAGTAATACAGATCCTATGCAATTGTTCAAACACTTTTCTGCTGAGGATATGGAAAAGATAAAGCTGCTTGCAGGATTGCTCGGTATAGGAAATCAGCAGCAAACTGTTAAAGAAACGATAACTGTTGAACAGGGTTTTAGTGAGTACAATCATCTTATTGAGTTTAATCTTTCAAAAAAATCTGTTGCAACTGCCAAGACTGCTGAGAGAAGATTTTTAGAATTCATTCCGGGAAACAGAGCATTAAATACAATTGAGCGAAAAGATGCTGAAAATTTAATGATGAAGATTTCCAAGTCCGCGCCTCTCGGTTGTTATAATTACCTAAAAATATATAGAACACTATTCAATGTGTTTGTAGATTGGAATTATATTGCTTCAAATCCCTTCCTAAAAGTAAAACTACCCAAAAGACAAAAAGATGAACCGGTTGTATTCACCGAGGAACAGATAAAGATAGTCTGTGAAAGACTTACAAAAAAAGGCAAAGATGTTATTGCCGATATGGTTCTCTTTGCAGTGGAAACAGGATTGAGATTAGATGAAGAAAATAATTTGAGATGGAGCGATGTTGACTTTAGGAATAAAGTAATAACCATCGGGAATAAACTGTTCAAAACAAAATCTAAAAAAGTAAGAAGGATTCCCTTTAATGAAAGAATGGAGAGAATCTTATTACGGAATTCAAATAGGCAGCTTGAGAAGAGTAAAATTCTGAGAGAGTTTGTTTTTGTGCAGAGTAACGGAAAGCAATACAAAAAGGATACCGTTTCAAAATCATTAAAGAAAGTTATAAAAGAAGCAGGGCTGCCGGATGAACTTCACTGGCATTGTTTACGCGCAACAGCAGCAACACGATGGGCAAGTAATAAGGTACCAATATTTACTGTTTCAAAGCTTCTTGGTCATTCAACTGTAAATGTAACAACTAGATATTATGCCGGAATTGACTTGGATGAATTAAGGGATGCGGTTAATAGAATTTAAGATGTTCGATTGATGAGGGGAAGCCCTCACCCCGACCCTCTCCCAAAGGGAGAGGGAGTTTTTAGAAAATATTTAACGGAGTAATATTATGAGTACATATAAAAAATTAGCTAAAAATTATAAAAGTAGAATGGGAATAAATATACTGCCTCTGAAAGGTAAAAGACCAATGATTGAATGGGACAGATGGCTAAATACGATACAAACCGAAGATGATATTGAAAAGATGAATTGGAGCGGTTCTACCGGTCTTGGCGGAATACAAGGCATTAATGATTGGCGGTGCCTTGACTTAGATGCTGTTGAGGATTTTGAGATTAATGAATTGATTTTACAAGAATTGGGATTACCGGAAAAATATTGTTGGGTTGTGCAGAGCGGGAGCGGTGAAGGATTTCATATTTATATAAGGGTTAAAGAAAATGCTGAACGTCTTGATAAGTTAGGTGGCGATAAAGCAGTTTATAAATTTAAGTTAAAGAAAGATAGTTACTGCAAACATCTTGAATTACGGTGGAAAGACTGTCAAACAGCTTTACCTCCTTCTATGCACGAAAGTGGTGGTATTTATAATTTCTACTTTGATAACCCAGAAGAGCCTCCCTCCTTTGTTGAATTAGATAAAGTGATTGAGTGCCTAGAAAAGTTTTGTGTGATAGAGGCGCAAAGCGCAGAGAGCAAAGTGAAAAAAACTAAAGATGGTAGAAAAGCTGAAAGTGTCTACTATGACAAGGCAAGATTGGAAAATGCACTTGATTATCTTTCACAAAATTTACCGGATGGAAGTTATGAGGAATGGTATAAAATAGGCTTTGCTTTAGTACCATTGGGTGCACAGGGCGAAAAGTATTTTATTGAAATGAGTCTTAAAAACCCAAGCTATAATGACACCGAACTTGAGTTGAAGAAGAAATTTGAGTCGCTTGTTAAAGACTATGATGGCAGGGTTACATTAGGAACCATTTATCATATTGCTGAAATATACGGCTGGAAAAAGCCGGTAATAAAATTTTGGGTTCGTGAAAATGAAAAGATAAAAATCTCACGGATTCGATTTAAGAAATTTCTGGAAAGTGAAGGTTTCTGTAAATATAAGATAGAGTCTAATCATCTATTTGTAAGAGTTGAAAACAACATAGTTGAAGAAATCGACAGCATTGATGTAAAAGAATTTGTTATGAATTATCTGGAACGGATGGCTACGGAAGAATTTGAAGGAACAAGCCGGAACGAGATAATTGATGCTTTGATAAAATCTGCTAATCAGCTCTTCACACAACAGTTTCTTGAATTTTTGATCACAAAGAATATTGAATTTAATAAGGACACTTTTGATAAAGGTTACTTTTATTTCAAGAATGGTTTTGTTGAAGTAAGCGTAAGTAAGATTGATTTTCACAGCTATAAGGAACTTAACAAACACATCTGGAAGAAGCAGATTATAGATCGAAACTTTGTTGAAAGCAGTAAGCGAAGTGTGTTTGAAGATTTTCTGTTTAATGTTTGCCGGAGCGAAGTTAAAAGATACGAGGCATTAAAAAGTGCAATTGGTTATTTATTGCATACCTATAAAGATCCTTCAATTACAAAATCCATTGTTTTTATAGATGAAAAACTAAGTGACGGTGCATTTGGCAGAAGCGGGAAAGGACTTGTTATAAAATCAATATCTAAAGTGAGGAATGTAGTAGTTGAAGATGGGAGAAATTTTAATCCTTCAAAGAATTTTGCTTTCCAGAGAGTTAAGGCAGATACAAATATTATTGGGTTCGAAGATATTAGAGAGAAATTTCCGTTTGAAAGATTGTTCTCAATCATTACCGACGGTATTACTATTGAGAGAAAAAACAAAGATGAGATTCATCTTAGCTATGACGAATCGCCAAAAGTAGTTATATCAACAAACTTTTCGATTTCCGGTGTTGATGATTCAACGATTGACAGACAGTTTATTATTGAGTTTTCGGATTATTACAATAAATCTCATCGTCCGGTAGATGATTTTGGTAAGCCGTTCTTCGGTAGCTGGACTGATGATGAATGGAGCGACTTTGATAATTTTATGATTGGATGTCTGCAGTTATACCTTAAGAAGGGACTGGTTACTTATGAATTTATAAATCTTGATAAGAAAAAAATGATTGATGAAACGTGTCAAGAATTCGTTGAGTTTGCTGAAGATGAAGTTGAAATCGGTAAAGAGTATGAAAAGAAAGAATTATATGAAAGCTTCAAGAAAGAGTATGAAGATTTCGACAAACTCACTCAAAGCAAGTTTACCAGGTGGTTGAAGGTTTGGGGTAAGGTTAAAAACTATGAGGTACAGGAAAGTAAATCCGGTGGGAAAAGGAATATTAGGTTTTATAAGAAAGAAGAAAAGGAAGCTGCATAGTTTGGACAGGATGGACGGAAATTATGCATGGAATTTATCAGGTAAAATTTTGACAGGAAATTGCGGCCAAGAGTTTATGATTAAAAATATAAGGAATACAAAAATGCACTTAACACCAGTGAAAGCCATAAAGAAACATTGTTTTGATTGCTCGGGCGGTTCTAAAAAAGAAGTTCGAGAATGTATTATTACAGATTGTCCGCTATACCTCTACCGTATGGGTAAGAATCCTAATAGGAAAGGGATAAAAAATAACGGCTCAAGTAACGTTTTGGAAAAGAAAACGGAACATTCAAGGGTAAATGTTGAAGCGTACTCTTAAAGTAAAAAGAGTACGCTTAAGGCGTATATTTTAATAATAAATTAACCGCTTCCAATAGGTTTTCTTTTTGAAGATGATAATAAATCCGCCAAAGGCGGACACGTTTGAGTTGTTTTTATGTTACCGTGACCTAGTAATTCTTTTACTGCATAACGTGAAATACCGCGTTGAACTAATGCGTAAGAAAAGGAATGACGAAAAATGTACCGCAGAGGATTAAAAATTCTTCTCAAAAGAAAACCTTATTGCTTTAGCTATAACATTTGCACATATGTGCAAATATAATTACATTAGGGAATGAAAAAAGAAAAGATTGCGCCGGTTTGCGAAGTTGAAATTGTTGATGAAAAGAAAGTCGCGCAAGCCCAAAAGAAAATTGCCGATACTGATCAAGTTCTCGAGATGGCGGAAATTTTCAAATTACTTGGGGAACCAACTCGTTTGAAAATTGTTCTATCACTTATTAACAGCGAACTTTGTGTTTGCGATCTTGCAGCGGCGGTGGACTCAAATGTTTCAACTGTTTCGCATCAATTAAGATTATTAAGAAATGCGAGATTAGTTAAATATAGAAAAGATGGTAAAATGGTTTTTTATTCCATTGACGATAAACATATCAATGATGCGATTGAAAAAATTAAAGAACATACTGAAGAGAAATGAATTACAATTTTCTAAATAAAGTAACTCACATACTTTTATTGTTGATATTCATCAGTCATCTGACATTTGCTCACAACTTGATGTCCGAGTATGTTTTATGCATTGGCAGTGATGGTCATATAGCAATAGAAAAAGTAGATGACTGTACCGAATGTAATAACGTAAATTATTTTGATCAGACCGATGGTGTAGAAATAAAACAACAATGTTGCGAAGATGTATCTTTAGAAGAAAACTGCTTTGAAGAAGAGCAGTTTCTCCCCAAAAGTAAAATTGTATTATCCACTTACATTACTACCTTTGCTTTTATACCAATAGAAACTTATAACAATAAAGACAAATTCTATTCAAATAATTTTTATCAATTAATAGATCAAACCTTAGAGAATTACACTACAGTATCACTCATCATTTGATGCTAACCATAAGCTTTATTTAACCTAAAAACATTCTAAAAAATTATTAGAGTAAAAACTAAAGGAGTTTTTATGCACAGAGTAATGTGTATAGTATTCGTTCTGTTTAGTCTTCTGTCTTTATCTACAGTCGGACAAACAAACGGTGAATTAACTATTGAAAAAGCTGTTTCATTAGCGGTTCAGAATAATCCCGAACTGAAAACTTTACGCTATGAAATAGATGCGCTTAAAGCGGCAAAGCTGCAGAGCGGTTTAATGCCTAATCCCGAGTTTGAAGTTGAAGCCGAAAATATATTAGGAAGTAAAGACTTCAACGGTTTCAATAACAGTGAAATAACAGCGGTCTTGAGCCAGGATATTTTACTTGCCGGCAAGATAAGCAAACGGGTTAAAGTTGCCGAAACGAACATCTCGCTGGCTGAATGGGATTATGAAACAAAGAGAATAGAAATTATTACGGCTGTAAGAAAAGCATTTCAACAGGCGTTAGCCGTTCAACTTCTCATTGAAAAAAATGAAGAACTTATAGAAGTATCGAAAGAGTTTATTGCAAATCTGCAGAAACGCGTTGATGCCGGTAAAATCTCTCCGGCTGAAGTATCAAGGGCTAAGATAATTCTAAACTCACTAAAGATTGATTTGAACCGTTTGAAATCCGAATATGAAAATTACAAATCGGAGTTACTCTCGCTGATATATCAGCCGGATTTAACTATAGACGAACTCATTGGCGAACTTGAATACCCAGTTGATATTCCGAGTTACGACTCACTCTTAAACCAGTTGACTAATAATCCTAAACTCAAGAGATATGAAAGCGAATACGACAAACAAACCGCGATTGTAAATCTCGAAGAATCGAAAGCAGTACCCGATTTAACAATAAGTGCCGGAATCAGAAGATTGAATGACGCAAAGGCTAACACATTTTTGATCGGAGCATCGATACCGCTTCCTATCTTCGATAGAAATCAAGGCGCAATTCAAGAAGCAAAAATTCGTCTCGATCAAAAGAAAAGAGAATACTTTTCTGTTAAAAACAGGTTAACTCTGCAGTTAAATGTTCTTTATGAGAGGTTGAACACATTAATAGAGACCGCCGATCAGTTAAGCGGCGAGTCAATACCGGAAGCAGAAGACGCTTTCCAAATAATCAAAGAAGGAAATCTCGTAGGAAGGTTTGCCATAATTGACGTGCTGGATGCTGAAAGAACATTGTTTGAGCTTCAGAATCAGTATCTGAATATTATCGGGCAAATTCATTCAACTCAAATCGAAATAGAAGGACTAATTGCAAAGGAAATAAATTAAGGAATCAATGAAATGGAAAAGAAAAATAAATATATATTCTTAATTATTGGTATTGCTGTCGGAGTGGTTCTAACCCTTGCGGCGGTGACATTTTTTGGTAAAAGTAGTGAAGATGTTCATTTGGAAGAAGCCGGGCATACCGAAGAAGCAGGAGAAGAACATACCGAAGAAGAACTTGTAGCTCTTTCCGATACCGAAATTAACGAACTCGGAATTAAACTTGATAAAGTCGGTTCAAAAAAATTACAGATGCATACCGATTTAACCGGCGAAATTGTACCCGACCCGGGTAAACTTGCTCATATTGTTCCGAGGTTTGCCGGTGTAGTAAAAAGCGTTTATAAAGAAATTGGTGATAATGTTAAAAAAGATGAAGTGATTGCTGTTATCGAAAGCAACGAAAGTCTTGTTACATACGAAGTTAAATCATCAATCGACGGAGTTGTTCTCGATCTTCATATGACCCCCGGAGAATTGATCGGCGACGACAAACATATTGTTACCGTTGCAGATCTAAGTTCGGTTTGGGCAGAATTGAACGTGTATCAAAAAGATCTTAATAAAATAAAAATAGGGCAGAGCGCTCAAGTTTATTTTAACGATATTAAAAATGCCGTAAATGGAAAAATATTCTATATAAGTCCTACTGTAGATGAACATACCCGCACGGCAACGGCAAGAGTACGTTTGAATAATTCGTCCGGTTACTGGAAACCCGGTATGTTTATAACGGGGAAAGTACTTACCGATTTTGTTGAAGTTGACCAAGCCGTAACTCTCAACGCAATTCAAAACTTCGAAGGACAGAAAGTCGTGTTCGTAAAAGAGGGTGAAGGTTTCAGACCACAGCCGGTAACTATTGGAAAAACGAATACAAATTACGCCGAAGTGTTAACCGGTTTGAATGCCGGGCAAACTTACATTGCCGAAGGAGCTTTTGTAATTAAATCGGAATTATTAAAAGAATCGTTTGGTGGCGGTAACGAACATTAATAGGAGAAAACAATGAATAAAATTATAGATTTTGCACTTAATAACCGTTTGCTCCTTACTGTATTGGCTTTGGTTGTTTTTGCCGGCGGTTACTTAAGTTATAATAAATTACCCATTGACGCATTTCCGGATGTATCTCCATCATTGGTTCAGGTTTTTACAGAAACTGAAGGTTTAGCGCCGGAAGAAGTTGAAAAGTATGTTACCTTTCCGGTAGAAACAGCAATGAATGGGTTGCCGAATTTGAAAAATATTCGTTCAGTTTCAAACTTTGGTTTGTCGGTTGTTAACATTTACTTTGAAGATGGAACCGATATATATTTTGCACGGCAGGTTGTTAACGAAAGATTACAAGAGGCTCGCGAACAAATACCGGAAGGATTCGGGGAACCTCAGATGGGACCGATTTCAACCGGAATGGGTTTGGTGCTGTTTTATTATCTTGAGGATACAACGGGCAATTATTCCCTTACCGAACTTAGAACAATACAGGATTGGATAATAAGGTACCAGCTACAAACCGTTCCCGGAGTTACTGAAGTACTCGGTATCGGCGGATGGGAAAAACAATTTCACGTAGTTGTTGACCCCAATGCATTGCTCCGATACGATATTGCAGTGAATGATCTTGTAGAAATAATTAAGAAAAACAATCTGAATGTAGGCGCATCATTTATTGAAAAAGATGCCGAAGAATTTTTAGTTCGTTCGGTTGGGTTAGCTACGAAAATAGAAGATTTGGAAAACATTGTCGTTAAATCCGAAGACGGAACTCCCATTTATTTAAGTCAAGTTGCGGATATAAAAATCGGCGGAGCGGTAAGAAGAGGCCTTCAGACAAGAAACGGTATTGAGGAAATAGTTGCCGGTCAGGTTGTTAAACTTTTTGGAACAAACTCCTCAACTGTTATAAGCAATGTTGAAAAGAAGATGGAAGAGATAAACAAAACTCTTCCCGAAGGAATAAAGATTGTTCCTTATTACGAACAGAAATCGCTTGTTGAAGCTGCTGTAAATACGGTCACTAATGCGTTGCTGCAGGGAATTGCCCTTGTTGCAATTGTATTGATTTTGTTTATGGGATCGATAAGACCGAGTATTGTTGTCGCAGTTTCAATTCCGTTCTCCGTTTTGTTCACATTTATCGGGATGGAGTATTTCGGTATTTCTATCAACTTAATGTCCTTCGGTGGGCTTGCAATTGCCATAGGAATGATGGTGGACGGGAGTATTGTACTTGTTGAAAATGTAGATAGGTTAAAACGAGAATCACCGGAAGATGAAAACTTCATTCATATTGTTGCGAAGGCTAGTAAGGAAGTTTTGCGCCCCATTTTATTTTCAATAATAATTATTATTACTGTTTTTATACCTTTGTTTACCTTGCATGGTGTTGAAGGCAAAACCTTCAGACCACTTGCATACACAATTGCACTTGCTATGTTTGGGTCTTTAATTTTTGCAATGCTTTTGGCTCCGGTATATTCTTCGTTTCTACTTAAAAAGAAAAACGAAAAAACTGTTGGGGATAAACCGAAAGAAAATATTTTAATTCGGATGTTACTGAAAATATATAGTCCGGTTATTAAGTTTTTCGTTAAGAACCGCATTGCCGCAGTGATGCTGGGGATATTGATTCTGATGGCCGGGGTATTGATTTATCCCAGGTTGGGTTCGGAATTTACGCCTACATTAAAAGAGGGAACCCTTATTGTAAGATTAGCTCTTGCACCATCTGTTTCCTTAGAATACAGTAAGGAAACTGCTCTAAAAGTTGAAAAAAGAATTATGAAGATTGAAGAGGTAGCCGGAACAGTGAGCAGAATAGGAAGAGGTGAGGTAGGCGCACATACCGATCCGATTAACAGTGTTGAAATGTATATTCTTCTTAAAGATGAAGAAGATTGGCGACCCGGAATGACACAGGAAAAAATCGAAGAAGAAATTAGACAGAAAGTTGAAAACTTTCCAGGTGTGCTTGTAAACTTTACTCAGCCAATACAAATGACCGTTGATGAACTATTGGAAGGTGTTAAAGCCGAACTTGCAGTTAAACTTTTTGGAGAAGATCTTGCATTATTAAAATCAAAAGCTGAAGAGGTAGCAGGAGTGCTGAGAAATGTAAGGGGTGCAGCCGATATTCAGGTTGACCAGATAAGCGGAAAACCGCAGCTTAAAATCACTGTCGACCGTCACTTAATTGCTCGCTACGGTTTAAATCTTGCAGATGTACAACAGGTTATTAAGACAGCCATCGGTGGAGAAACTGCCGGACAAATTTTCGAGGGTATTAGACGCTTCGATATTTTTGTACGATTAGCACCGGAATACAGAAATAACAAAGCTGCTATTAAAGAACTTCTGATAAGCACACCGACGGGAATGCAAGTTCCGTTAAGCCAGGTTGCCGATATTGAAGAAATAGAAGGACCGCGTCAAATTACACGCGAGCAGAATCAACGTTTTATTACAATTCAATGTAATGTTGTCGGTAGAGATATCGGGGGTTTTGTTGAAGAAGCTCAGCAGGAAATTGACGCAAAGGTAAACTTACCGGTTGGTTATTACACAACCTGGGGCGGGCAGTATAAACTGCAGCAGGAAGCGAACAAACGTTTTGCAATTGTCATCCCGATTACTTTATTGATTGTATTCTTCTTGCTCTATTCCAGCTTCAATTCAATGAAGAATACCTTGCTGATATTTATAAATATCCCGCTTGCTCTTGTTGGCGGAATCATCGCGCTTTGGTTAACCGATCAAAACCTTTCAGTGCCAGCTTCAGTCGGATTTATTGCGTTATTTGGTATTGCTCTGCAGAACGGAATGGTACTCGTTACATATCTGAATCAATTGCTGCGCGAAGGAATACCAATTGATGAAGCATCGATTGAAGGTGCGAAACTTAGACTACGCCCGGTATTGATGACGGCTCTTACAACAATGCTGGGTTTAATGCCCTTGCTTATTGCAACCGGCACCGGAAGTGAAGTTCAAAGACCGCTTGCTACGGTTGTTATCGGCGGGTTGTTTACTTCTACTATACTTACGTTGATTGTTTTGCCGGCATTGTATAAGTGGTTCCCGGTTAAAGTAAGGACAGGTGAAATGTAGACACTAATTTCACTAATTAGCACGAATACTAAATATATAATAAACCTCGAAGGTAATTCCTTCGAGGTTGCTCTAAGTAAGAAGTAAGATAGAATAATGGGAGAATAAAAATGAAAGAAATAAAAGCAATAATAAGACCGTTCAAATTAGATGATGTAATTACAGCTTTGCATAAAATTGAAGGACTGCCCGGAATTACAATTTCTGAGATCAAAGGTTTCGGAAAATCAAAAGCTAAGGATTCCGAGGATGCAATAAGAGAAGGATTGCACGATTATGTTGAAAAAGTGAAACTGGAATTAGTTGTTCATAATGATATTGTCGATGAAGTTGTGGATACTATTCAACGAATTGCCCATACAGGCAACCCCGGCGACGGGAAAATATTTGTAGTTGAGGTGAGCAACACTATCAAGATTCGTACGAATGAAAGAGGAGAAGAAGCAATCTGATATGGACGCTTAAATAGGAATAAAAATGGAATAGAATAATCATGAATCTTTTATTGATTTGTTGCATCTTACTCTATAGAAATGATTAAATATTTATTAAAATATCGTGCGTTATCGGTAACTGTTTTAGTTTTAGCGCCATTATTATTTTGGTTCGTCTATTCTGAAATGGGACAGTTCACTATTGCAGATGAAATTCCGGCTTCACAAGATTATTGTGAACTGGTAAAAGTAATAAAAACTGAAACCGGTAAAACTGCGCTAAGTGATTTATCCAAACTGAAAGTCGGGAAATCATTTTTCCCCGCTTCTATTGACGGGATAAACATACAACGTAATTCATATAATCAATTAGATATTAAACATTTCTACATTCCGCAAAAAACCAACAAAATATATCTTTTCAACAGCGCTTTTCTGATTTGATATTACTCCTTCTCGGGATGCACAGGCATTCTCTCTTTTCAAATTATCCCTTATATCTTAAAAGTATATAATAAAGCATATAATAATAATATTTATAATTTATAAAAAGTTACAAGGAGTAATACAATGTTACCTTTAAATAAAAAATGGTTTGCCGGAATTGCAATTGTTTTTGCAGTTCTGCTTGTATCTTTAACATTATTTGCGCAAGAGCATCCAAAGGAAAATAACTCTACGAATCATACTTATGATTCTTCTTACCTGAATACCAATGTTCCGGAACAGTATCGGCTTAATGATGACCAAATAAGCCGGGTAGATAAAATAAAAGCTGAATATGATGCATTAATACAACCGGAAATTGAAAAATATAATTCGGTTAGAGATGAATACTTTAATTACCGGCAGCAGGATGAAATCAGCAGACAACGTATAAGAGAATATCAAACCGAGTTGAGAAATATTGAAGATAATATCTACAGCTTAAAGACGGAAGCCGCAAATAAAATAAGAAATATATTCGGCAAAACTCAATTACCCTATTATAACAACTCAGTTTATGATAATTGGTGTGATATCTGGGGCTGGAATTACAACGGTTATATGGATTATGGAACGAGAGACCACGGATATATGGATTATGGATGGGGCTGCGCTCATCGGGATCACGGAATGAGAGACCGTTGCTGCTGGTAATATGATCAATAATTAATTGAGGAATCTCCCGCTGAATAAATCAGCGGGAGGGTTTATAAAATAATACTTGAATTCTTTAACCAATACAAGAAATATTATGAAACAGATAAAAAACAAAACCGCATTTACAATATTTATAATATTATTTATTGCGTCTATTGTTAATGCACAGGAAAATGAAAAATATAGAGTAATTGCCGGAATTAGAGTTAATCCATTAGTGATTTATGATTTTGAAGGTACAAGAAAAGAATTTGTACGAATCCACGGGGAAGTTGGTGCATTAGTTGATAAACGTACCTATTTTTCTCTTGGTTACACACCTTTTACAAACAGTATATACTCTTTTAATGAATATTGGTTTATACCTTTTAATAAACCGTTACCGATTTCGGCGGTTATTTCTGCGGAGTATATGTTTGATGATGAAAAACTTATACTTCAGGGTGGACCAAATTTCAAATTTAATGGTGGAAACGGATTTTTATTCCTTTTCACACCCGCAGATAAAATTGACTGGGGTCTTAAAGTTGGTGTGTTTATCCCAATAAACATAATATTAGGTAAGGGCTGAAATTTATATAAATATGAGTGAGCAAATGCTTCTCCCTGGGTAAATAATTAAGAAACAATGTAAAATAATTCAAAAAGGAGTAACAAAAAATGTCACAAACAAATTATGGCTTCTCAAAAGTAGTTAACCTCGGTTACGAAGAAGCAATTGAAAAAGTAACCGAAGAATTAAAGAAGGAAGGTTTCGGCATTCTAACTGAAATTGATGTTAAAGAAACACTAAAGAAAAAGCTTGATGTAGATTTCAAGCCGTATAAAATTCTTGGCGCTTGCAATCCGCCGTTTGCTCATAAAGCGCTTCAATCGGAAGAACAAATCGGCTTAATGCTTCCTTGCAATGTAATCGTTTATGTAAATGAGCAAAACGAAACTATTGTTACAGTCATAGATCCGATTGCATCAATGCAAGCAGTAAATAATGATAAACTTGGTGAGGTTGCAGAGACAATTCAAAGCAAATTGAAAAACGTAATTGACAGTCTATAAATTGAACTGTTCTATACTTTGTGAAATTTCAGATTTGTTGTCTGTAAAACATCATTAATTATTTTTCAAATCTCAAAGGGAGGAAATAAAATGAAACATCTATTAACATTATTCTTTTCACTAGCATTACTAATTACAGTCAAAGCACAGATGCACGGAGGCGGGCACGGTAATTTCGATCCCGATTCATTAACAGAAACAACTTTATCGGGAACCGTCATTATACAGAATGATTTTCAGCATTCGCAATATTTCTTAGATACAAACAATGACGGAACCGAAGACTACTACTTAAATTTCGGACCATATTGGTACGAACCGGACAGTTCTAATGTAGTTAGACCTACAGATGGTGAACAAGTTACCGTTACCGGCGGCTTACACGAATCTACTAACCTAGAAATCAGCACCTTAGTTGTTTACGAAATAAATGGTGAGTTTTGGAGAGAGCCGTATTATTCATATTGGAATAATTTCGACGGGCACGGCAGCGGTGGTCATGATGGAGGCTGTGGAGGTCATACTTTTGGAACACGGCACGATACCCTTGAATATGTTTTAAAAGAAGGAACAGCATTGGTTGATACTACATTTTTTATGAATCATTACTATCTGGATGTAGATAATGATACCACTGTTGACTATTTCTTGAATTTTGGTCCTTGGTGGTACCAACCGGAATCAGGCGCTGTAAGACCTGAGAACGGTGAAACTGTCACTATTGAAGGTGGATTAATCGACGGAGTTAATTTTGATATTATCGTAGTTTATAAAATTAACGGACAAGTTTGGATTGATTCAAGCAATTTCAGAAATGGAATTGGCGGCGGCTGGATAACCAACGATATGAACGATCAACGAAGATTTCATAATCCTTATGATGCTGAAGATCACTTTACGGTAATGCCGGGATGGAATCAAGGCGGCGGACATCATGGCGGCGGTATGATGCCTAATAATTTATTTACTCAAATGTTGGAATTATATCCTAACAATATTCCTAACGCACAAGGTCAGGGCGCTTTTATGGCTTATGAATTCGGTGCTTTCGGTGAAAACGGTAATAATATGTGCGGAGATGGTTTCAACAATCATATGGGATTCAGCAGTCAATCTAATTTCCAATTCCATTATAACGATATTCAAATTCAAGGAAATGAAGTTGACGAAAATTCTATTGAAGTAAAATATTGGGATGGAGCCGACAATAATTGGAAATCGATTAGCAATGTTTCAGTAGATCAGGAGTCAAACACCATTACATATTCAAGCGAAGATTTATATCAGTATGTAATTGTAACAGCCGACAAAGTTACCGGTGTTGAAACAAGTGATGGGGCTGAAATTCCATCTGATTTTGTTTTAAAGCAAAATTATCCGAATCCATTCAATCCGTCTACAACCATTGAATTTACACTTAAAAGTGCATCTGAAGTAAATTTAAGTATATACGATGTTTTAGGAAAGAAACTTACAACCCTCACTGATGGTATTTTACAAGCAGGAACTCATGAAGTGAATTTTGAAGGGCAGGATATTAGTTCAGGTATTTATTTCTATAGCCTAACAGTAGGAAATACTAAAGTTGTAAAGAAAATGACGCTTGCTAAATAATTTTATTAGCACCTCTCATGAATTGGGAGGTGTTTTTTAATTAGCCCTTTATTTGATTTATAACGGGAAAGATTATGTTGTTAATAAAATCGATATTTTTATTTTTCCTTGCCGGACTTGCCGAAATTGGCGGCGGTTATCTCGTTTGGCTTTGGCTGCGTGTAGAAGGAAGTATCTGGCTTGGGTTAATCGGCGGAATAATTTTAGTTTTTTACGGAATTATTCCTACACTCCAATCCTCTCTTAACTTCGGCAGAATTTACGCGGCTTATGGCGGTGTGTTTGTGGTAATGTCGATTTTATGGGGCTGGACAATTGACGGCAAAGCCCCCGATAATTATGATTTGATCGGCGCTGCAATTTGTATTGTGGGAATAGCTGTCATTATGTACGCACCGAGGAGTGTTTAAATGAAAAATATAATTTATGAATCAACTATAAAATGCCCCAATTGCGGATTTGAAAAACTGCTGATAATGCCGGAAGATGCTTGTATGCATTTTTACGAGTGCGAAAACTGCAAGCAATTATTAAAACCTTTGAAAGGCGACTGCTGCGTTTTCTGTTCATACGGTTCGGTTGTTTGTCCGCCAAAACAGAAAGAGAATAAAGGTTGTTGAAAAAATAAAAGAAGGTAAGATGTCACAAGATCATTCGCATACGCACGAAGTAAAAGATTTCGGCAAAGCATTCGCAATCGGTATTGCATTGAATATTGTTTATATAGTTGTTGAAGTAATATACGGCTTAATAGTAAACTCATTAGCTTTGATTGCCGATGCCGGGCATAACCTTAGCGATGTTCTGGGATTAGTAATTGCTTGGGTAGCGAGTTATCTGGTTAAAAAATCCACAACTGAAAAATATACTTACGGATTAAAAAAATCTTCCGTACTTGCAGCGTTCTTAAACGCAATGATTCTTTTGGTCGCTATCGGAATAATAATTTGGGAAGCAATCGGGAGATTTGCCGAACCACAGCAAATTGAAGGAACCACAATTATGATAGTTGCCGGAATAGGTGTTGTGATCAATGCAGCAACCGCATTTCTCTTTTTCTCCGGTAGAAAGCAGGACTTAAATATAAAAGGTGCGTTTCTTCATATGGCTGCCGACGCCGGAATTTCTCTCGGCGTTGTAATAGTGGGAGTTGTGTTAACTTTTACAAATTTGTACTGGCTCGATCCGGTAGTAAGTATTGTAATAGCATTGATTATATTTTGGGGCACCTGGGATTTACTGAAAGATTCCACAAGCTTAGCGCTCGATGCCGTTCCTAAAGACATAGACAAAGAAGAGGTTGAAAATTATCTTAATTCTTTACGGGAAGTAGAGAACTTTCACGATCTGCATATTTGGGCAATGAGTACTACTGAAACCGCTCTTACTGTTCACGCAGTAGCTAAAGAAAACTGTCGCAGCAATGAGCTAATTAACAAAATAAGCGAAGCTCTCAGAGATAAATTCAATATAGTGCATACAACAATTCAAATAGAAGAACCGGGAGATAAAGATTGCAATCAGAATCATATTTAACGAAATCGACTTACCGAATTTCAAAAATGGATTGCTCCGCCGAAGAGCAGATGGTAAGAATGAAATTGGAAAGTTTGAGTAATATCAAAAAATTAGATTTCGATCTTACTAACAGAACTCTATCCGTAATTCATTCGGATGATAATGAAAAAATAACCGAAAGCATAGATGAGTTGAATTTGGATTCATCTTTAATTGAATGCAAACCAATCGACGAGTCGAAAAGCATTCTCGCCGAAGAATCGAATCAGACCAAACTCTTGTGGACTGTTCTGATCATCAACTTTGCATTTTTTGTTATAGAAATGACAACCGGATTGATTTCAAAATCGATGGGACTTGTTGCCGATTCACTCGATATGTTTGCCGATGCCGCTGTTTACGGGTTGAGTCTGCTTGCAGTCGGTAAAGCGATCTCAAGGAAAAAGTTAGTAGCAAAGTTAGCCGGCTATTTTCAATTTACCTTAGCTGTAATTGGGTTTATCGAAGTTGTGAGGAGATTCATCGGATTTGAGGGCTTGCCCGATTTCCAAACAATGATAATAGTTTCAATCTTTGCATTGATCGGTAATGTCGCTTCGCTGATAATTCTGCAGAAAACAAAAAGTAAAGAAGCACACGTTCAGGCAAGTATGATTTTCACTTCGAACGATATAATTGTAAACGGCGGAGTTATTGCAGCCGGTATACTGGTGAGTTTGCTTAATTCAAAAATACCCGATTTAATTATCGGAGCAATTGTTTTTAGTGTTGTTATACGGGGTTCGTTTAGGATTTTGAAACTCGCCAAATAATTTTCATAAAAAGAATTCTAAGTTAATCGAAAACGCCGAACATAGTAATGTCAAAGAACTTACCGATTTAGCTATATCTGCTGATAAAGTTATTACATATTAAAGTAAACACAAGATAACCCGTTCAAAGTATTTGTCGTGTAAGAAATAGGAATATATGCATAGTAGATATTATTGCGATATGTGACTATAACAGATTGACTGCTTCTCTTAAGTTATCCTTCTGCAAATGAGAATAAATTTGAGTTGTTTTAATATTTCCATGACCTAATAATTCTTTAACAGCATAAAGAGAAATTCCACGTTGAACAAGAGCCGAAGCGAAAGAATGACGGAGTGTATGGAAATGAATTTTATCATTTAGTTTTGCTTCTCTTACTGCTTTTTTAAATTGTTTGCTTACAAAATCCTCATTTAATTTTATTCCTTCGTAACGACAAAAGACAAGAGTATTTTCAAACCTTCCTAATTGATAACGAGTTTGCAGAATAGTTTGTACTTTCTGATGAATAGGAATAATTCTTTCACGCTTGTTCTTGGAATTGAATTCACTTGAGTTTTTAACAGTGATGATATTTTCTGTGAAGTCAATCCAATTCCATTTCATATTAACTAATTCACCGAGACGCATACCGGTATAAAATGCGGTTGTAAAAATATCTTTCATTAGCTGCATTTGAGTATTGTTAAGAATAAGAATTAGTTCACTTTCTGAAATAAACACAGGAAAGGATTGCGGAACTTTGGGAGCTTTAATTTTATCGAAAGGATTAGCTTCAAGATAATTCCAAACTACAGCTTTATTAAATGCTGCTTTTAGGGTGCGGTGGTAAAGTGACGCTGAATGTTTGGAACTTGCTGAGGCTGAGGATATAAATTGATCAATGATTCTTGTTGATATATGAATAAGCGGTATATCTTTTATGTGTTTTTGTAAAGCTGCAAAAGAAGGTTTGACAGCTTTTTTAAGATACTTTTCTGAATAAGTATTGCTTACATAAGTTTTATATTCTTTAACGAAGCTACTGAGTTTTATAGAAACTTTTTTCTCTTTTGGTTCTTCCGGTTCAACCTTCTTTTCTTTTGGTTTAGGAGTAAAGGATTTTAGAAATTTTTCCGCTTCCCTTTTGTCGGTTGTCTTTGTAGAAATTTTGGTTCTCTTACCATTTACAAAATAGATAACTTGGTAATACGGTGATTTTGTATCTCTTGAAAGAAACATAATAATACTCCTTCAAGGATGTACCGACTATGTACCGACTGCCGAAAAGCTGGGAATTGACAGCAGGATTGCAGAAATCCCACTGTCTGTCACGCAGGAGGTCGCGAGTTCGAGTCTCGTCGGCCCCGCAAGAAAAACTCGCTGAAAGGGCGAGTTTTTTGTTTTAAATGGTTAGCCCCAATGCAATGGTATACCTACATAATTTATTCATCTTCGACGGATAGATATTATGTTGGCCACACGCATAATTTATCATTCAGACTTGAAAGACATAATTCGGGCAACAGTCGTTCGACAAAACACGGTATACCCTGGGAAATTGTCTACTTTGAAGTTTATCCCACCAAATCCGAAGCAATGAAAAGAGAATACGAAATCAAAAGAAAGAAGAGCAGAAAATACATTGAGGAGCTAATAGGAAATTAGAACACACGAAGGAGGTCGTCCCGCCGGGGCGGGAAGTCTCGTCGGCCCCGCAAGAAAAACTCGCCAACAGAGCGAGTTTTTTGTTTTAAAAGGTTAGCCGCAATGCAATGGTATACCTACATAATTTATTCGCATTCCGCAGACAGATATTATGCTGGTCACACTCAGAATTTGTCATTAAGACTCGAAAGACATAATTCGGGCAATAGCCGTTCGACAAAACACGGTATACCCTGGGAAATTGTCTACTTTGAAGTTTACCCCACCAAATCCGAAGCAATGAAAAGAAGATATGGTGTCTAGAACATACTATTTACTCTCTCTATTGATTAAGAATTTCCTCAAAGTCTCTTTAAAATATTTTTTCGCTTGACAAATTTTGATTTTTCCGTTAATATTACGTATGACATAATACAAAAAAGGATAGTATGTTTAATCCTGTTGGGAATAAAGAACTTTTAAGTATGAAAGTTGCCGAGGAAATTGAAGAAGCAATCAATTCGAAAATATTGAATCCCGGCGACCGTCTTCCAACCGAACTGGAACTTTGCGAACAATTTGCAGTTAGCAGGACTGCTGTAAGAGAAGCCTTAAGAACATTGAGTGCCAAAGGATTGATTAGTGTTGAAAAAGGAAGAGGGATATTTGTAAGAAAAATATCTTCGGATAGTGTTTCTAATCCATTAAAAAATTATCTGTTGTACCACAGCGGGTCTTCATATATATTGGATATTGTAGAAGCAAGACTGATAATTGAACCAGAAATAGCTCGATATGCCGCTTTAAATAGGACTAGTGAAGATATCGAGCGGATCAACGAAGCTCTGAACAAACTAAAATCCTTTAGCGGTTCTGCAGCAGAATTAGCAGGTGTTGATATGGAATTCCATGTATCTATCGCAAAGGCTACTAAAAACAAAGTCCTTCCACTTATGTTAAAACCAATATTTAACCTCATGCCGGAAATTAAAAGCAGAATAATTCATGATATTCCCGATGCAATAAATTCAGCCGTTGTTTGGCATCAATATATTTTGGACGCAATTATTGAAGGAAATTCTGATAAAGCGCATGATTTGATGAAAGAACATTTGACTATAGCTAAAAAACACGCAAAAGAAATGATACGCATAGAAAAAATAAAGTAAAAAATTTTTTTTCAACTTAATGTATGACATATTACAACATAGGTAATATTTTCTCTTTATTTAACCGCGACAAATAATCATTTGGAGGTAATTAAATAATGAAAAAATTTTTGCTACTGCTAATTTCAATTACTTTACTTCTGTTCATAACCAGTGAAGTTACTTTTGCCGGGGAAACTGGTAAAATATCAGGGAGAGTAATTGATAAGGAAACGGGGGAACCTTTAATAGGCGCTAATATAATTATTGTCTCAAAAATTGTTGAAGGTAAAGAGGTGCCTCTAGCATATACTTATGGAGCGGCAACGGATATTGATGGTGAATATTACATTATAAATATCCCCCCTGGGTACTATAATGTCAAGGCATCCTACGTGGGATATAATGAACAACTTCAGACAAATGTCGAAGTAAACGTTGACAAAACTACGAGGGTGGATTTCCAGTTATCTCTCAGTACTGTCGCTTATGAAGAAGTATATATAGTCGGATATAAAAAAGATCAGGTGGAGTCGGATCTTACTGCAACAAAGCAAACATATACTATTGAAAAAATTGAAACGCTGCCGGGCGTTACGGATGTTGGCGATATCGTTTCGCTGCAAGCGGATGTATCAGACGGCCATTTTAGAGGGGGAAGGTCGGGAGAGTCTCTCTACCTGGTCGGTGGTTCTTCAATTGTAAATCCTCTGAATAATTCACGTTCTTTTGAACCTATAGCTTTCGCATTCCAGCAAGTTGAAGTTTATACAAGCGGATTTAGCGCTGAATATGGAAACGTACAATCAGGCGTGGTTAACCTGGTTACAAAGGAAGGACCTACTGATAGATGGGAAACTAAATTTGAGGTTGCGACAACTAACTCATATTATAAGACTTGGGGGGGGAGTGTTTATAGTAGGGAGAATAATCCATTCTTCGAGAAGATGTATAATCCGGAAGAGTGGCTGGACGGAAAAGATCCGTCGTCGGGTAAAATTTTATGGACTCACTTTGGAATTAATTTTCCGGAAAATTATTTGCCTCCCGTTCCAGTTACTTGGCCTCCCAGCCCCCCTCTGAGTCGTATGGATTCACTCAGAACCGCAAGCTTGGTAAGAGCTTTATGGTTGCAGGCTTTCAAATTGGTCGGACTTGAATACGATAAACCCGATTACAGAGTTGATTTTACGCTTGGCGGTCCAGTGGCTAATAATACTTCCCTCTTCGTTGCAGGCAGATACGAAGTCATTAATCCTATCCTTCCTACTTCTCAGCCAGACTTGAATATACAAATGCTTTCATCCTTGATGTACAGACCATCATCATCGGATAAATTCAAACTGATATTGAACTATAGCAATCAACGGGCAAATGAATTCCACAGAGATTATTTCGGTTATTTTGACCCAATTTTTAATTTGACAATTAATACTCAGAATACGTTACAAATGGGCGCTGAATGGAACCATGTATTCAGCAACTCAACATTTATGGATGTTAAAATAGGTTGGTTGATGACAGATGATTTAGATGACCTTCATGTTTTGAAAGATAATGAGTATTCAACTATATACAACGACAACAGTAATTGGAGATTTTATACAGACCCCTCAGGTCATACTGTCGGCAGCCTATACACGTCGTCGGGAAAGAGTAAAACTAATACATTGAGCATTAACGCCAGCGTTACAAGCCAGGTCAACAAGAATAATTTGTTAAAAACCGGCGTCCAGTTCTTTTATTACGATATGGATGTCGACCGGCGGTCGAGCGCTACCAACTCGTCCAGTGTACGCTTCGACAAGTATCATGCTTACCCTTATGAAGGCGCGCTCTATATACAGGATAAACTTGAATTTGAAGGTATGATAGCTAACGTCGGGTTAAGATATGATTTCTACAATTTTAACACATTCTCATATCTCGATAAATTTTCACCATATCGAAATCCAAATATTGACCCGACCGATCCGACTTCAAAGTACTATAGCGAAGAATTAGCCGCGAAGGAAAACACGAAATTGGTATCCGTGCTTCAACCGCGCATCGGTATTTCTTTCCCAATTGACGTAAGCACCGTGTTGCATCTCAATTATGGTCTGTTTACCCAGCGACCGGCTTATCAGTATGTCTTTCTGAAAACTCTAAAAATTTCTCCCGAACCCAATTTTACTCGCTTGGGTAATCCTGATTTAAAACCAGAAAAAACCATATCCTATGATATAGGAATTGTTCGGATGCTCCCGTTTGGTTTTTCTATTGACCTGAGCGCCTACCTTAAAGACGTTAGCAACCTTGTTCAGGATGCCGTGTACGTCGATCGAAGCGGAAATTTATATCAGACTTTTAATAACAGAGAATATGCCGATATTAAAGGCTTTCATATTAACATTGAGAAAAACGAAGGCGCTGTTACAGGATTTATACGATACAATTGGCAGTCTGTAAGGGGAAAAAATTCAAGCGCTATCGGTCCCGTTTACAGTGCGGTTTATTATGAAACTAACCCTGAGAATAACACTTTGCCTGCGCCCGAAGACATCTACCTCGATTTTGACCGTACGCACAGAGTGCTCGCAAGCTTGAAATACAGCATTGAAAAGGGCGTCTCTATCTTTGGAGTAAATCCGTTTAACAATGTATCTCTCAGTATGATATACAGATTCCAGACCGGAAGACCTTTTACATATGACGAAACTGGCCAAGGGTTGAGAAATAACAGAAGAACGCCGGACGAGCACGATCTGAGACTCAGAATTGATAAGAAATTTACAGTGGGTAAAGTCGACCTGGGAATTTATTTAGAAGCCTTTAATGTGCTCAATAGTAAAGTATATGATTACAATAATGTTTTCTCGGAAAGTCCGGATAACAGATATAAATCGATTTATGTTAAAGACAGGGAAAATTTAGAGACAGATATGTTATATGCGCCGTATGTAACGAAAATAGAAAGTTTTCTTTACGGTAATACACCAAGACATTTTCGTCTGGGCGTTAATATCAGATTTTAATAAATAAAGGAGTTAATAGTTCCAATGAAATTTCTTAATCAATACAAAATATTTTCAGTAGCAGTTTTTCTGCTGCTTCTGCCTGCATTAGTTCGTGCGCAACTTGTTGATTATAGAATACACCAAAGGGGCATGCTGCATGAGACTGTTTACAACGACGGAGTAATTGGAAGACCTTGGCAATACGGTAGCAGCGGAGAAAAACAAAGTTTGCCAAGTTTCGAGTGGCCCCCGTATTCAAAAACAATTATTAATGGAATTGAATACAGCGGTCAACATAATATTATTGGCGGAGGTATATATATAAGCGCAAATGAAGTCGGCAAGCCGGGATGGGAAAATCGCATTTTCTCTTTTTGCGGCGGTATCGGGACGGGTAGCGGACCCGAATTGCCTGCCGGAAGGTGGAGCTTCCCTATCTCAATTGAAAAAATCGAGAACTATCCACTATTGCCCGACGGCGAATTAAACCCCAATTATAATCCCGACGAAGCCGAAGAGATTATTATAGCAAAATGGGCTACAAATGTCGGAATTACTGTCACAAGAACTTCGCGTGCCTGGTCGTATCCCGATTATAATGATATGATAATTTACGAATATGAATTGGAATACACGGGAGACACCGACGGCAATCCCGCAACAATCGAAAGAACTGCTCCCCTGGTCGATGTTTTATTCCACGTTAATTACGGTTTTTCTCCTTCCATGCTCGGTTACCAACGGAATTACGGCGAATGGAAATACGAACAAGGTATGTATAGACAGGACAATCGAAGCAGTTTCGATCCCGACTACTGGCTGACGTTTATGCAAACAGTTCATACCGGAGCGGCAGACGCAAAAGACGAGTATATGGCGTTTAAGCCGGAACCAGACGAGGAATTATTTAAATATTTCGCAGAAACGGGTGTAAACGGAGGCGGACTGTTAAGTCCTCAGGCGCCTGGATATTGCTGGCTCTACTGGGACACTGATCATTTTGCCGTTGTTGACCCTGTCAATCCGGAAAGAAATGAATCGGAATATGCAAACTATATGCTCAAAGACAGTAAAGGAAGATATTTTGAAACAGATGAAAACGGGTATATACTACAACCGTGGAATATGAAAACAGAAAGCGGAAATACACGTATCGAGAAAATGGAAGACAGAGCTACAACTATGGACGAAAGATGGTGGACAGTATATGGCGAACTTGGAGCGCCGGAAGGATTTCCTTCCGACGAAGGGCGATTTGTTCTGCCTAAGGGAAGACAATGGCTTGGAAGAGCTCGTTATGAATGGGATGAAAGCTACAACGGAGTTCAGATTATTAATGGGTTCGGACCATACAAGATGAAATTGGGAGATAAACTTGAATTTGCCTATGCGGAAGTGGTCGGCTATGGAGGTACGGAAGGCAAAATTATTTGCGGCGGACAAACGAGCACTCAATTTTTCCCCATCAGATCTATGGACAGAAAAGTTGTTGTAAACGGGAAAGTTTACACAGAGCATTATTTACAGGATTATGGATATCCGGATTATATCGACTCGGATATTATAAGCGTTAATCAAGTTGCTCATAAAGCTTGGGAAGCGTATTTGGGGCAGCAAATTCCATACGACCCTGATAGAAAAGGACCGGCGGGCGGCATGCTGTTTCCCGAAGACAATCCCAAACCGTCGCTAAATTCAGCTAAGTACAAAATCCCGATTCCAGTACCTGCTCCGGTGATTAAAGTAGAAAACACACCTCAAGCGACTGTCAAAATTACCTGGAAAAGGTCTGTGGAAAACTTCTCGGCGCCCCGTATGACAGGCAAGTTGAGCAAGTTCTATGTATGGAGAAGCAATGCCGGTATGGGTCCGTGGAAATTATTAGGGGAAGTCCAGTTAGGCAATGTAAATGAAGAAGGATTGTATGAATTTATCGATAACGACGAAACATACAAGTTGGGCGAAACAAAATACTATAGCGTAACTTCGGTTGACGATAAAGGCAATCAAAGCGGCAGAACAAATATAACCCCGCATGTTAAAAATGTACGCAGCGTCGATAAAATGGATAAGGTATATGCAGTTCCTAACCCGTTTATTGTAAAGTCGGGTTTCGAAGGACACGGACAGGATAATGCTATCGGGTTTTACGGACTCCCTGAAAAATGCACCATTAGAATTTATTCCTATGCCGGACAATTGGTAGAAACAATAGAGCACGATTCCCCGGTTTATTCTACAGCCTGGTTCCAGGTAACCAGAAATAATCAAGATATAGCTTCGGGTATCTATTTTTATGTCATTACTACTCCATCAGGCGAAACAGCAACTGGTAAATTAGTTATTGTAAAATAATTAGAAAAAATTAAGGTATTAGTCATGAGAATAGTCTTAATTAATTTGCTGATGATTATTATAATCCCGCTGTCAACTATTTACAGTCAGAGCATCGGCATTGACAAAGTGGGAACAACCTCGTTTCAATTCTTAAAGGTCATACCGGAAGCGAGAATTACCGGAATGGGGGATGCCGGCGTAAGTATAGCTGATAATTCGGATGCGGTATTCTGGAACCCTGCGAATCTGATATATATAAATGGCTTTAGCAGTTCGTTTTCTGTGGTTGACTGGTTCCTGGATGTTAAACAATTTTCTTTTTCGGCTGCATATAACTTGAACGATTTTGGCACCATCGGATTCCATGCCATGGTAAACGACATCGGAACTATTGAAGTGACAAGAGTAAGTAGCTTGTATCGCGATGAACAGGGCAATTTCAATCCGGGTATCACTGGAGAAACTATCAGACCAAATTCCCAGGTTTACGGGCTGTCGTTTGCAAAAAGTCTGACCGATAAATTTTCTTTCGGTCTGACAGCAAAATATGCTTACGAAAATCTCGTTGTAAAAAGCACGGGCGCTTTGATGTTTGACGGCGGAGTTTTGTACAATACGGGTTTTAAGTCAATAATAGTTGCCGCGTCTCTGAGAAATTTTGGTCCTGAAGTAAAATATTATGATAAATCGTATCCCCTCCCGCAAACTTTTGCAATTGGAATATCTACATACATGGTATCGGACAGTCAGCCGTTTTTAGCAAGCTCTTCGGATCACGCTTTTTTAGTTGCTGCTAATTTATCTCAGCCAAGAGATTACAGCCAGCAATATCAAGTGGGGTTTGAATATTCTTTCAGAAAAATATTCTTTCTGCGGGGAGGCTACAAATTTAATTATGACGAAGAAGGCATATCCGTTGGACTGGGACTGAATTATAGCGGCTATAAAATAGATTATTCATTTAACGACTACGGCGATTTCCTGGGAGATGTTCATCGGTTTACTATTAGCTTCAGTACAAATTAAAGGCTTATTCAAAAAGGAGTTTAAAAATGTCAAAATTATTTGTAAGAAAATTATTGATGCTAATCTTCTTAATGTTTTTGCTGCCGACATTGTTTGCTCAGCATAGAGGGGATAATATCTACTTCCAGGGATTGAATGATATTACAAATTTGAGCAGCGTTAAATTAATAGCGCTGGGAGGAACGGGCGTAGGCGGCACAAGCGACATCAACTCGTTATATACGAACCCTGCAGGTTTGTCTGGCTCCAGTAAATTTCAGATATATATTGGAATTGGCAACTTCGAAAGCAAGTGGTGGGAAAACCAGGATTACCGTCCGAATCGTCAGTTTGTAACCTTGCCATTCTATCTCGACGGAATGTACGTGCCAAATCCGGAAAACAATGGGGAATGGGATAATAAAGCTTTCTTTAATGATTCGTCCTACATCGTTTCTGAACCCAAAATCGGTCCTGATCCGTATAGCCAGGACGCTGCGGACTGGGTTGAAAGTAAAGACGAATGGGCGTTAAAGAACATTGCCGTTGCAGTTCCATTTAATTTTGCATCGTACAATTTTGTATTCGCAGCCTCCTATAACAGGAATAATGTTTGGGATTACGACAGAAACCAAACCTACTTGGATCCGCATATCGGATATACTGGATACGGGTATCTGCCTGAAAGAGTTACGTCCGCCGACGATAGCATTAGAATTAATTGGTACGACTATCAAAGAAAACGATTCGGAGAAGTTACTCAGTATAGATTCGCATTATCTTCAAGAATCAACGACTGGATTAAGGTTGGTCTTAGCGCAACCGTTTTATCAGGTGAAACCGATGATTTTTTGTCGTTGAACAAAGTAGGTTATTTCGATTTGATGGGAGGCGCAAACAAATTTAAGTTTTCTTACGATACATTAAATAACGTTAATTCGGGCGTTTCGGAATTTAATTCTTTTAATGTTACTCTCGGCGTTATTTTCACGTTTCGTAAACTCGATGTGGGTTTGAAATTCGACATACCTTCCTCGATTACGAGAAAATATTCATATGAGAACGAAATTTATAATGCGGACATAAACAACAAAACAAAAACCCGAGTAGAAGGCGAAGACGAAATTGATATCCCGTTGAACTTTGCAGTGGGTATTTCCTATCGTCCTGTAGAGCAGTTCAGACTGGCTATAGATTACGAGTTGAATCCTTATTCCGAATCTAAATTTGCGCTTGCAGCGCAGGATACCGCATTTAGTGGCATCCCGGATTCGTATTCGCTAAGATTTGGAATAGAGTATCAACTACTTGACTTCGTTGAATTGTTAGCCGGTTACAACACTTATTCGGAGCTATTTATTCCGGATGGAGCGCCGGATAAAAAATACGGACCCAACTCGAACGCTTATTCCTTTGGTCTGGGCGTCTCTATTCCTTATGGCAAAATTAATATTACTTACGCTTACAGTATTCTGAAATATTACGATTCCTACTTCAGCAATACAAATTATCAGGTAAGAAGAAATCAACAAATATTATTGGGGTACACTTTAGTATTCTAATATTTATTAATCAATAAAAAGGAGTAAGCTATGAAGAAGCATTTTTATTATTTGGTTGTTACACTTATTTCCTTCGCCAATATAGTATTAGGACAGGCAATAGAAGTAAAAGTAAGCGACGGATTGAATAACGCGCTTGCTTTTGTCAATACAGGCGCCGCTAATGAAATTATATTGGTCGACGATGGGGGGCTTTATATCACTAATCCGACAACTATCGAAACACCCGTTAAAATTAGAGCTAAAGAAGGGTTGCAAAACCCTCCCGTTGTGGTAATAAAAGGCTGTCAAGCATTGCCGTTTTTCAAAATTAAAAATGATTTCGAGATAGAAGGAATCATATTTGACGGTTATGATTCGAATGCAGGCACATACGACTCAATTCAGTATGTCTTCCAGGTTCAGGCTATGGCAGGCGGCGTTAATGAAAAACCAAAAGTTACAATTAAAGACTGTATTGTAAGAAATATATACAAGTACGGTGACCCGGAAACGAGCACAGACGGTACAATCTTAGACTTTGCTAAGGGCGCGCGCGCAGGCGATGTATTAATTGAAAATACTACGTTTATGAATACAGGCGACGAAGCGCTTAGAGCAATCAATACGCACAAAGATCCTGTGCCGCTTGAAGGAAAATTTGCGGAAACATTTACAGTAAGAAATTGCACCTTTCATAATATCAGAGGAAGCGCTATAAAAATTGAAGACGACGGCGACTCAACAAATGTCGACACACAGGTATTAATCGATCATTGTACATTTAATAAGAGTCAAAGAAGAGTTATTTGGCATCGCGACCTTTCAAATTCGATTATAAGAAATTTATTGATAACGAATTTGATTCAAGGTAACGATCAACTTGGCTATATTATTACTGTCCAGAGAGAAGGTACGATAGTATCGCATATAGATACATTTAACGTTTCAATACCAAACTACACTAACGGATTTTTAGCTGAAACTCCAGCGTCATGGTCGGGAGCGCAACGCACAGCTACAATCGACGAATCGACTATTTATAATTACGATCCAATGTATAAAGATCCGGATAATGCCGATTTCACATTAGATCCTAATTCGCCGGTTCGTACACTTGCTTCCGACGGAAAAGCATTGGGCGACTTAAGGTGGGCTGGAGATGTTGTCAGTGTTGAAGAAAATGGCGTAACTCCTACTAGTTTTGAACTAAAACAAAATTTCCCAAACCCCTTTAACCCTTCAACCGTAATAGAATTTACAGTTCCCAAAGCTGGAGCTTATACACTCAAAGTATATAACGTACTTGGACAGGAAGTAGCTACTTTGATAAATAGAAACTTGGCTGCTGGTACGCATACTACAATCTTTAACGCAAAGAATTTACCATCTGGATTGTATCTCTATAAACTTTCTGGTGAAAACATAAATCTTATTAGAAAAATGATGTTGATGAAATAAAGCCTTTTCGTGTTGCCTCCACATTACGAATAGCGAGTCGGGGAATAACTAATTCTCCGACTCCTAAAATTTTAGGGTGAACTAATGAATAAATCTTACAAAATATTAATAACTATCATTGTTGCAGTGCATTTTTTCCTTAATAATATATTTGCCACTACATACGAAGCGAAGAATGCTTCCGAGATTGCAAACTTCACTAAAATTGCAGCTCCTGGCGACACTATTATTATGAAAAATGGAATCTGGACTAACCAAACGATAGTGTTTACAGGGAACGGTACAGAGGAAGCCAATATTGTGTTAAAAGCCGAGACGCCAGGCGGAGTTATTCTTAACGGTAATTCTACCTTGAGAATTGCAGGGAAATATTTGACTGTAGACGGCTTGTGGTTTTATAAAGGTTATAGTTCAAGCGGAGCGGTTGTTGAGTTTCGTAATGGCAGCGTTAATGCATATCATTGCAGATTAACGAATACTGCAATTGAAGATTATAATCCGGCTAATAAAAATACCGATTATAAATGGGTCTCCATTTACGGTCAAAATAACAGAGTAGACCACTGTTATTTTAAGGGGAAAGAGCACTCAGGTACAACTTTGGTGGTTTGGGTTAGTAAAAATACGTCTCCTAATTACCATCTTATAGATCACAATTATTTTGGTTACAGGCCTGAACTTGGCTATAACGGAGGCGAAACAATACGTGTGGGCGATAGCGAAAATTCGATTTATAATTCTTCCACAACCGTTGAGTATAATTATTTTGAAAGATGTAATGGTGAAACCGAGATTATATCGAACAAAAGTGATTACAATATCTACAGATATAACACTTTTTACGAATGCGACGGACAGCTTACTCTTAGACACGGCGACAATTGCGAGGTGTACGGAAATTATTTTTTCGGCAATAATAAACCAGGAACCGGAGGGGTAAGAATTATTGGAGCAGGGCACAAAGTTTATAATAATTATTTCCAGGATTTGGCAGGCGAAGTAAGCGATTGGCACGGCGCGATTGTAATGATGAATGGCATTGAAAATTCACCTTTGAACGGATACTTCCAGGTAGACAGCGCTACGGTAGCGTTTAATACTATTGTTAATTGCAAAAATGGATTCGTAATCGGACTCAAAAAGTCTAGTGATCCCGATCAGATATTGCCGCCTAAAAATTCTGTCTTTGCAAATAATGTAATTTATAATACTACGAATTTACTTACTTATGTAACTGAGCCTATTAATTTTATATATCAAAACAACTACGTGTGGGGCGGCAATTATACGACTGTTGCCGAAGGTTTTGTTGAGGCCGATCCGTTAATGGTCATGGGAGCGGATAATCTTTGGCGTCCTCAATTTAACAGTCCATTGATTAATTCTGCTGAAGGCGATTACTATTTTGTAATAGACGATATAGATGGACAAGTTAGAGATTCTTTGAAAGATGTCGGCGCCGACGAATATTCAGTTGCAGAAATTATACGGACTCCCGTTACTCCCGAATCGTCAGGGCCTACTTGGCTATCGAATAACAACGATGTAGTAGTCTTAACGGTAACTCAAACCGGGACAGGCGAAGTAATATTAGAACCCGCAGGCGGAGTTTATAAAAAAGGAACAAACGTTACTTTAACCGCAATTCCGGCAACTAATTCTTCTTTTATTAATTGGACGGGGGACACCGTAACCACCGAAAATCCGATCACAATACTGATGAATTCCGATAAGAATATTACGGCAAATTTTAAAGACCCGAAAGTATATAAACTAGCGATATGGAAAAACGGCGAAGGCGATGTAATCCTGTCACCGGAGGGCGGAAGTTACATTGAAGGCACTAAAGTAATTATTACGGCTGTTCCGGCTGAAGGATGGGCGTTCGAATCCTGGAGTAACGCCTTAACTGGCAACTCCAATCCGGACACGGTACTTATGGATGCAGACAAGCTTGTTATAGCAAATTTCAACAAATTAACAGATGTTTATGAAAAGGCGGTTCCGACAGAATACAATCTTCAACAAAATTACCCGAATCCATTTAATCCTTCCACGGTTATTGAATACTCTATACCGGAACCAACTTTTGTCAAAATTTTAGTTTACAATGAGTTGGGACAACTAATAGACGTGCTGGTTAATGAATATAAAAGAGCGGGTAAATATCAGTTAAAGTACAATCTTGAAGGGAAAAATTTCAGTTCGGGAAGATTATTCTATCGCATCGAAACAGATAAGTACTCAGAAACAAAATGTATGTTAATAATAAAATAATACCTAAAAAATAATGGATAGAATATTTATCGGTTTTAAATTGCTCTTGAGTCTGTCAATCCTTTTTTTCATCACAAATATTTTTTATGCTCAGGAATGGCAATCTTCGATAGTTTACTATAACGGCGATAAACTTGTTTACATAAGCGATAGCGCTGGAAACAGAATACCCGATTTTAGTTATGCTGGATATAAAAACGGCGAAGAAGAGCTCCCTTATGTAGAAACTGTTAAAATTATCGAACCTTTGGAGGGAGACAATACTGAGCATATACAGAATGCTATTAATGAATTAGCCCGGCTGCCATTGAATGCTAGCGGATTCAGAGGAGCTCTATTATTAAGAGCCGGCGTGTATAGAATAAGCGGAACTATTTATCTAAACGAAAGCGGTATAGTGCTTAGGGGAGAAGGAGACGGCGAGGATACAACATCTAATACAATTATATACGCAGTCGGAAATAACCCGCATCAAAGAAGCGTTATTATTGCTGGCGGTGGAAATAATACAAGGTGGGCGGATAGAGTAGAAAATTCAACCACAAAAATTATTGATGATTATGTCTTCGTCGGGGCATTTAAGTTTAGGGTGGAAAATCCATCTTTATTCAAACAGGGCGATAATATTATAATATATCATCCTGCTACAGACGCTTGGCTAGATGCTGTCGACAGGGGAGGAACGGCATCGGACCCGGGCTGGACAATATATGATGGAATTGATATAGTTTATAATCGTTACATTGAAAAAATAAACGGTGATACAATCTTTATTGACGCTCCGGTTTTTTATACTCTTAATAAGAATTTATCGGAATCCTATGTTTACAAGTATAGCCGGGAAGGCATTAAGACTAATATTGGTATTGAAAATTTAAGAGTCGACATTGAAGCAAATGATCTGCCTACGAACTCCAACGGAAACGAAAATCATGCATGGCAAGCAATTGAATTGATGCAGATTGAGGATGCCTGGGTGATAAAATGTACGGCTATTCATTTCGGGCAGTCCGGCTTTCGAACCAGCACTGCATCCCGCATAACGATAGATAGCTGCAAAGCAATCGATCCGATAAGCAGAATTACCGGCGAAAGAAGATATAATTTCAACTTATACCATGCGTCGCAGTTAATTCTTGTTAAGAATTGCTATGCCAGATATGGTAGACACGATTTTGTATCTAATGGCACCAGTACTGTTTCGGGATGCGTCTTTTATAACAATGTAAGTGAATATACTTATTCGTCGAGTGAAGGACATAGATGGTGGAGTCAGGGACTTTTATACGATAATATATTGTTCAAATCCCCAAACTACAGCTATGTTTTGGCGCTCTATAATAGAGGCGACAAAGGCACCGGTCACGGATGGGGCGCGGTGAATTCGGTAGCTTGGAATTGCAAAGTAGAAAATTCAAAAAATATAATAATACAAAAACCTCCCACAGCGCAAAATTATGCAATCGGATGCTTTGCCGGAAAGGTAAGCGGCTTAAAAGTGCACGGCGCTTTATTCGTCCACCCTGAAGGATACATAGAAGGCACTAATAGAGAAGGGTTAAATCCATCCTCGCTATACATAGCGCAACTTAACGAAAGAAGAAATTATACATCGGTTCAATCTGAAAAGAAAACGCTTCCGTCCGAATTTAAGCTGAATTATAATTACCCGAATCCTTTCAATCCTTCAACAATTATAAGTTACAATCTATCCGAAGATAATTATGTTAATGTCGCTGTTTATAATATGCTCGGAGAAAAAATTTGCTCTCTTGTCGACCAATTTCAAAAAGCAGGTTATTATAAAATAAAATTCGACGCCAGTTCATTTAATCTCTGTTCGGGCGTTTATTTATGTAGGATTATAGCCGGCAACAATTCAAAAACCATTCCAATGTTATTATCAAAATAGGAATTAATTAAAATGAGGAAAAACATTCTATTGTTCTTATTGTTAAGCTTTACGCTATACTACGGCCAGAATAGCGTTCAGGATAATGTGCCTCGCAATCGTCTTCTCTCGGATGATGAATTAATGAATCTTCTGGATTTAACGGTTCCTCAACTCAAATCAATATATGATTATTATAAGAGAGATAAAGAAAAAGGATTAATTCAACTTGCCGAATATTTCAGAAAAAGAAACAACGTCAATTATTTTTTTAATAATGTTTCTTTAAAAGAAAGATTAGCCTCTTTTGGCAATGAATATCCCGACGCAGTGGTAATGTACATTGAAGATTCGAAGAAATTTTTAAGAACGTTCGGGACAGATATCGATTGGAAATTACCTTCGGTAGACAAGCATGGAAGAAAACTTAATCCGAATGCGCTGCGCTATGTTTCGCGTTTCGAACGAGCAAGCGAAATGGCGCTCGCTTCGTACTACGCCAAGGATGATCGGTATGTGAAAAGTTTATTGTTGTTGGTTAAAGATTTTATAAGAGATTATGAAAACAAAGAGACTGAAATTGGAGGCAATGATTTGTTCGAGAGGTTTTATGCGGGACACCGATTAAGGAATTTGTTGCAGGCATATCATTTTATGCTAGGAGCGGATTATTTAGACTGGAAGGATCAAATATTTTTAATAAAACTGTTTTTGCTTCACGGCGCGCGTATTGTCGATGTAAGTAAAGTCTATAATTATGGCAATCATCAAACCCATGGTTTGGAAGCTTTATATGAAACGACGTTAATGTTTCCCGAGTTTACTATTGCAAAGTTGTGGAACAAGATAGCTCTTAATACCCTGATGGAGCATATTAAAACCGAGGTAATGGAAGACGGTTTTCAATTCGAAAGAGCTTCCCACTATTTTAAACTGGAACTGATCAATTATTTCAGAGTATCTCAGCTATCTCGCAGAAATAATGTTGAGCTTCCCGAGCTGTTTCGCAGAAGATTTCACAGAATGTTCGATGCAATTGTCAAATTAGCATTGCCTTCTGGAGAATTACCCGTATTGCAAGACGCTCAGGCTACTTATGGCGCCGAGAATGATTCTCTCGAGAATTTAGAAGCTGCAGAGTTGCCGGATATTAAAACTTCCATTATCATGACTATCGGAGCGGCGTTTTTCCTGGATAAGAACTATAAAAGTTATAGCTGCTATAAATTCCCTTCGGAGTTGTACTGGTTCTTTTCCGCTAAAGAAATAGAGGACTACCATAAATTGATTCCTGAAAGACAAAATATTAGTTCGGCTTTCTTAGAACAAACCAAATATTTTGTAATGCGTAGCGGATCAGACAGTAGCTCCTTGTATTTATTAGTAGACGCCGGATTGGCGAAGTTAAAGCCCGATCACACGCACGGAGGCGTTTTGGGTATAGTAGCTCACGGTTACGGCGAAGAATTATTGCCTTCTTACAGAGTTAGATACAGCGACGTATCGATTCAGTATATGAAAAATTCTTTAACAAAGAATGTAGCGCTGGCTGATCGCTATTTACAGGGCAGAGATTGGATTGATAATCATGCAAGAACGGGTTTTGGTAAATGGAATATTCTACCGGAGCCACTAATACATGATTTGTATATCGGTAGTAATTTTGATTATATCATGGCTGAACACAATGGTTTTGACACACTCGGAGTTAATTATAACAGAGAAATATTGTTTGTCAAACCGTATTTCTGGTTGCTTACGGATAATTTTACATCAAAAGAGATACATAATTATCAACAAATATTTCAAGGAGAATATGAGCGGGAAAGCATGAATAACGGAGTCGTAAAACATAAGGGAAATGTCCGGTTTTATATTTTGCAGGCTGATCAAACAGATATGGATATTAATAAAATATCCAAGTATGGAATTGACGCTGTATTGTTTGAAAAACACTCGGTTAATGATTACTCGTTTAATACACTCCTGTTTCCTACGCTCAATGACAAAGTAACGCCGTCGATAAGAAAATACAACAATCCTAATTATGTGTTGCTTACTGTTACGTCCGGCGGACTAAAGGCTGATGTTTATATAAAAAAAGGCGACGAGCTAAAGCTGCCTGAAATAAAAACTGACGCGCAATTTGTATGCATATTGAGTAGGGACGAAGAACCAAGCGCATTATTGTTATATAAAGGCAGTTACGTTAGATACGACGGATTAGATACAAAGCAATCGAATAAATCTGTATATGAATATCAAAAATCGGCTGATGGCTGGAAGTTGGTAAACAAATCATACGATAAATAATAGGAGATTAAAAAAGGATGGAGAGACAACAAATAATTCGGAAAATACTTGACCATAAAATAGTTGCAGTAATCAGGATGGAAGACGCGAATAAATTATTAAACGTAGTAGACGCAATTTATAAAGGCGGCGTAGACATAATCGAAATTACAATGACAGTGCCGGGAGCAATAAATTTAATAGAAAAAACGGCTGAGAAATTCGGAGATAGTGTTCTTATTGGCGTCGGCTCGGTATTGAAAAAAGAAACCGCTCAGGATGCTATAAATGCGGGAGCTAAATTTGTTGTAAGCCCTATATTCAAAGAGGAAATAATAGACTTGGTTCATAAAAATAATTTACCTGCATTCCCCGGTTGTTTTACTCCTACAGAGATTTATAAAGCTTATGAAAGCGGCGCAGAGATTATAAAAGTTTTTCCCGCCGATATTCTTGGAATGCAATTTATTAAAGCTGTAAAAGCTCCTATCCCAGAAATTAATTTAATGCCAACAGGAGGGGTTACACTGTCCAATATTAAGGACTGGATACAAGCTGGAGCTTGTGCGGTCGGAATAGGAACTGCCTTGTTGGATAAAACGGCAATAAAAGAAAATAATTATCAGTTATTAACTGAAAATGCCCAAAAAGCTTTAGAAAACCTAAAAAATATAAACTAACATTACGGAGGTAAAAAAATGGTTAATCTAGAAGGTAAAGTAGCAATTGTAACCGGTGGCGCAAGAGATATTGGTCGACAAGTATCAATAAGACTTGCTCGGCAAGGCGCTTCGGTATGCCTGAATTATTTTGATAATCCCGAAGACGCCGACGAAACATTAAGATTAATTTCTGAATTTGGCGGCAAAGCTATAAAAGTACAGGGAGACATGACTAAACCAGAAGATATCAATCGTCTTGTAGAAACCTGCGTTAAAGAGTACGGACCTCAAATAGATATATTGGTAAATGTCGTAGGAGGTTTGGTAGGAAGGAAAACAATCAACGAAATGGATGAAGCTTTTTGGGATTTCGTGGTTACGTTAAATATGAAAACAGTCTTTATGGTAACTAAAGCCGTTGTGCCTTATATGAAAAGCGGCGCATCGATTGTTAATTTTGCTTCTCAGGCGGCAAGAGACGGCGGAGGTCCCGGAGCTGGCGCATACGCTGCTGCTAAAGGAGGAGTACTAACTTATACCAGGAGCCTTGCCAAAGAATTCGGCCCTAAAGGAATTAGAGTTAACGCCGTTTCCCCTGGTATGATAAGTACAACCTTCCATGATAAATTTACAAAACCGGAAGTAAGACAAATGGTTGCCAATAACACACCGTTAAGAAGAGAAGGGAAAGCCGAAGAAGTGGCGGACTTGGTTGCTTATCTTGCATCCGACTCTGCTTCTTTTATAACAGGCGCCTGCGTTGAAATTAACGGCGGTACTTATTTTGTATAATATTAACACGAGAGGAAAATTATGAAGTTTAATACGTTAGTCTTAAGTGTATTGATGTTCTTTACATATATAAATTCGGATGCGCAAAATATGCATCCGAATTTATTATTAACTAAAAAAACTGTTGAAATTATTAGGCAGGAAAAAGATAAATATCCGCTCTTCCATAATACCTATCAAAAGATTAAAAACTATATCGATTCGGTAATTGCCGAGCCGATGGACGTACCGGTTCCCAAAGACGCCGGCGGAGGGTACACTCACGAGAAACACAAACAAAATTACAATGAGATGTACTATGCCGGGATATTGTATCAGATTACGCAAGATGAAAAATATGCCGTTTTTATCCGTGATATGTTAAATAAATATGCAGAACTGTATCCTAAGATAGGACAGCATCCGCAAAGCAAAATAGAAACCCCCGGGCGTCTCTTCTGGCAAACCTTGAATGAAAATGTATGGCTTGTACATACAATCCAGGCATACGATTGCATATATGATTGGTTGTCCCCGCAAGATAGAGAAAAATATGAGAATAATATTTTTAATCCAATGTGTGAATATTTCATGGAACACGAAGAGGAATTTAATAGGATACACAATCATGGAACTTGGATGGTAACAGCCGTTGGTATGACTGGACTGGTTACACAAAATGATAAGTATGTGCAGTATTCGCTTTACGGAACACACTTGGACGGAAAAGGGGGGTTTATAAAACAATTGGATTTATTGTTCTCTCCAGACGGTTATTATACGGAAGGGCCATATTATGCGCGTTATGCTTTGTGGCCGTTTTTTATTTACGCGGAAGCTCTGGAAAATAATAAACCTGAATTGAAAATTTATCAATACAGGGACTCTATACTAAAAAAGACTTTGAACGCTCTGTTGCAACAGACGAATACAAACGGAGCTTTTTTCCCCATTAACGATGCTCTCAAAGAAAAAACATGGCAGTCCGAAGAACTGGTTATAGCTTCTAATTTAATTTACTACAGGTATGATAAGGACGACAATTTGCTGAGCCTTGTCAATGAGCATGGTCGGGTAATTCTGAGTTACGCCGGATTGGTTGTAGCAAAAGCTATAGCGAAACGAGAGAGTCTGCCTGAATTTAAATGGAAAAGTATAAAGTTTAGCGACGGAGCCGATGGTAAACAAGGTGGTCTTGCAATTCTACGTTGGGGGAATAATAAAGAAGAACTTTCAACATTAGTATTTAAATATGCATCGCATGGCCTTTCGCACGGTCATTATGACAGACTACACTTTTTATATTACGACAAAGGAAGTGAAATTATACAGGATTACGGCGCAGCTAGATTCTTAAACATCGATCAGAAATTCGGCGGCAGATATTTGCCTGAAAATAAATCATACGCTATGCAAACAATTGCTCATAATACAATTGTAGCGGATGAGAAATCCCATTTTGACGGTAAACGAAGCAGGGCCGAAAAATTCCACCCCGAAGAGTACCTGTTTGATATTTCGGATGCTAATTTCCAATACGTAAGCGCAAAAGAAAAAAATGCTTACAAAGGGATTGAATTACATCGAACATTGGCGCTTGTAAAATCACACCAACACGATTATCCGATCATTGTTGATGTATTTAGAGTCAACTCCGATACGGAACATCAGTACGATTTGCCATATTATTTTATGGGGCATATTATAGATATAAATTTCGATTATGAAGCGTACGATAATCAAAGAGTTCCTCTGGGAAAGTCTAACGGATATGAACATCTGTGGGTTACAGCCAAAGGAAAAGGAAACGGCGTCTCTTCGCTAACTTTCCTGAGTGACAATAATAGATTTTATACTCTGTTAACAACTTGCGATAATTCAACGGATATATATTTAACTCAGATAGGAGCTAACGATAAAAATTATAATCTTCGAAATGAACAAGGTATAATGTTTAGAAAAAAGGCAAAAAATCACCTTATTGTTTCAGTAATTGAACCGCATGGCGAGTTCAATCCGACTCTGGAATATACAAAGAATTCATACGCTACTATTAGCGATATTAAAGTGCTTTATAATGACGGTAATTATACCGTAATCGAAATCATTAACGAAGATAAATCCGGGATTAACTTATTTATTGCAAATAATGATCCTTCCAAAAATAAAGTGCATAATATTAATACGGGAAATGCCCAATATTCTTGGAAAGGACCAATTCATCTGAAATACATTAATTAAGTAACTTTAAATTAAGGGGAATAAAAATGAAAAATAAAAGCGAAAATTTTATTAAAGCTAATTTCTTAGAATGGGAAAATGTTGCCCCGGGCGTAGAAAGAAAAATTCTAGGATACGACGATAAAATAATGATGGTTAAAGTTCGTTTTAAAAAAGATTCTGTCGGCGAGCCGCATAAACATTTTCACAGTCAAACGACTTACGTTGTGTCCGGAAAATTCCAGGTAGAGATAGACGGGATTAAACAAATATTAAGTAGCGGGGACGGATTTTATGTCCCACCCAATGCATTGCACGGCGCCATATGTCTGGAGGACGGTATGCTTATAGATGTGTTCAGTCCGGTACGTGAGGATTTTCTCAAAAAAGGTTAAACAGATAAAAAATATTGAGGTCTACAATGAAAAAAGTAAAAGGCTTACGTTGGTGGATAATAACTCTTATTTGTATCGCTACAATTATTAATTACATAGACAGAAGCACTTTGGCAATAATGTGGCCCAGCATTTCTGAAGATACGGGAATGGATAAAACAGATTACGGCTTGATACTAAACGTGTTTATGATTGCGTATGCGATCGGGCAGTCTGTGTCAGGCAAATTATTCGATAAAGTTGGCACCAGAATCGGATATGTAATTGCCGTAGGAGTCTGGGCGTTATCTTCTTTTGCTCATGCTTTTGCGAGGAATATCTATTCATTTAGCCTTTTTAGAACAACGCTTGGATTGGCGGAAGCCGGAAACTGGCCAGGCGCAGTCAAAAGCAATGCTGAGTGGTTTCCAGTAAAAGAAAGAGCAACTGCACAGGGTTTATTTAATGCCGGCGCTTCAATCGGTTCTGTGATCGCTCCTCCTCTTATCGCTTTGTTATGGGCGAGTTTTGGCTGGCAAACAACCTTTATGATAGTTGGCACTTTCGGATTGATATGGTTGATTCCATGGCTAATTATTAATAAAACATCTCCTGATAAACATCCGTGGTTAAGCGAGGAAGAAAGGACATATATACTTGACGGACAAACTCAAACTGAAAAAAACAATAGTAACGCGAGAGCGCTAAGTATTAAACAAATTTTATCCCACAGAGAATCATGGTCGGTCTTAATATCAAGATTTTTCTTTGAACCTATCTGGTGGCTTTTTGTAGGTTGGATGCCGATATATCTTGCAGACGTATACGGATTCAACGTTAAGGAAATAGGACTCTTTGCCTGGGTGCCTTATGTCGGAGCTGCTATCGGAAGTATAAGCGGCGGATACTTCGCCGGCAAGCTTATCTCTAAGGGTAAATCTGTTAACAGAGCAAGAAAAACAGCTATCTCTATAGGAGCGGTTATTATGTTCCTCGGATTAATAACTACGATTCTTTTTGCCGACACTCCATTAAAATTTGTTGTGATAGTTGCGTTTGTCTTATTCGGTTTTCAGTTTGCAATAGGCAATGTTCAAACTCTGCCAAGCGATCTCTTCAGTGGAAAATCGGTTGGCACTTTGGCGGGGCTAGGCGGCAGCGTGGGGGTTTTTTCTGTAATTGTTATGAATTTTCTTGTCCCTATTATTACTAAAATCTCATATACACCAGTATTTATTATGATAGCAGTATTTGTACCATTCGGTGTATTGGCAATTTATTTCTTTGCAAAAGAAATTAAACCGTTAGAATGATCTTGATTAAATTAAATCTCGGAGAAATTGTCGGTCGTCGGAAAAATGAAGCTAGTTAGCTGTAAATAAGTTTGTGACTGGTTAATATATACACCAAAAGTCTAATTCAGGCTTTTGATACAATACGGTAGTCAAAGAACAATATATAACAGAGCGATTATTGCATAATAAAATATGCTTAGAAAGATTTTTTTAATAATCTTTTTTGTAAGCCACCTAAGTAAAGTATTGGCGGGTAATAAATATGTCGCTCATTCTAAAGACGAATTAAAGGCATATGTGAATTCATTGTTGCCCGGTGATACGCTTGAGCTTGCGAACGGACAATATGAACTTGGGTATATTACTATCGCCGGCATAAATGGCACAGCCGAAGAACCGATAGTTATAAAAAGCCAGGCAGTAGGAGGAGCGGTATTAACAGGCAATTCTTATTTTACATTAAGGAAAATAAGTCATGTTATTTTAAAAGGATTTGATTTCCGTTCGGAAAGCGGGACGGTTATTAAATTAGAAGCGTGTAATCATGTTCGTATTACAAGAAATTTTTTCAGATTAAATGAAACTAAATCGGCTAAATGGATTATCGTGGGTGGTAAATGGGACGAACCGTACGCAACTTCTTCTTATAACCGAATAGATCATAATCTTTTTGAAAATAAAACACAACCGGGCAATTTTATTACCTTGGATGGAACGCCAAAACCAACAAGTATCCCCTCAAAATACGATAGAATCGATCATAACTACTTCAGAAATAATAAACCGAGGGTGGTAAACGAAAAAGAGTCTGTACGATTGGGACAAAGTGAATTAAGCTGGGATAGCGGTTTTACGGTAGTAGAATATAATTTGTTTGAAGAGTGCGACGGCGACCCTGAAATTGTTTCGGTAAAAACATCCGAAGATACTATCAGGTTTAATACTTTTATAAGGTCAAAGGGAACGTTATGCCTCAGACAAACAAAAAATTCCGTGGTATATGGCAACTACTTTTTAGGATACAATGTTGACAGTACGGGCGGTATTCGTATGTATGGATACGGGCATAAAATATATAACAATTATTTTCATGACTTACAGGGGGAAAAATGGGATGCTGCTATTACCATTACAAATGGCGATGTGGAAAACACTTCTACAAGTTATTCTTCCCACATGAGACCCGAAAATATCATAGTATGCTTTAATTCTTTTATTAATGTCGAGCATCCGGTTGAAATAGGTTACACAAACAATGATTCTTATAAAAAGGCTCCCCGGAATATTATGTTCTCTAATAATTTAGTAGTATCAAACGGAACTAATCCAATTATTAAAATCATTTCTAAACCGGAGGGCTTATTACTGGAAAATAATGCTTTCGCTGTTACCGATTCTGTTTATGTAGGAGTGCCTTTTACAAAAAATGAAATAGAATTGATAGACGACCCGTCTTTGGTGATGAATGACGGCGTATATCAAATTAGTGCAAAAAGTCCTACGGTGAATAAGGGAAATAATCATTACCCTTTTGTTAATTACGATATCGAAGGACAACAGAGAGATACTATGCCCGATATAGGAGCCGACGAGTTAAGTATGTTCCCAAAATCCAATTATCTGCTTACTCCTGATAAAGTTGGTCCATATGCCGCCGAGGATGATATAGAGACTTCCGTTAGAGAGTATGATGTACCTAGTCACGATTTTGAACTAATGAATAATTATCCAAATCCCTTCAATTCAACGACAAATATTGTATTTATAGTGAATAAAAAAGGACTATACATATTAAAGATATATGATATACTTGGGAGAGAAGTTGCAAAACTACTAAACAAGGAGCTATTGCCGGGTAAATATACAGTTCAATTTGTAGCTGATAAAATAGCAAGCGGTAAATATTTCTGTAAAATAGAAGGACCAAGCGGGCATAAAATACTAAAAATAGTTTATCTAAAATAATATTTAAAACAGGAGTTAATTAAATGAGCAAGAAAGTAGTAACCTTCGGCGAGATAATGCTTCGTCTTTCTACGCCGGGATACACTCGTTTTGTCCAGGCGCAGAATTTCGACGTAACATTCGGCGGCGGCGAAGCAAACGTAGCTGTATCGTTGTCGAATTACGGATTCGAGTCGTATTTCGTTACAAAATTGCCGAAACACGAAATCGGTCAAAGCGCGGTAAATCATCTGCGCCGTTTCGGGGTTAAAGACGACTACATAGTACGAGGCGGCGATCGTATCGGCATTTATTTTCTGGAAACGGGCGCCAGTCAGAGAGCTTCGAAAGTAATTTACGACAGGGCAAATTCGGCGGTCGCTCTGATGAAAAAGGGGGAAGTCGACTGGAAAAAAGTATTCGAAAACGCCGCCTGGTTTCACTGGACGGGAATAACCCCGGCTCTCGGTAAAAACGCGCAGGAAATTCTCAACGAAGCGTGCGAAACAGCCAAATCGATGGGAGTTACGGTAAGCTGCGATCTCAATTTCCGGGCTAAAATGTGGACTACCGAAGAAGCTCAGGCTGTAATGAAACCGTTGATGAAATATGTAGACGTATGTATTGCAAACGAGGAAGACGCCGAAAAAAGTCTTGGCCTCAAAGCCGATAAGACAAACGTAGAAGCGGGCAAACTCGACGAAGAAGGATATTTTAACGTGGCAAAGAAACTGAAAGAGACATACGGTTTCCAAGCCGTTTCAATTACTCTCAGGGAAAGCTATTCGGCGTCGCGAAACGGCTGGAGCGCATTGTTGCTCGACGACAAAGACTGCAAAGAACCGTACCGCTCGAGAAGATACGACATCGATATTGTCGACCGTGTGGGCGGCGGAGATTCGTTTGCAAGCGGTTTGATTTACGGTCTGCTTACAAAAGAAAACTCAAAGGAGGCTCTTGAATTTGCAGTCGCTGCCTCTTGTTTGAAACATACGATTCCGGGCGATTTTAATCTTGTAAGCGTCGACGAAGTGGAAAAATTAATTAAGAGCGGCGGCTCGGGCAGAGTGGAAAGATAATTCTATCAAATGAATACCAACAGATAGATCTATTATATATTGTGCTAGGAAGTATACATATAGCTCCGATTAATATCGGAGCTTGTACTAATTAAGTGAATTTTCATTGTTGCAGAAGCGATTATCTTATTCAGTGTTGTATAAATCAGACTAATGACTACATTAGGTTAATTGATATGAGTAAATTGGTTTTATTTTCGGAAACAACAAGATAGAAATTTATGACCTCTTGAATGTCGGATAAGATATCCAAAGCTGAAGTAGTTCTGCTAAAAAAATGCCCTAAAAATGCGCTACCACCTTATTAAAACAACTCAAAAACGCACTTTGGGGGCTTCGGATTTCCCTGCTACCCAGGAGGTCGTCCCGCCGGGGCAGGAAGTCTCGTCGGCCCAAAAAAGTCATTCATTGTTTTACTCGGAAAGGGAAAGGCTAATTCCCAGATAATTCTTAATTTTACCTGCCGCAATAAAATTTTTCATTTACAAACTTATACTACGGAGCAAAACTTATGGACAAATCCGCTTTGAAAAAAGCTTACAAGGAATCTAAAAAGCCGATGGGCGTTTATTCGATCAAAAATAATTATAATCATAAATTATACCTCGGCGCGTCGGTCGATCCGGAAGCCAGAATTAACCGGCATAAAGCGGAATTGAGATTCGGCAGCCATAGGAATGCAGAGCTTCAAAATGCCTGGAAAAACGGCGGCGAATCCGCTCTGGAATTCGAAATTCTCGATCTACTCGAACAGAAAGAAGAAGTGGAAAATAATATTGAAGAAGAATTGCGGCTTCTTACGGAGATGTGGATTCAAAAATTGAAAGACGGCGATTATGAGATAATTCTTATTAATTAAGTATGAAAAAGAGACTGCTTAATTTGAGCAGTCTCTTTTTAATTCATCCTTCCAAACCAGTCCTGTTTAACCTTCTCGGCCCGGCTTCAATTACTTCCTTCGAACAGAATTTTTCGTATAATTTAAAATTATCGATGAATCTTGCTGCAAGTGCGTCGTACTTTTTCCAGAATTCTTCTTTATTGCCCCATGAACTTTCGGGATTTAATATTTCCGAAGGCACTCCGGGACAGCTTGTGGGCACTTCGAACCCGAAGAGTTTATCCTTGCGGTAATTAACATTGTCGAGTATGCCGTCGAGAGCCGCATTCAGCAAGTTGCGGGTGTGACGAATCGAAATTCGTTTGCCGACGCCAAATCTGCCTCCGACCCAGCCGGTATTGATTAGCCACACTTTTGCGTTGTGTTTCAGCATTCTTTGCTTGAGCATTTGAGCGTATTCAAACGGATGCCGTACCATAAACGGAGCCCCGAAACACGCGCTGAACGTCAATTCGGGCTCGATTCCGAGTCCGATTTCAGTGCCGGCAATTTTCGAAGTGTAGCCGCTAATAAAATGATATTGCGCCTGTTCCGGAGAAAGTCTCGCTATGGGAGGCAGAACTCCCGTTGCGTCGCAAGTAAGAAATATGATATTCTTCGGATGGGCATGAACGTACCCTTCGGGTATTACATTTGGAATGAATTCTATCGGATACGAAGCGCGGGTGTTTTCCGTAATCGAATCGTCGTCGAGATCTATTGCTCTCGAGACAGGATCGAAAACTACGTTTTCAAGTATTGTGCCGTACCGGTGAGTTGTCGAATAAATCTCCGGTTCGTTTTCAGCAGAGAGTCGTATTACTTTTGCATAGCAGCCGCCTTCGAAATTGAACACGCCTTTTGAACTCCAGCCGTGTTCGTCGTCGCCAATCAATTTCCTGTTGGGGTCGGCGGACAGTGTGGTCTTGCCGGTTCCGCTCAATCCGAAAAACAACGCCGCGTCGTTTTCTTTGCCTACGTTTGCCGAACAATGCATCGGCAGAACATCCCGGAAAGTTAACAGGTAATTGAGCACCGTAAAGACCGATTTTTTAATTTCGCCCGCGTAGAGAGTGTTTGCGATAATCGCCATCTTGGCGCCGAAATTCAATATTATTCCCGTCTCCGATCTCGTTCCGTCGATTACGGGATTTAGTTTGAATCCGGGCACGGCTATAATTGTAAATTCCGGTACGAATTTTTTCAATTCGTCTTTATTATCGATTGTAATAAACATATTTCTTGCAAACAAACTATGCCATGCCTTCTCGGTTATTATTCTTACGGGCATTCGATATTCGGGATCCGCGCCGGCATATACATCCTGAACGAACAACTCTTCGCCCTGAGCCCATGCCTGCAGACGTCCAAACAGTTCGTTGAATTTAGCCTGACTGTATGGCCTGTTATAGATTCCCCACCAGATATTATTTCCCGTTGATTCTTCCTGAACAATATATTTATCCGCTGCGGCTCGCGCTGTGTGTTTTCCCGTATTTACGAGCAGCGGACCGCCTTTGATTATTTTGCCTTCGTTACGGAAGATTGCTTCTTCATAGAGAGCTTCTTCCGGCAAATTCCAGTATACTCTGTCGAGATACGTCAGTCCCTGATGTTTTAATCTGAAATCCGACGCTAATTCCATCGCTTCTTTCGAAGCGGGGGTATTGAATTCGAGGTATTTGCTCATAACCAGTCCCTCACTAATTTTCTGTCGCCGATATAAAGTTCGTTAGGAGCGTTCGGATCGATTGCCCATTTTATTCTTTCGACTCCTTCCTGAATTTCTTTCATCGAACCCGCAAAACTAAGACGAATAAATCCTTCCATTCCGAATTCAACTCCGGGCACGGTCAACACCATAACTTTGTCGACCAATAACTGAGAGAGTTTATGAGAGCTTTTTTCGTATGCGCTGAAATCGACAAAACAGTAAAATGTTCCATCGGGCACAAAAACTTTTGCGCCTTCCATTGAGCGCAGCAAGTCGACCATTACGTTGCGATTGTTTTCCAGAGTCGCTCTGAGATTTTCCACACTCGATTGAATTCCGTTCAGAGCTCCCACTGCGGCGCGCTGCAAAACAACAGATGGCCCTCCCGATTGGTGGCTCTGTATATTCGTCATTGCTTCGATAAGTTTTTTGTTTGCCACAGCCCAGCCTATCCGAAAACCCGTCATTGCATATTGTTTCGACACTCCGTTGATAATTATCATTTTCGAGTTTTCGTCTTTCTTTTTTGCATACATCCAGGGATTAATCGGTTTCCTGCCGTCGAAAATCAAACGATGATAAATATCGTCCATTATTAAATAGAGGTCGCGTCGCTCGCAAAAATCGACAATGTCGGCAATAAATTCTTCCGAGTAAACGGCTCCGGAAGGATTATTTGGACTGTTGATTATAATTGCTTTCGTATAACTGCCTACCTTCCTTTCGATATCCTGAATTCTGGGATAAAAAGCGCCGTCTTCGGGCGGAACGGGAACTCCGATGCCGCCGCACAATTTTGCCATTTCGGGATAACTTACCCAATAAGGCGCGGGATATAAAACTTCCTCCTGAGGATTGAGAATTGTTTGAAGCGCTACCATTATTGCCTGTTTTGCTCCGCCCGAAACAATTATGTTCTCGGGTTCGACTTTCCGGTCGTAGAATTCCTCGGTATAACGGATAATTGCCTTCTTCAAGTCGGGTATCCCGTCCGGAGGAGTATAACGAACCTCGCCGCTGTTGAGAATTTGAACTGCGGCTAGTATCGAATCGAGAGGCGCGCGGCTGCGCGGTTCGCCCACGCTGAAGTTGATTACCGGTTCCCCTTTCTGGCGCAGTATTTGCGCTTTTTCGTTTAAAGCTAATGTGGGGGACGCCGATATGCTTTTGGCTATTAGACTCAGACTCATATTAGTACCTTAATGATTGGTTTGATTGGATGGGATTTATATGAAATGAAAAAATATATTTGCGACTGCGCATTTAACACGCTCGTATTTTTAGAATTTTTGATTCTAATTTTTATGCGAAATTCTGTTTTGCAGATTCCGCAGACAATAAAGGGGATGTTTTGCATCCCCCGTCTTTTAATGCCAATTGTGCTTTTTTACACTGAGGAAAAATAATAAATAAAGCGAGAATGGCAAAGAATAACCGGAACGTGATTTTGCTTTTACGACAAACGGTTTATCGGATGAATTTAATCTCCCTGATTATGCCTTTGAACCAAGATTTTTTGTTTTGTCTTACTCCTATTGAAATCGTACCGTTGTCGCCGATCGGCTCGAAATCGATTTTCCCTCTCATCCCCTCTCGACCGTTAACAGAATGCTTCATAATACCTTTCGTGTAAGACAGCGCCGCTTTGTACCATTTGCCCGCTTCGTGCCAAATTGAAGTATCGATTAGCGTGCATTTCGAATCCCCGTTTTTAATAAAGGTGTCGAGCGTCCATCTGTTTTTCTTCAAACGGAGTTCGATTAAAATCCTTCTTGAATCGTCGCTGTTTTTGATATGGATAAAACGCTGTTCGTAATTAGAAATGTCCGACGACGAATCCGGCCGGAAAAAAACTTCGATCGTAAAACTGTCCGCATTGCCGAGCGGATTGGCGTTGACCAAGATTCCGTCGTCGACTCCGTCGAAAATGAGAGCCTCTCCGTATTCAGTGTTTATTACGGAAGGGCGATCTGTAAGATACGAAGTTTTGAAATTCCCGACAGTATCCGGATTATTAAGTTTCCAGACCAGAGTGTCCTGAGCAGGAATGAGCGTATAGCCCAAGAATAAAATTAGCAGGCAATAGTTTTTGTTCATTTTAATAAATAGCTAAGTTTAATGAACGCAAGATACTTTTTTTATTAAAAAAGCGCAGAGGCTTTCTTTGTTATGGAACTATTTCTACGTAATATGGATTTATACACTAAAAAAAGGGAATAAAGTTGAACATTGAATGCAGAACAAAAGTATCGGAATTGTTAGCCGAAAGATACAGTCCATACGATTTTTCCGGCGAAGAGGTCCCATCGGAAGATATAAAAGCGCTGCTCGAAGCTGCGCGCCTGGCTCCTTCGTCATACAATGAACAACCGTGGAAATTTTATGTCGGTTTCAAAGGCGATAACATATACAATTCCTTGCTCGACTCGCTTTTCGACAGCAATAAAACGTGGGCGGCAAAAGCTCCCGTTCTGTTAGGAGTTACCGGAAGGACGAACCTTTCTCTCAACGGCAAGAAGAATAATTATACTGAATACGATGTCGGTCAGGCAGTCGCATTTTTAACATTGGAAGCGACGGAGCGCGAAATTTATTTGCATCAAATGGGCGGATTCGACAGGAATAAATTTAGCGACAGTTTTAATCTCAACGAAGAAGAAAAACCCGTTATAGTCATTGCCCTCGGTTATAAAGACGAAAACAACCCGCGAAGAAAAGGCAGAAAAGAATTAAAAGAAATAGTGGTTGCGGAAAAAAATATTTTTTGAACGCAATTGATCGGACCCGGGGTTCGCATACAACGCAAATAATATAGTTGATAAACGCTGCCTTATTAATTAAATTGGCGCTTAAAAAAAAGGACGTTAATTGAGAGCTGTAATTCCGGCAGCGGGTTTCGGAACACGATTAAAACCTCACACGCATTCGCTTCCAAAAGTTATGCTCAATGTAGGCGGAAAGCCTATCATAGGTCATATCGTCGACAAACTAATTCAGGAAGGCATCAATAAAGCCACGTTTATTATCGGCTACATGGGCGAAAAAATTGTCGATTATATCAAAAACGAATATCCTCTGGTCGACGCTAGATTCGTTGAACAGGAAGAATTGCTCGGATTGGGACACGCAGTTTATGTGGCGCTGAAAGACGACGTTGACGATGAAATATTCATTATTCTTGGCGACACAATTTTCGACTTCGATTTGAAAAAGGGATTCCAGAAAAACACAACAGCTCTCGGAGTAAAACAGGTCGAAGATCCGTCGCGTTTCGGCGTGGCTGTTTGCGAAAACGATACGATTGTCAAACTCATAGAAAAACCGCAAACGCCCGTATCTAAACTGGCTCTCGTCGGATTGTATTACATTAAAAACACTTCGCTGCTGAAAGAATGCTTAACGGAATTAATCGAAAAAAACATTCGCACCAGGGGCGAATACCAATTAACCGACGCGCTGCAGTTGATGATCGACAAAGGCGAGATTATAAAAACGTTTGACGTCGAAGGCTGGTACGACTGCGGCAAACCCGAAACTCTTTTGGAGACGAATCGATTTCTTCTTTCGAAAAACGGAACGCATAAAAAATTTGATAATGTCGTCGTAATCGAACCGGTTTATATCGACGACAAAGCCGAAGTTATTAATTCCGTGATAGGACCTTATACGACTATTTCAAAAGGCTGCAAAATTACCGACTCGATAATCAGGAATTCGATTATAAGCGAAGGCGCATTAATTGACAAAAGCATGCTCGAGAACTCAATAATCGGCAGTAATGCAATCGTCAAAGGAAATTTTAAAAAATTGAATACCGGCGATTCATCCGAAATTGAATATTATTAATAAAAATAAAACAGAGGTATAAATGTCATACTTATTCACATCCGAATCCGTTTCCGAAGGGCATCCGGATAAAGTGTGCGATGCAATATCGGACGGAGTTCTAGACGCTGTAATGAAGAATGATCCGAACGGAAGGGTAGCGTGCGAAACTTTTGTTACGACCGGACTGGTGGTCGTCGGCGGAGAAATTACTACCGACGCTTACATCGATATCGAAGACATTGTAAGATCGACAATAAGAAATATCGGTTATACAAAAGCCGAATATAAATTCGACGCGGAATCGTGCGGCGTTATTAACGCAATCCATTCGCAGTCGCCCGATATCGCTATGGGAGTAAACAAAGGAGGCGCCGGCGACCAGGGAATTATGTTCGGATACGCCTGCGATCAAACTCCGGAGTTTATGCCGATGCCTTTGATGTTTGCACATAAACTCGTTAAACGTCTTGCCGACGTAAGAAAAAATTCGCCCGGCGAAATGCCTTATCTTAGACCCGACTCCAAATCGCAGGTGACAATAGAATTCGAAGACGACGGCGCTCCCAAAAGAGTGGACGCCGTTGTAATTTCGACTCAACACGATCCCGGCGTTAGCCAGAAAAAAATCAAAGCTGACGTAATTGATAATATCGTTAAGAAAGTTATTCCCGCAGAACTGCTCGACAAAAAGACCAAGTATTACGTCAATCCTACGGGGCGATTTGAAATCGGCGGACCTCACGGCGACACCGGCTTGACCGGCAGAAAAATAATCGTTGACACATACGGCGGATGGGCTCCTCACGGAGGCGGAGCTTTCTCGGGAAAAGACCCGTCGAAAGTCGACAGAAGCGCCACTTATGCCGCTAGACATATCGCTAAGAATATAGTCGCCGCGGGACTTGCCAAAGAATGTCTCTTTCAGATTGCATATGCAATCGGAGTCAAAGAACCCGTTTCCGTCTATGTCAATACTAACGGCACGGGAGTTATTCCGGATAAGCAATTGGCAAAGTTGATTAAGAAGGAAATCGACCTTACTCCGAACGGCATAATCGAACGTTTGAAATTGAGAAGACCGATTTATCAAAAGACTGCAGCTTACGGTCATTTCGGAAGAAACGAAAAAGAATTTACTTGGGAAAAACTCGATCTGGTATCAACACTAAAAAAACTCGTTAAATAAGGAGCAATATTTATGGATTTCAAAGAAGGTAAGTATAAAGTACGCGATATTAAATTAGCCGCCGAAGGCAGAAAAAAAATCGAATGGGCGGAATCGAGAATGCCCGTTATGATGGAGCTTAGAGAAAAGTATTCGAAGACCAAGCCGTTGAAAGGATTCAAAATTGCCGGATGTCTCCACGTTACGAAAGAGACTGCGGTTCTTGTTGAAACATTGAAAGCTGCCGGCGCAAAAGTAAGCTGGAGCGGATGCAATCCGCTTTCGACACAGGACGAAATTGCCGCCGCCCTTGCAAAAAACGGCATCGAAATTTATGCATGGCACGGTCAGAACGTTAAGGAATTCTACTGGTCGATCGAACAAACATTAAGAATGAAACCCAATCTTACGCTCGACGACGGAGCCGATCTGATTTTTACGGTTCACAATAAATATCCCGAACTGGCAAAAAATATTATCGGCGGAACCGAAGAGACGACTACCGGCGTTCACAGACTGCGCGCAATGGCCGCCGCAAAGAAACTGCTTTATCCCGTTATCGCCGTCAACGACGCCGAAACGAAGTGGGATTTCGACAATGTCTACGGAACGGGTCAATCTTCCATCGACGGCATATTAAGAGCCACCTCTGTATTGCTTGCCGGCAAGAATTTCGTTGTCGCCGGATACGGTCACTGCGGACGGGGCGTAGCTATGAGAGCCGCCGGAATGGGCGCCAACGTGATTGTTACGGAAGTTAAGCCGACGGCAGCTCTGAAAGCCGCTCTCGAAGGCTTCCGGGTTATGCCGATGGACGAAGCCGCTAAAATCGGAGATATATTTATTACCGCGACCGGCGTTAAGGACGTTATTGTTTCGAAGCATTTCAAAAGTATGAAAGACGGAGCGATCGTCTGCAATACCGGACATTACGACTGCGAAATCAATATTCCGCATCTTGAGAAACTTAAAAAATCCAAAAGAACCGTGCGACCGAATAACGAAGAATATACGCTCAAAAACGGAAGGCGCATCTATTTGCTGGCGCAGGGCAGACTGGTAAACCTCGCCGCAGCCGAAGGTCATCCTTCCGAAGTTATGGATATGTCGTTTGCAAACCAGTTCATGTCGCAGCTCCGTTTGGCCGAAGTAAAAATGAAAGGCATTAAACTTGAACCTGATGTAATCGATATTCCTGAAGAACAGGATCAGGAAATTGCAATGATTAAGTTGAAAACGATGGGTTACAAAATAGACAAACTGACCAGAGAACAGGTTAAGTATATCAACGATTACAGCGCCGGAACGTAATCAAGGCGATTGATTTATAGTTAATAGTAATTGGTTTTTGAAAGCCCGCATAAGCGGGCTTTCTGATTTCTCAGTATGCAAAACCGTTGATTACGGGAGCTGTGAAATTTTTCCCTTTCTTTTTGAGCAGAGTAAAAAGGTAATAAAGAAGTGTTTTAATGTCGGCAGGTTTTGTAAGATACATATCGCATCCGGCGTTGAGAGCGTTAATTCTGTCGCGGTTCATTGCAAATGTTGTATAGCATAGAATAGGTATCTGCGCGTAAGTTTCGTTGTTTTTTAATTCCTGAATTAATTGAACGCCGTCTTTGTTGCCTTTTAATGCGATCTCCATCAGTATTATGTCGTAATTGTTTTGTGAAAGAAGTTCATAAAGTTCTTCCGCTGATTCGCACGTATCGGGCGCGAAATATTTTTTTAGATAGAGCTTCAGAAAATGTCTGTTGTCCTGGTCTCCCTCTGCAATTAAAATCCTAGGTTTTTTTACTTCTTGTTCTTCCATAACTGTTACCCTCAAAAATAACCGTGAAAACCGAGCCGGTACCCAACTCGCTCTTCACTTCGATTTTGGCGTTATTAACGTCCAAAAGATTTTTAACTAGCGCCAGACCCAAGCCGGCACCTTCGAAAGGCTTGGAGTATGACATGTTTGCCTGCGAAAACGGAGTGAATAATTTTTCAATATATTCGGGAGGCATTCCTATGCCGTTGTCTTTTACGTCGACATAGAAATAATCGTCATCCCTGCGCAGTATAATATCCACGTTTCCGTTTTCGGAATATTTTATGGCGTTGTCGATCAAATGGGAAAAAATCTGATTAACCGAATAATGATCCGCGGTTATAAAAGTATCTTCCGTAAGCGGAACAACTCTGAGCGCAACCCGTTTTTCTTCGGCGTAAGTGGCGAATTCATTTGACAACGATTTTATAATCGGCAGCGCGTCAATCCGTTCAAAGCGTATATTGAACGTGCCCGTTTGAATTTGCGACATATTCAACAACAAGTCGAATGTGCGATAGAGCCGTTTGCTGTTGTTGATAATCGAAAGGTAGATTTCTTTCATGTCGGGGTCGTTGCTGCTTTTGGCTTCTTCGAGCAGCATATTGGAAAAGCCGATAATAACGTTCAACGGAGAACGCACCTCGTGCGATATTTGCGACAGGAAAAATTCTTTTAATTTTTGCGACTCTTCGGCTTTACGCAGCGCTTCCTGGAGTTCTTTTTCCGACCGCTTAAGCTCGGTTATGTCTCGTCCGTATATCTGGCAAATTTCGAGACTCGAAATACCGCTTATCTTGAATTGGAAAAAATTCTGATTGATTTGAGTAGTATAATTAATCGTTATGTCCCGCTTGATCATTTCGTAAATGTCGAGGTCTTTCGTAAACGGGAGGACTTCGGAGATTTTCGTGCCGAGCAGAACTTTGAAAGGAAAGACCTTATGAGCGGCGTCGTTTGCCAGTATTATATTGCTTGCTTTATCCACGCGGAATACCGGGTCGGGGGCAAGACTCGCAAAGAGAGCCATCAATTCCGCCTGACGCAGCTGCATCGTCTTTTCTTCTTTTTCGTGGCGTTTCCGCATAGGGAGAATTACGTACCAGAAAAACATAAAAGACACCACGAGTATTACAGCTATCAGGAGAATTGCGTAAAAATACGGATTCTCAGCGCTGAATAACGACCCGGGCTCTATCTCCTCTAACGATCGAAAAGAAGAGTCCAAAGGAGATTTGGAAGATACTTGTAATAATAAAGTAAGCGGTTGCATTTGTAAATCCGAAAGCCACATTTAAATATTTGAGTATGGTTGTGAATTCGTAAAAGATAACTATTAAAAGAAAAATATCGAGCTCGCTCTTAAAAGAGAAACGGATAATAAATTCCTTCAGAAAAAGGAATACAATAAGAAAATGGAGAATCCCAACCGCAAGCTGGGATTGCTCCATTATTAATGTTAGTATAAATGTAAAAGACGATATTGTAAGAGTTACAGGAAAATAGAATTTTTCGTTCGCGTTGTCTTTCCTGTATACGGAGAAAAACAACAATAAAGAAATAAACGGGTAATAAAAATGAATATTACTGCTTAACACATAATTTTTTAAAAACATCGATACTGGATCAGCCAGCGCCAGTATAAGAAAAAAGTAAAAGTATTTGGTCTACCATTGACGTACGGGTGGAAAGAGCCAAATTACGATACTTGTATAAAAGAGTATTTTAAATATTTCAATCTTGTTCATGGAATTTACTTAATTATGGATCTACACAATATGGCGGACAATCAGCAGACAATTCCAGCGTGCTTACCGAGTTGCTTAAAGTCAATATTGCATTTGACGAGAAGGAACCTGAAGTGCGTCTGCCGCCTCCCCATTCGGCGCCTCTTATTTCTATCTCGATGACGGAATCGTTTGTGCTGTTGAGAAATTCTTCAACAGCTTCCTTGCTGAAGACGAAACCTTTTTCGCCCGGGTCCAACGTAACGTTATCGTCGAGCAGCGGTTTTCTTCTGCTGTTGAACATTAACGGTCTTTTGCCCTTGATTGCAAATAGAACGTATTTATCAACACGCGAAAGAGCGGCTTTGATGATGTCTTTCTTGACTTTTACCGAAAAGACCACGTTGCCGAAAAGCTGATTGGCTTCTTCTTTACCGAAGATTTTTCCGAAACGCACGTTGCGATCCTGCGCCACGGTTAAAGAAGAGAATAAGATTACCATAAAGGAAATCATCAGTGTGATACTGAGAGTTTTTTTCATACATACCCCCTTTTTAGGCTTTTCATTGTTTCTCGCAGATTAATGGAAAAATTCAATTAAAAATATTGATAAAGTTAGTAAATTCATAATAAAAAAAATC